>NZ_JAFIFD010000034.1 GCF_020832205.1 Exiguobacterium sp. | reverse complement strand
GGCGCTCGGAGACATCGTCGCCCGGATGAAACGGGGTGGTCGATTCGGAGCTTGGAACCAGCCCGAGACGCGGACCGTCTCCCCGGAGAGAACCCGGTGTGATGCCTCGACTAAATTCAGATGGGGTGACGTGCAACGCTCAAACGCCAACTCGGTCGTTGCGGACACATCTAACAAACCGAGGAACGCATCGTTATAACTGATGATGCGTCCGGCGAGATCGAACGCGAACAGGCCAACCGGTAGTTCGTCCCATGAGGAAGGATCGATTCGTGCTGCAATTGCATCTTGATGCTCTCTAGGATCAGCCATATGTGACATATGCGCGAACGCATACTTCCTCCTTTCCGGGTGGAAAATGAAAGCTTAGGACGTTCGTATTGATACTTTATACCCTCAATTGGAAATAAATTAGCTCAAAAGATAGAGAAATGTGTTGAATCTAAAAAACTGTCAAGGATTATTCAAAACCCATACTAAAATCGATTCTCGTATTGCTAGCCGACAGACAAAGAGAAGGAAATGATATGCATCTGCGCATATCTCTTCCTTCTCTTGATTTGTGTCACGTAAAGATGCCTTCCTTGTTTTGTAAGATGATCGCAAGCTGTCGTCTCACTCGGGGTACGGCGTCGTTTCGTTCAAACTCGGTCAAAACCGGCTCAATTTCGTCGAGATGCGTCTCGAGAATTCGGGGTGCTTGACTCTCGACATAAAATCCACCATAGCCTTCTGCGCAACTGACCATCGCTTCGAGTGCAACTAAACTGAGCGGCCTTCCACATTTTAGCCAAGTTTTTATTCTGTGCCACGTCGGCATGCTGACGGCGGCGAGGCTCGCCCAGTTGCTGTCGAATGCGTCACAGTTTAACTCGATCCAATCGAGCACGTCTGGGGATTGGAAGCGATTTAAACATAAGAATGCGAGGTGTGGGAGGTCTTTTGGATTGGTTTTACTTAACTGCCCATAAACGAGTCGTAAGCCTTCTTCGGTCGGCAGACTGCTCGCCGTCGCAGCAGCGAGTGAATCGAGTAGTTGCACGTCAAAATCATGCCAAAGACCGCGTATCCAGTCGGCTGCCGGTATGTTCATAACGTCAGCGACGATTTCGAGCAGGCGAGCTTTCACGTCAGCGTTTGATGTGTCTTCATATCTCGTTTTGAGGGCATCAAACAGCTCGAGCACGTCATGGCGTCTCAATGCATGTACGACATCGTCCTCTACAAACCATCTTGAGACGGCGAACGAGAGGAGCGTCTGGACGTCGCTTTGGACGTCTTCGAGTGATGGCGCTTTGTCTTGCTTCGTGACAACGACTTCTACTTCCGGTTGACACGCCGTGCCATCTTCATCATATAAGTCGTCATGCAACAGCGGTTTGAACGAAGTATGTACACTCGCCAAGTTGTACCACTCAATCGGCCGCAGGGCATATGAATGAAGCCGTTCGTGGCACGAGGCGCAGAGGTGGTACGGTTGAACCGGGTCGTCGTTCGTCTCAATGACGTCGACTGCTCGGCGCATACAGGCTTCACATGTTGATTGGATTGACATCCCACGTCCTCCTCATGTTGGAATCTTTATCTGAACTAAAAAGTCCGCTCTATAATTAGAAACGGACCACACTGACATTATAAAATCGGGCTCAATAGCCGCGAGACGCCTTCTCGCATGCGGACTGTCCATTTTCGTTCGGCGTAATCCTCGACCGTATACCGCCGGCTGACGGCGATGTCTGACTCGAATAACGAAGCGAGTTGTAAAGCGACGGCTTGATCGTAGATGAGGGCGTTCACTTCAAAGTTCAACCGGAAGCTGCGGGCGTCCAAGTTCGTCGTCCCGACCGTCGCAATCTCGTCGTCGACGACGAGCGTCTTCGCGTGCAAGAAACCTTCGTCATACATATAGACGTTCGCCCCGTAGTCCAACAACTCGCCGAGGAATGATAGCGAGGCCCACATGACGAACGGATGGTCGGGTTTACCGGGAATCATGATGTCCATCTCGACACCGGAGAGGAGCGCCATCTTACAGGCGTCCATGAAACTTGGATCCGGGATAAAATATGGCGTTTGAATGATGACCCGCTTTTTGGCCGACATGATCATTTTGATCATCATATTTTTCAAATGTTCCGTGTCGGAGTTCGGTCCACTCGTGACGATTTGCATCGGTGACTTGTCTTTGATGTCGTGACGGGCGAAGCAGAACGTGTTCTCCGGGTCGTGTTTGTCGTGCCCGGAATAATTCCAATCTAAGATGAAACGATGTTGAAGGTGGTAGACGACGTCCCCTTCGACACGGAGATGGGTATCGCGCCAATATCCGAACTTCTCGACGAGGCCGAGATACTCCGTACCGACGTTGAAACCGCCGACGTAGCCGATTTTTCCATCGATAATGACGAGCTTACGGTGGTTTCGGTTGTTCAGTTTGAAATTGATCAGCCCGAGTGTCGGTGGGAAGAAGACACGGACTTCACCGTTATGGGCGATCAGTTCTTTAAAGTCGGAGTTGCGCAAACTGCGGGAACCGACGGCGTCATATAACAGGCGTACTTTCACTCCGGCCTTGGCCCGTTCGATCAACTCGTGGATGAGCGCTTTACCGAGAGCGTCGCGCTGAATGATGTAGTATTGCACGTTGATCTCGGTCTCTGCGTTGCGAATATCGTCCATGAGCGCCTTAAATTTCTGTTCGCCGTCGTGCATGATGGCTGATTTGTTGTGGACACTGACGAGCGACTTCGAAGAACGGAGGTTCATCTCGAGCAACTGTTCATATTTCTCAAACAGCGGTTGCTCGGTCGTCATCTCTTTCCGTCGTAACTGTTCAATCTGGCTCTCGACTTGAAGCGAGTGGAACGAGCGTTCCTCGACGCTCAAATTGAAGAAGTTATCTTTCTTCAATTGTCTTCCGAGGAATAAGTACACGATAAATCCGAGAATCGGCAAGAAAAACAAGACGAGCAACCAGGCCCACGTCGCCCCGACATCACGGCGTTCTGCGAAAATGACGGCTAGCGCGAATAATAAGTTCAATCCGAGGACGATATACAGACCCCAACTAAAAATGACGGACCAATCCATAAGGCACACTCCTAACGACAAATTATACTTCTAGCTTTATCATACCTCATTCGGGGGAATAGTATGCTATCGAAACAAAGGGGGAGATATAGATGAACATGAAAGTGAATTGGAGACAAGGGATGGCGTTTGAATCGCTCACACCGTCAGGCCATCGCGTCACGCTAGATGCGGGCGAAGACGTCGGCGGATTGAATCAAGGTCCGCGACCGACCGAGATGCTGTTGCAGGCGACAGCGGCATGCACCGGGATTGACATCGTCTCGATTCTCCACAAGATGCGCTTGCCGCTTGAATCATTCGAGATGGAGATCGACGGGGTGCGGGCGACGGAACATCCGAAACGGTTCACCGCGATCCACATTCTGTACGTCCTAGAAGGCGAGATGCCTGAGGAGCGTGTACGCCGTGCCATTGAGTTGTCGGTCGACCGGTATTGTTCGGTTTCTCATAGTTTGAACGCGACGCTCACGTACAGTTATCAACTGAACGGCGGCGAGGTCGTCTTGTTTCGCACGTGAATGAAGCAAGATGGTTGAAATCGGTCGGAAACGTCCGTTATATTGGTATTTCAAATACTGTATAACTAAAGGAGGACGTTATGATTCGACTCGCGACGAAACGCGATGCCTCAAACATCGCGAACTTAATCGAACAACGAGCCGTAGCGCTTAATGAACAAGGCAGCGACCAATGGACTGAATATTTGGAGCAAGATTTATTGAAACGCGTCGAGACGGACATCGCTAGCGGTGACGTTTACGTATATGAGCAAGAGGACGCTGTATTGGCCTCGATCGCCTTGCTTCCACCGGACGAGTGGGACCATCAATTATGGGAAGATGGCGAGCGCGGTCAATACATCCATCGCATCGTCGTCAGCGAACAGCTGAAAGGCCAAGGTGTCGGGCAACAGTTGATGGAGCATGTCCTCCGAGAAGCGGACGGCGCCGAGCCGATCCGTCTTGACTGTGTCGCGGACAACGATTTCTTGAACGATTATTATCCACGTTTCGGATTCGTCTTCGTCGGGTCACGGAACGGGTACAACACATTTGAATACGGGCTCGAGGAGAGCGTCAGTGCGTGAGAGGTCAATCGACCTCTCTTTTTGCTATACTGAAGACAGAAGTGAAGGAGGAGATTATATGATTCAAACGGTTTTAGTCGGATTTGGATTTTCGGCGACAACGTTTCATTTGCCGTTTTTAAACGAGTTGGACCTATATGAGGTGACGGGTGTCGTCTCATCTCGTCCGGAAGATGTCCGCCGCGAGCTTCCGAACGTCGATGTGTTCGGGACACTCGAGGACGCACTCTCGAGTGAAGCGACGCTATTCGTCATTACGACGCCATCTGATTTACATAAAGAAATGATTCGCATCTGTCTAGCGGCAGGAAAAGACGTTCTCGTCGAGAAACCGGCCTTTTTGACGACAGCGGAAGGAGAAGTGCTCCGCACACTCGAACAAAACAGCCCTGGCATCGTCAACGTGTTTCAAAATCGACGGATGGATGGCGATTTCCTGACCGTCAAATCATTGTTGGAAGAGAGACAAGTCGGAGAATGGAAAGTGTTCGAGTCTCGGTTCGATCGGTTCCGCCCGCATGTCCGCGATCGCTGGCGTGAAAATGCAGGACCGGGTGCCGGGATATTATTTGACCTCGGCAGTCATTTGATTGACCAAGCGCTCGTCTTGTTCGGCGTACCGGAGCGCGTCCAAGCCGACGTGATGGTGCAACGGGAAGGTGGTCAATCCGATGATGGGTTCATGATCACCCTTTTATACGGGGAAAAGCGGGTTTATTTGCGATCTAATCCGTTCATCGCCGGCGAGGCGCCCCGGTTCGAACTGCACGGGACAGAAGGCAGTTTCATCAAGTACGGATTAGATCCGCAGGAAGCGGCCCTTCGCAACGGAACCATCACAGCTGATGTACTTGAGACCGGGACGCTCACCCGGGAAGAGTCGAGCGCGGTCGCTATCGAGACGGGCCGTTATCTTGATTTTTATCGCGAGTTAGCGGCGAGCTACGTGTCGCGTCGCCCGCTCGTCCCGCTCACTGACGCGTTGTTGACGACGCGTGTCATCGAACTCGCCAGAGCTTCTTCTGAAGAGCAAAAAACGATGGCTTTTTAAATAAAAATCGGAAGACCACGAGATGTGGCCTTCCGATTTTTTTATCAAAATTAGGCGAGAATACGCCCACTTCTAAACGTGGCGGGCGAAGCCCTCGTGAAAGTGGGGGATGAATCGCCACCCTTCCTTCTGGGTATAAATACCTAAAGGAGGTGAACACCATGTTGAAGCATAAAGCGTATCAATTCCGAATCTATCCGACAACGGAACAGGAGATGCTGATCGCCAAGACGATCGGTTGTTCACGCTTCGTCTTCAACCATTTCTTAGCGAAGTGGGAAGAAACCTACGAGACGACTGGAAAAGGACTGTCCTACGGCTCTTGTTCGAAAGAAATTCCTATCTTGAAGCAACAGTTCGACTGGCTGAAGGAAGTCGATAGCACGTCTGTGCAAAACAGCGTCAAACATCTGGCCGAGGCGTACGACCGCTTCTTCAAGAAGCAGAACGAACGGCCACGGTTCAAGTCGAAGCGGAACCCCGTCCAATCCTACACGACGAAC
>NZ_JAFIFD010000054.1 GCF_020832205.1 Exiguobacterium sp. | reverse complement strand
AAAGTCACGTTTCAGTTCGCCTGAAACGTGACTTTGTCTCCAATCTGAAAAGAATTTCCAAACAATTGGTTTGGAAATTCTTTTGTCGAACCGTGTATAATGGAAATTGCAAATGTCGAAAGGATGGAGAACAACTATGGCGAAGCCTACTTTTTATATCACCACTCCGATTTATTATCCGAGTGCCAAATTACACATCGGTCACGCATATACGACAGTGGCTGGCGATGCGATTGCCCGCTACAAACGCTTAAAAGGATTCGATGTCCGTTACTTGACGGGAACGGATGAGCACGGCCAAAAAATTCAAGAAAAAGCGAAAGAAGCGGGTGTCACACCGCAAGCGTTCGTTGATGACGTCGTGAAAGACATCAAAGTGCTTTGGGATCGTCTAGAAATCTCATACGATGATTATATTCGCACGACCGAAGATCGCCATAAAGCTGTCGTCGAACACGTTTTCGAGACGCTTCTTAAAAACGGAGATATTTACCTCGGCGAATATGAAGGTTGGTATTCGGTACCGGATGAGACGTATTATACAGAGTCGCAACTTGTCGACGGAAAGAGCCCTGACAGCGGCCACCCAGTCGAGCTCGTCCGGGAAGAATGCTATTTCTTCCGCCTCAGCAAATATGCAGACCGGTTGATCGAGTACTTTGAAGCGCACCCGGACTTCATCTTGCCGGAGTCGCGGAAAACAGAGATGATCAACAACTTCTTGAAACCTGGACTTCAAGATCTGGCTGTGTCTCGAACGACGTTCGATTGGGGTGTACAAGTCCCATCAAATCCGAAACACGTTGTGTACGTGTGGGTGGATGCGTTGACGAACTACATTTCATCACTTGGCTACGGCACGGAAAACGACGAACTATTCAATCGTTACTGGCCGGCTGACGTTCATTTGGTCGGAAAAGAAATCGTACGGTTCCATACTATTATTTGGCCAGCACTGCTCATGGCACTCGATCTTCCGTTGCCGAAGCAAGTGTTCGCCCATGGCTGGTTGCTCATGAAAGACGGTAAAATGTCGAAATCGAAAGGGAACGTCGTCGATCCGATTCCGCTCATCGATCGTTACGGGCTTGACTCGGTCCGCTATTACTTGCTCCGGGAAGTGCCGTTTGGAGCGGACGGGACGTTTACACCGGAAGCGTTCGTCGACCGGTTAAACTTCGACCTTGCGAACGACCTTGGCAATTTGCTTAACCGCACGGTTGCCATGATCAAGAAATACTTCGACGGCAACGTCCCTGCCTATGCGGGCAATGTGACGGCATTCGACGCGGAATTGATTCACGTCGTCGAAGAAACGACGAAGAAGACGGAAGCGGCGATGGAGCATATGGAGTTCTCAGTCGCACTTTCGAGCATTTGGCAACTTGTCAGCCGGGCGAACAAGTATATCGACGAGACGCAGCCGTGGGTACTTGCGAAAGATGAGACGAAACAAACTGAGCTCGCCTCGGTGATGACTCATCTTGCGGGTGTACTTCGCCATGTCGCAGTCATGATTCAACCGTTCATGACGCGGGCGCCAAAAGAAATGTTCCGTCAACTCGGACTTGAAGGGCAAGATATGTCTTGGGAAGCACTCGATACGTTCGCAGCCTTCGACGGAGCGGTCGTCACGGATGGGACACCGATCTTCCCGCGCCGTGACGTAAAAGAGGAAATCGACGCGATTCAAGAGATGATGCGTCAAGCGTCAAAAGCGCGTGTAGAAGAAGAGACGCCGGAAGAAACAAAGGATGAAGATGTTCGTCCTGAAATTACAATCGACGTCTTTGACCAAGTCGAGTTCCGTGTCGGACAAATCGTCGAAGCTGACAAAATTAAAAAAGCGAAGAAGTTGTTAAAACTTCAAGTCGATCTCGGTAACGAGACGCGCCAAATCGTGTCGGGCATCGCCGAATGGTATGCACCGGAAGAGTTGGTCGGCAAAAAAGTCATCGTCGTCGCCAACTTGAAGCCGGTCAAACTTCGTGGCGAGTTGTCTCAAGGAATGATTTTGGCAGCCGATAAAGATGGTAAGTTAGAACTTGCAACCGTATCTGAGAATATGCCGAACGGGGCCATCGTCAAATAAATTTGGGGGAGACTTCGGTCTCCCTCTCTTCGTTTAAACAAGGAGGACGCACCATGCTAATTGATACGCACACCCATATTAATGCTGAGCAATTTAAAGAGGATGTCGACGCGACGATTGAACGGGCACGAGAAGCGGGTGTATCGCCGTTGCTCGTCGTCGGTTTTGATAATGAGACGATTACACGTGCGCTCGAACTCGCTGAAACGTATGACGATATTTACGCGATCGTCGGTTGGCACCCGGTCGATGCGATTGATTGTACACCAGCTGACTTACAACGAATCGAGACGCTCATGGAGCATCCGAAAATGATGGCGCTCGGGGAAATCGGTCTCGATTACCATTGGGACAAATCGCCGAAAGACGTGCAACAACGCCTGTTCCGCCAACAGATTGCCATCGCGAAGCGGACGAATATGCCCATCGTCATTCATAACCGGGAAGCGACAGCCGACGTTCTCGACATTTTGGAAGAAGAGCACGCGGAAGTTGTCGGCGGGGTGTTCCATAGTTACAGCATGTCCGTTGAGCTACTAGAACGCTGTCTGCGCCTAAACTTTTACATCTCGCTCGGTGGACCGGTGACGTTCAAAAATGCCAAAGTGCCGAAAGAAGTGGCGAAGCGCGTCCCGCTCGAACGTCTTCTCGTTGAGACAGATTGTCCGTACTTGACCCCGACTCCTTTCCGCGGCAAACGGAACGAGCCGGCGTACGTGACGTATGTCGCCGAAGAGATCGCGTTGCTCCGTGACATGCCGTTCGAAGACTTGGCTGAAGCGACGACAGCTAACGCCAAGCGTTTGTTCCGTTTGCCGTGATGTTGAAACGGATTACGTTAAGCATCGGCGTCCTCGTCGTGGCGGTGTTCGCCTATGTGATGACCCAACCAGAACCAGTCATCATCATTGACGATGGGATGCGCATCGAACATGAGACGCGGGCCAAATCGGTTCTTGAAGTGCTGGAAGAGACCGGCATTGAAATCGACGAGGCTGATTATGTGACCCCGGCTTTAAGTGCTGAGCTTCCGGTTGAACGCGTCATCCATATCGAACGAGCCAATACGGTGTCGCTTCAAATCGGCTACGGTCAAATCGAGACGATCGAGACACGTGAACGCACGGTACGTGACGTGTTGTTACGTTATGGGGTCGCGGTCCGGGAAGGAGACGATGTCTACCCGGACGTCCGTACCCCGATCACCTCAGGGATGACGATTCGTTATCAGCCGGTGGTTGCCGTGAACGTCATCGTTGAAGACAAAGCGAAGACGATGTACACGATGGCGACGACCGTGGAGCAGGTGTTACGTGAAGCGGGAGTGGACGTGTCGGAACGGGATACGGTAAGTCCAGCGCTCGTCGAGACCGTACGGGAAGGGATGACGATCACGGTCAATACGAGCCGAGACGTCGTCCAATATGAAAATCGTCTCATTCCGTTTGACATCGTCAAAGAAGAAGATGAGACACTCGAAATCGGTCAAACCGCGGTGGCGCAAGTCGGGATTCCTGGACTCGAACGGACGCGGTATGCACTGACGGTCGAAAATGGTACAATTACAAATCGGACCGAAACAGGGATCGAAACGCTTCAAACGGTCCGCCCGCAGATTATAAAAGTGGGAACAAAGCCGGTACCAGAACCGCCGGAGGATCAAACGGCTGAAGCGCCGAAGACGGACAGTCCGTTTCGAGAGGAAGCCGAAATCAAAATCGAGGAGACGCCACGAGCCGAAGACGTGCTTGATTTCTCTTCGGCGAAGCAGCTCCTCGTCGAGGCGACCGCCTATACGAACAACGCGGAAGACACGATCACGTACGATGGCCGTGTGTTGACGCGGAGCGGGTACGATGTGACCGAGACGATCCTTTATGAAGGATTGCGAATCATCGCCGTCGACCCGTCCATCATTCCGCTCGGAACTCGTGTATATGTGGAAGGATTCGGCATGGCGATCGCCCTCGATACCGGAAGTGCCATCAAAGGAAATAAAATTGACATCATGATGGACACGAAGGAAGAAGCGGTCACGTTCGGACGCAAACCGCTCACGATTTGGGTCATCCCGAAGCAAGAAGAGAAAGAAGGAACTGAAGATGCGTGAAAAAATACAAGAAGTGATCGTCGTCGAAGGGCGGGATGATACGACCCGCCTACAGGAAGTGTATGACGTCGATACGATTGAAACGAACGGGTCTGCCGTGTCAAAACAGACGATCGAACGGATCAAACGAGCACAGGAGACGCGAGGCGTCATTATCTTGACCGATCCGGATTATCCGGGTGACCGCATTCGGGCCATCGTCGAGGAACATGTGAAAGGCTGTAAGCACGCTTACTTGCCTCGAGCCGAGGCGAAAGACAAACGCGGAAAGATCGGCGTCGAACATGCCTCGCCGGCAACGATCCGTCGCGTACTCAGTGCGGTATACGAAGATCGCATCGAAGCAGACGTCCCGCTTGTGACTCGTAAAATGGTACTAGAAGCAGACTTGATCGGCGGAGCGGATGCGGCCCAGCGCCGGAAGCGGCTAGGGGTGTTGCTTCGAATCGGTGAACCGAATGCGAAGCAATTTGTAAAACGAGTCGAGGCGATGCGCGTGACGACCGAGGAATGGGAGCAGGCTCTCATCCAGCTAGAGGAGGAAAATCATTGAAAGACATTGCAACAATCCATCGGACGAAAGCCATTCTAGAACGACACGGCTTCTCGTTCAAAAAGTCGCTCGGACAAAACTTTTTGATCGACTTAAATATCTTAAATAAAATCGTCGATGCGGCGGAACTCGGAGAAGCGAGCGGTGTGCTCGAGATTGGTCCTGGCATCGGTTCATTGACCGAACAGTCTGCCAAACGGGCGAAGAAAGTCGTGGCTCTCGAGATCGACCAACGTCTTCTGCCGATCCTTGAAGACACGATGGCACCTTACCCGCACGTTCACGTCGTCCACGGCGATGCGCTCGAGCTCGACATTCAAGAGATCGTGGAACGGGAGTTCTTCAGCGAAGGCATCGAAGACATTTCGGTCGTCGCGAACTTGCCTTATTACGTGACGACGCCAATCATTATGCGTTTGCTCGAGAGTCGCATCAAATTCCGCTCGCTCGTCATGATGATTCAAAAGGAAGTGGCGGAACGAATCGGTGCGAAGCCAGGCACGAAGGCGTACGGTTCATTGTCGATCGCCATTCAGTATTACGCGGAAGCGGACGTCAGCTTCATCGTCCCGAAAAATGTGTTCATGCCTGCCCCAAACGTCGATTCGGCGGTCATCACGCTTCGGATGCGTCCGCGTCCGGCCGTCGATGTAAAAGATGAGGCGTTTTTCTTCGAAATCGCTCGGGCGAGTTTTGCTCAACGCCGAAAGACGATTTTAAACAACTTGACGAACCATCTCGGGAAAGACAAAAAAACGGAAGTGGAACGCTTGCTAAAAGAGGCGGACATCGATCCGAAACGTCGGGGTGAAACGTTGTCGCTTGAGGAGTTTGCGCGTTTAGCCGACACAATTTTACCACTTAAAAATAGTTGACGACCGAAGGGTGAGTCGCTATAATATTTAATCTTTATTTTTATTTTTGAATGTGCTATACTTGTAACAGTGAGGTGAAGCGTATGCCAAAGACGTTACAAGAAATCAGACAGAAACTCGAATCGCATGTTGGAGAACGATTGACGTTGAAAGCAAACGGCGGTCGTAAGAAAGTCGTTACTCGGTTTGGAACGCTCGTTGAGACGTATCCTGCGGTGTTCGTCGTCAAGTTGGATGAAGATCATCATAACGTGGAACGTGTCTCATATAGCTACGCTGATGTCCTAACGGATACAGTTAAAATTGAATTCAGTAATTGATCGATAAATGAGGGGCGGATGCATTGGCAGCTGCTTCTTTTTTTGTGCGCTCGTTTACGGTACAATGGCGAACAGGAGATAAATGGGAAGGGTGAACGATATGCGCACGATTAGTGTGAAAGCGCCGGCAAAAATAAATTTGACGCTCGACGTCCTCGGGAAGCGGACGGACGGCTATCATGAAGTGGAAATGGTAATGACGACGGTGGACTTGTCCGATCGATTGGAAATCACCGTGCTCGAGACGGATGAAATCCGGATTCAGTCCGAGCATGCTTACGTCCCGAACGATCATCGGAACTTGGCGTATCGTGCGGCCGAACTGTTGCGGAAACGCTTCGATATCGCTGAAGGAGTAGACATCGTCCTCGACAAGCAAATTCCGGTTGCGGCCGGACTTGCCGGAGGTTCGAGCGATGCGGCGGCGACGCTGCGCGGGATGAACGAGCTGTTCGAGCTCGGTTTGTCGCTTGAAGAGTTGGCGGAACTAGGTGCCGAAGTCGGTTCGGACGTCTCATTTTGTGTCATGGGCGGGACGGCGATCGCTCGCGGTCGCGGTGAGTTATTGGAGACGATTCCGTCGCCTCCCCCGTGCTACGTCGTACTGGCGAAACCGAAGATCGGCGTCTCGACGGCCGACGTGTATCGGGCGGTGAACATGGAACATATCGTTCATCCGAACACGGCGGCGATGGTCGAAGCGATTCGCGCTCGCGATTTTGGAGCGATTTGTGACAACCTCGGAAATGCCCTTGAGGCGGTCACGCTCGAACTGCATCCGGAAGTTCGTCAAATCAAAGAAACGATGCTCCACTGCGGGGCAGATGGGGTGCTCATGAGCGGAAGCGGACCGACCGTCTTTGCTTTAATCGAACATGAGCAGAAAGCACATCGGGTCTACAATGGGTTGAAAGGTTTTTGCCCAGAAGTGTTCGTCGTTCGGATTCTCGGTAAAAAACATTGAACAAAGACGAATGAGTCTGATATATTCTGTGTAGAACATTCGTCTATTATCGTAAAAGTGAAGGGGAATCCGTATGAAAATCCGTAGAAGTGGTCGTCTCGTCGATATGACCCGTTATTTGCTCGACCATCCACACCAGCTCGTCTCGTTATCGATGTTTTCGAGCCGCTATAAAGCCGCCAAGTCATCGATTAGTGAGGATTTGGTCATCGTAAGCGAGATGCTGGCCCATGATGGGACCGGCAAACTCGTGACTGTTCCTGGAGCGGCTGGAGGCGTCATGTTCATTCCGGGCTGGAGCAAAGAAAAATCGCTCTCGATGATCGATGGATTGTGCGAACAATTGTCGAAACCAGAACGCCTGCTTCCAGGCGGTTACTTATATTTAACTGACGTCCTCGGCAATCCGCGTCAAGTCAAGCCGATGGGCCAAGTGTTTGCCTCGGTGTTCGCCGATCGGAAAGTCGACGTCGTCATGACGATTGCGACGAAAGGGATCCCGCTCGCCTATGCGGTCGCAGAACAGCTCGGTGTCCCGTTCGTCATCGTCCGGTCTGACAGCCGTGTCACCGAAGGATCGACCGTCAGCATCAACTACGTGTCAGGCTCGTCGAAAGCGATTCGTACGATGGCGCTCGCTCGCCGTAGCTTGCCACGCGGTGCCAACGTGTTGTTGATCGATGACTTCATGAAGGCCGGCGGGACGATTCGCGGGATGATGAGTTTATTGAACGAGTTCGAAGCGAACCTCGCTGGCGTCGGTGTGCTCATGGAGGCAGAAGGCGCTGAGAAAAAAATGGTGAGTGAGTATGTGAGTTTGATGAAGTTGACGAACGTCGATTCAGACGAAGGTCTCGTCACGATTTCACGTGGAAACGTCGAACAGTTCTTAAAGTGATTGGCAAAAATTTGATTTCGTTTTATGATGAAAGGGTATATGAGTCATACGGAATCAGTTGCGTTCGTTAGACGGCACCTCAACCTTGAATAAAGGACACCTTGGTATAGACAACGATGAAAAGGGGATGCGAAACATGCAGATCACAGACGTAAAAATTCGCAAAGTGGCAACAGAAGGTAGGATGAAGGCGCTCGCTTCCATCACGCTCGATCACGAGTTCGTCGTGCACGACCTTCGAATCATTGAAGGGAGCACGGGGCTCTTCGTTGCGATGCCGAGTAAACGGACGCCCGAAGGCATATTTCGGGATATCGCGCACCCGATTAACGGCGAGATGCGTCAAAAAGTCGAAGCGGCAGTGTTAGAGGCGTACTCAGAGGTCGATGTCGCGTCGAATGAGACGTCAGAACTGTATAACGAGATCCATGAATCATAATCGGACAGCGGAACGCAAACTCGTTCCGCTGCTTTTTTGCGTGGGATTGGTTACGAATCGCTACAACGGTTGAAACGGGCTCGCCGTTTCGATATAGTAGAAACGGTGTAAATAGGATTTATATGCAGAAAACCCGAACTATAGTACGAAATTACAGTCGATTGAGATAGGAGCGAATCAAGCATGGATCGTTTTGCAGTCATTTTGGCAGCAGGTAAAGGGACGCGTATGAAGTCGAAACTCTATAAAGTGCTTCATCCGGTCCTCGGAAAACCGATGGTCGAGCACGTCGTCGACCAACTCGACAACATCGGGGTCAGTCGTCAAATCGTCATCGTCGGCCATGGGGCTGAAGCGGTACAAGACACACTCGGGTCCCGTGTGGACTATGCGGTCCAAGAAGAGCAACTTGGGACAGGTCATGCCGTCCAAATGGCGGAGTCAGAGCTCGCCGGAAAACAAGGAGCAACACTTGTCGTCTGTGGCGATACGCCACTTTTGACAGCGGAAACACTAGAAGCGTTACTCGCGCACCATGAAGCACAAGACGCGAAAGTAACTGTCCTCACGGCAATCGCCGACGACGCGACAGGATACGGGCGAGTCATCCGCGGTGAAGATGGTAACGTGACGAAAGTCGTCGAGCATAAAGACGCTTCAGAAGCAGAGCTTGCGATTCGTGAAATCAATACCGGAACGTACGTCTTCGACAACGAGTTGTTGTTTGAAGCACTCCGCCAAGTCGGCAACGACAACGCGCAAGGCGAGTACTACTTGCCAGACGTCATCTCGATTGCGAAACAAGCAGGAGAAGTCGTTGCAGCACACACGGCACCAACGTTTGACGAGACGATCGGCGTAAACGACCGCGTCGCTCTCGCGCAAGCCGAGACAATTATGCGCAAGCGCACGAACGAGCGCCTCATGCGTGCAGGTGTGACGTTCATGGACCCGGCATCGACGTATATTTCACCAGATGCGGTCATCGGTTCGGATACAATCGTTTATCCGGGGACGGTCATCCTTGGCAAGACGGTCATCGGGTCGGAATGTGTGATTGGGCCGAACTCCGACATCCGCAACAGCGTCATTGAAGACGGAGCGACGGTACGTCAATCAGTGCTCAGTGACAGCCGTGTCGGGAACGGAGCACAAGTCGGACCGTTCGCGCACCTTCGTCAACAAGCAGTACTCGGCGCCAACACACGCGTCGGTAACTTCGTGGAAATTAAGAAATCGACGTTTGGGGACGGCGCGAAAGCCTCGCACCTCAGTTACATCGGAGACGCTTCGATCGGTGAACGCGTCAACTTGGGCTGCGGGTCGATCACAGTCAACTATGACGGTAAGAACAAGTTCGAAACCGTCGTCGAAGCAGACGCGTTTGTCGGCTGCAACGTCAACTTGATCGCTCCGGTCACAGTCGGAAAAGGCGCGATTGTCGCTGCCGGATCGACGATCACGGACGATGTTCCAGAAGAGGCACTCGCGATCGCACGCGAGCGTCAAACGAATAAAGAAGGTTACACGAAACGATAAGTTGCTGCTAATTATTATGGAAAACGATGGAGGAGAATCCTAAACATGTCTACTGTATATGAACGTGAAATTCGCCTATTCAGCTTAAATTCAAACCGCCCGCTCGCCGAAGAGATTGCCAAGGAAATCGGCATCCCGCTTAGCGATTGCCAAGTGAAGCGGTTTAGCGACGGAGAACTATACATTAACATCGAGGAAAGCGTTCGAGGTGATGACGTGTACATCATCCAATCGACGAGTTCACCAGTCAACGAGACGCTCATGGAGCTACTCGTTATGATTGACGCATTGAAACGGGCATCGGTTCGTACGATCAACATCGTCATGCCGTATTACGGCTACGCACGCCAAGACCGTAAAGCTCGTTCGCGTGAACCGATCACGGCGAAACTCGTGGCTGACCTTCTTACAGTAGCCGGCGCCACACGCGTCATTACAATGGACTTGCACGCCGCGCAAATCCAAGGTTTCTTCAATATTCCAGTAGACCAATTGCTAGGGGTCCCGCTCATCTCGACGTATTTCGAGACAGAGGAGTTCAAAGCGAAAGACATCGTCGTCGTCTCGCCAGATCACGGGGGCGTCACGCGCGCACGGAAACTTGCTGAGCGTTTGAAAGCACCGATCGCGATCATCGACAAGCGTCGTCCTGAAGCGAACGTGGCTGAAGTCATGAACATCGTTGGCAGCGTCGAAGGCAAGACGGCGATTCTCATCGATGACATTATCGACACGGCCGGAACGATCACGCTCGCGGCTGACGCTATCGTCCAGGCGGGTGCGAAAGAAGTGTACGCATCGTGTACACACCCTGTCTTGTCTGGTCCAGCGATGGAACGAATCGACAACTCATCGATCAAAGAACTCGTCGTATTGAATACGATCGATTTGACAGGTCGCGAGTGCTCGAACAAGATCAAGCAAATGTCGGTTGCCCGTTTGCTTGGGGAAGCGATCATGCGTGTCCACGAGCACAAATCGGTGAGCACGTTATTCGATTAAAAAAACGAGGCCCGAAGGCGTCCGCCTTTGGGCTTTTTTGTTCAGGAGGAAACGGATGAAATGTATCGTCGGCCTAGGGAATCCGGGCAAAAAATATGAGATGACCCGTCACAACATCGGTTTTTTGGCAATTGATCGCCTTGCCGAGAAGCACGGGATCAAGTTGGATGAAGCAAAGTTTAAGGCAGTGATAGGAACGGGAAGAATCAATGGAGAACGTGTCGTCCTCGTCAAACCGCTCACGTACATGAATTTGTCGGGTGAAGCGGTCCGGCCGATTATGGACTATTATAAGATCGACATCGACGACTTGCTCGTCATTTATGACGACCTTGATATGGTTCCGGGAAAACTGCGGTTCCGTCCGAAAGGGAGCGCCGGTGGTCATAACGGGATCAAATCGTTAATTCAACATTTAGGAACGCAAGATTTTAAACGGTTGAAACTCGGGATCGGCCGCCCGCCCCATCCGGTCAAAGTCGTCGACTGGGTGCTCATGAACTATCGGAAAGAAGACATGCCTGAACTAAATGATACGCTCGACCAGTCTGTGGCGGCCGCAACAGATTTTGTGGACACAGAATGGATCGCGCTTATGAATCGATATAACTAAAGGGTCGCTGTACCCTTTTTTGTCGTATGAGGTGGAGGAAAACAAATGAACGCACTAGAGAGATTTATGGTGACGCTGCCCGAGACAAAAATTATTCGCGATCGGGTGCCGAAACTCGACCGTCAACTCGTCACCGGATTGACGACGAGTGCCAAAGCGCTCGTATTGGCTGGTTTAGCGAAAGAGTCGTCGCGACGTCTCGTCGTCGTCACACACAACATGTATCAAGCTCAAAAGATGTACGATCAACTCGAGACGCTCATCGGTCCGAGTCAGACACTCCTGTACCCGATCGATGAGACGCTTGCCGGCGAACTGTCGTTGACGTCTAGCCCAGAACTGCTCGCTGCCCGGATCGAGGCGCGGACGCGTCTCCTCAATAAAGAGGGAGGCGTTATCGTCGTGCCGCTCGGCGGATTGCGGCGATTCGTGCCGACCCCGGCCGACTGGCAGGCAAGTCACCACGTCATCAAACCGGGGCAAGAACTGGAGTTGAAGCCGTTCAGCGAAACGCTCGTCTCGCTCGGATATGAACGGACGGCTACGGTAACCGCTCCGGGAGAGTTCTCGGTGCGCGGTAGCATCCTCGATGTATATCCGCTGACGGAAGCACGGCCGTACCGCATCGACTTGTTCGATACAGAAGTCGACTCGGTCTTTACGTTCGACGCTGAGACGCAGCGGTCGCTCGGTGTCGCGAAAGAAGCGGTGATCACGCCGGCGACGGAATTTGTGGCGTCGACGGATGTGCTGAAAAAGGCCGGGGAGGCGCTCCAACGGCAATACGACCGAACACTTTCGCTCATCGAGACAGAGACGATTCGCCAGGCGCTCGAAGAAGGGATCGCGCGTGACATCGAAGTGTTCGGGCGCGGAGACGTCCCGGAGAAGATCGGAAAATATACACCGCTTTTATATAAGTCGACGTTGCTCGATTACGTCGGACCGGACGCGGTGCTCATTTTAGACGAAGTGGCGCGAATCGAGGACGCAGCCGACGTTCAAGACCGGGAGGAGGCGGAATGGTTCTCGTCCCTCATCGAACGCGGGGAGTCGGTCTCGAACTACACGCTCGCCGTCCCGATGCACAAAGTGTTTCGAGACATGAAGCAAGTCGCATTCTCGCTCCTGCCGTCGCGGCGCTCGGGAATCCCGGAGTCCAACACGGTCCACCTTAGCTGTCGGCCACTCCCGGCTTTTCACGGACAGATGCATCTCTTGAAGCAAGAAGTCGAACGGTGGCAACAAAGTGACCATCGCATCGTCTTCCTTGCCGGTGACCGAGAACGAGCGGATAAAGTGGCGGCGCTACTCGAAGATTACGGTGTCCCGTCAACGTTCACGAACGTCGACGGAGACTTGTTGCCTCGCCATGTGCACGTCATGATCGGGCAAATTGAGGGCGGGTTCGAGCTCTCGACGAGCCGTCTCGTCGTCGTTTCGGAAGAAGAGTTGTTCAAACGTGTGGCGAAACGAAAGCGTCAGACGAAGAACTTAACGAACGCCGAACGGATCAAAAGTTATCAGGAACTGAAGCCGAACGACCACGTCGTCCATATCCATCACGGGATCGGAAAATACTTGGGCATCAAAACAATCGAAGTCGGCGGTATCCACCAAGACTACTTGCATCTCGTCTATGCCGGCGACGATGCCCTCTACGTCCCTGTCGATCAAATCGACCTCGTCCAGAAGTACGTCGGGGCCGAAGGGAAAGAACCGAAGATTTATAAACTCGGCGGAACCGAATGGAAGAAAGTGAAGTCGAAAGTCGCGAAATCGGTCGAAGATATTGCCGATGAACTGATCAAGCTATATGCGGCGCGCGAAGCATCAGTCGGATTCGCGTTTCCAACGGACGATGCGGAGATGAGTCAATTTGAATCCTCTTTCCCGTATGCAGAGACAGAAGACCAAGTTCGGTCGATTGCCGAGATCAAAGCGGATATGGAACGCTCACGACCGATGGATCGTTTGCTGTGCGGCGACGTTGGCTACGGGAAGACGGAAGTGGCGATTCGGGCTGCTTTCAAAGCGGTGCTCGCAGGGAAGCAAGTCGCATTCCTCGTTCCGACGACCGTCCTTGCCCAACAACATTATGAGACGATGCTTGAACGGTTCAGTGAATTCCCGATCAACGTCTCTGTCATGAGCCGCTTCCGCTCGAAGAGTGAGATGGCGGCGACGAAAAAAGGATTAAAGGAAGGGACGATTGACGTTGTCGTCGGGACGCATCGCGTCTTGTCGAAAGACGTGACGTTCGCCGACCTCGGTCTCGTCATCATCGATGAAGAACAGCGATTCGGGGTCAAACATAAAGAGCGTCTGAAACAACTGAAGACGAATATCGACGTGTTGACGTTGACGGCGACGCCGATTCCGCGAACGCTTCACATGTCGATGATCGGGATTCGTGATTTGTCTGTCCTTGAGACGCCACCAGAGAACCGTTACCCGGTTCAGACGTACGTCATGGAGTATGACGGCATCGTCCTGCGTGAAGCGCTCGAACGGGAGCTCGCGCGCGGTGGCCAAGCATTCTTCCTCTACAACCGGGTCGAAGGGATTGAGCGGAAAGCCGAAGAGATTCGGGCGCTCTTACCGGAAGCACGGATCGCGACGGCGCACGGACGGATGACCGAGACGGAGCTCGAGAGCCAACTCATCAGCTTTTTAGAAGGAGAGGCTGACGTGCTTGTGTCGACGACGATCATCGAGACGGGCATCGATATTCCGAACGTCAATACGCTCATCGTCCACGATGCAGATAAGATGGGGCTGTCACAGCTGTATCAACTTCGCGGGCGCGTCGGACGTTCGAATCGGATCGCCTATGCCTACTTCACGTATCGGAAAGACAAACGGTTGACAGAAGTGGCGGAGAGTCGTCTGCAAGCAATCAAGGAATTTACCGAGCTCGGGAGCGGATTTAAAATCGCGATGCGCGATTTGTCGATTCGCGGGGCCGGCAACTTGCTCGGCGCACAACAGTCTGGGTTCATCGACTCGGTCGGCTTTGACTTATACTCTCAAATGCTATCGGAAGCAATCGAAGAACGGAAAGACCGGATGCGAGGACAAGCGAAGCAAGTCGTCTTCAAACCAGAAATTTCGTTCCAGGCCGACGCCTATATCCCAGACGACTACTTGTCGGATAGCGAACTGAAAATTGAAATGTATAAACGATTCAAGTACGTCGACACACCGGAAGCGTTATTCGCGCTCCAAGATGAGTTGATTGAACGGTTCGGCGAGTTTCCGGAGCCAGTCGCACTTCTCATTCAGTTGACGCGTCTGCGCATCTACGGAGAAATGGCAAGAGTGGCACGCATCAAACAAGTGCCGGGCCGTGTTGAGATCGTCTTGACGCTCGAATCGACGCAGGCGCTCGATGTTTCGTCCTTTATGGAATGGACGATGCCGCTTGGCCGAAAACTCGGTGTCGGTCAAGACAACGGCGCGCTTAAACTATCGCTCAGCGGCCGAATGCCCGTCGTGGAGTTGTTGAACGATGCTGATGCCGTGCTCGAGGAATTGACGAAGAGGCTGGCGCATGCGTCCGTCCAGTAAGTTTGCGACCGGTGTCGTCTTATTCGCACTCGCAGGTTATTTGACGAAGTTTATAAGTTTCGCCTATCGCGTTCCTTACCAAAACATTGCCGGCGACTTTGGATTGTACGCCTACCAGACGGTGTATCCGTTCGCGGCCATCGTCGCTTCGCTCGGCATGTATGCGATGCCGGTCGTCATCGCGAAAATCGGGGTCGATGCGAACGGACCGAGGCGCAAGCTCGAAGTGCTGTGGGGAAGTTTCTACGTCCTCCTCACGTTGGCCATCACACTTGTCATCGCCATGTGGGGACTCGCCCCGGTAATCGCAGACTGGCTTGGTGACCGCGAACTCGCCCCGACGCTGCGGGTGATTAGCCTCAGCTATTTGCTCATGCCCGCTCTCGCTGTCTTGCGAGGCTCGTTTCAAGCGATTGATGATTTGAAGCCGAGTGCCGCCTCCCAAGTGCTTGAGAACCTCGTCCGTGTCGCCGTGTTGCTCGCCGCGCTCCTCATCGGTGTCCGTGTCGGTCTCGACGCGTATGCGTTAAGTCGCTACGCGTACGGGGCCACGCTCGTCGGCGGGGTTGTCGCGATTGTCGGACTCGGCGTCTGGGCAAAAGGATTCACGTTTCGCTTCGTCCGCGTCCGTCTCTCGACGTTGCGTGCCGTTTTACGCGTCTTGTTGACGACCGGCTTGGCGGTCGGATTCGCCTCGCTCGGCATCTTATGGATGCAACTCGTCGATTCGTTCACAATCGTCAATTTGACGGGCGCCGACTTTGACGCCAAAGTGAGCAAAGGGGTGTTCGACCGAGGCTATCCGCTCGTGCAGTTTGCCATTTTGTTCACGACAGCGCTCGGGATGGCGAACGTGCCAAGTCTTGTCCGTCATTACCGGGCCAATCGCATCGAGGCGACGGCGGTCGGGTTGCGCTCGATGATTCGAGTGACGACGGCAGTCGCTGCCGCCGCCACGGTCGGTTTGATGGGAGTGATGTTCCCGTTGAACGTGGCACTGTTTGAAAACGCAGACGGAACGATTGCCCTTATCCTGCTCTCGACGAGCACGTTTGCGGCATCGCTCGCTGTGGCCAGCATGACGTGTTTACAGGCGATTGATAAAGAACGGACAGCGGCGCTTGGAATGGTGATGGCCATCGTCTTGAAACTGGCCGTCAACTTGTGGCTCGTTCCGCGGTACGGGATTGCAGGAGCGGCGATTGGCACGTCACTCGCCTTTTTAGGGATGGCCGCTTACAACTTCAATCGGCTCGATCAAGTCATCCCGCTCGGTATGCTTCGTCTGAAACATTATGGTGTATTGTTGAAGACGGTTGTACCCATGGGGCTCGTGCTTTTGTTGATGAACATGATTGGGATCGAACGTGTCACCCATCGCCTCGATGCGCTCGTATGGCTAGGTGTCATGATCGTGACAGGCGGCGGCGTGTATGTCTGGAGATTGTGGAAAGAACAAGTATTGACGACGGAAGAATGGGAGATGATTCCGTTCGGTAACCGTTTCATCCATTTGATTGATAAAAAGGAGAACTGATATGAGCTTTGGAATTACGGTCGTCGGACTAGGGTCCGGCGAAATCGAGCAACTTCCGCTCGGTGTGTATCGCCACTTGAAACAGCAGCCGCTCGTCTGGTTGCGTACGAAAGACCATCCTGTCGTCGCTGAACTAGAGGCGGAAGGTGTGCATTTCGAATCGTTTGATTCTGTATATGAATCGTGCGAAACGTTCGAGGCTGTCTACACCCAAATCGTCGAGACGCTCCTTGCTAAAAGCGAAGAACTCGCGATCACATATGCGGTCCCAGGTCATCCGTTCGTTGCCGAACGGACGGTCGAACTGTTAGTAGAGCAAGGCGCGGACGTCACGTTCCTCGGCGGACAGAGTTTTTTGGACGCCATGTTCCAGTCGTTGCGAATCGACCCGATTAACGGGTTTCAATTGCTCGATGCGACCGCTCTTGACATCGAACGGTTACAAGTGACGCAACACGTGCTAGTCGGCCAAGTGTATGACGGCTTCGTGGCCGGTGATGTGAAAGTCCAACTGATGGAACGTTATCCGGACGACCATCAAGTCAAGCTCGTCACGGCTGCCGGGACGAAGCGAGAGAAGATCGTAACAGTGCCGCTTTATGAGATGGACCGGGTCGCGGAAGTGGATAACTTGACGACGCTCTACGTCCCGCCGTTGACAGATGAATCGTATTTGGCACGGGAGTTTGCGACGCTTCGGCAAATTATCGCGACACTTCGGGGGCCGAACGGTTGTCCGTGGTATAAAAAGCAGACACACGAGTCGCTTCGGAAGTATTTACTCGAAGAGGCGTATGAGTTGATTGAGGCGATCGACGCTGAAGACGACGATGCGATGATCGAAGAGCTCGGTGATGTGTTGTTACAAGTCATGCTTCACGCTCAAATCGGTGCCGACGACGGTTACTTTGATATCCGGGATGTCATCGGGTCAATCAGCGAGAAAATGGTGCGCCGTCACCCGCATGTGTTTGGTGACGTGACGGTAAACGACGCGAACGACGTCATTTCAAACTGGAATGCGATTAAACAGACCGAAAAAGGGGAAAAGAAGAAATCGCAGCTAGACGGTGTTCTCATGACGCAACCGGGCTTGATGCGTGCGGAACAACTGCAAAAGAAAGCAGCGACAGTCGGGTTCGAATGGGATGACGTCAGTGGGGCGTTCGAAAAGCTCGAGGAAGAATTACGGGAGTGGAAAGAACGTCCAGAAGACGAGACGGAGCTCGGCGATGTGTTGTTCTCGATCGTCAATGTCGCCCGTTATTATGCGTTGAATGCCGAACAGGCGCTCGAACGAACGAATCAAAAATTCAAGAGACGGTTTGAATATATCGAGGCGAACGGTTCGATTGAGGACATGACGCTCGACCAAATGGACCGGCTCTGGAATGAAGCGAAGGAGCAGGGATTATGAGATTAGACAAGTTTTTAAAAGTGTCGCGTTTGATCAAGCGGCGTACGTTAGCCAAAGAAGTGGCTGACCAAGGGCGCATCCAACTGAACGGACAAGTCGCGAAAGCGAGCACGGACGTCAAAGTCGGGGACGAGCTTCAAATTCGCTTCGGCAATAAACTCGTCACGGTCGTTATCGATTCAATTGCCGAACATGCACGCAAGGAAGACGCGAAGGAAATGTATCGCTTGATCAAAGAAGAAAAGGTGAACAGTGGTACGGAAGCGTAAAAAAAAGGTATACTGGACGTATTAGGACAGGAGGAAGGTGATTCGATGAATGGACGTACCCCGATAGATCGCAAACAGCGAATTCGGGCTCTCGATGAACGGAGAGAACAGCTGGAAAAAGATCAGAGCCGGCGACGTATCCATCTTCGACGCCGCCTGGCCGCGGCCTCGCTCCTCTTCTTGTTGATGATCGTATTGATCGGTCAGAGCTACTTCACGAAAGTTGGCTACGTTTCGGAGCAAGAACGCAATCAGAACGAAGCGCAAGTCGAATTGAATGAAGTGAAAGAAGAGCAAGCGGAATTGAGGGAGCAGGTCGAACGTTTACAAGACGATGAATATATCGCCAACCTCGCGCGCAACGAGCTGTTGTTCTCGAAAGATGGCGAGATTATTTTTTACTTCTCACCAGAGGAATAAGTCGCTTCGTTGACCGTTGACGAAACGACTCGTATAATTGTAGGGAATCAATCAAAAAAAGGAGTACATTATTTTATGTCAATTGAAGTAGGAAGCAAGGTACAAGGTAAGGTTACAGGGATTACGCATTTCGGAGCGTTCGTAGAACTTCCAAACGGAAAGACAGGTTTGGTGCACATCAGTGAAGTGGCGGATTCTTACGTCAAAGACATCAATGAAGTCCTCACGGTCGGTCAGGAAGTCACAGTCAAAGTATTGAACGTCGAGAACGATGGCAAAATCGGGTTGTCCATCAAAAAAGCGGTCGATCGTCCTGTGAGCGAACGTCCTGAGCGTCCAGCAGGCGAGCGTTTCGCTCCTCGCGGCCCGCGTCCAGGTGGCCCAGGGCAAGGTCCACGTCCAGGCGGCCCAGGACAAGGTCCACGCGGCGGCGGTGGCGGTCCACGTGGTGGCGGCGGTCCACGCGGTGGCGGCGGACGTCGTGAAGTACGTCGTGAGCCTGAAACGTTTGACACGTTGATGAGCAAGTTCTTGAAAGATAGCGATGAGCGTCTCACAACGTTGAAGCGTCAGACTGATTCGAAACGCGGTGGGCGTGGAGCCAAGCGCGGGTAACCCTTCGTAAACCACAAGCTTCTACTCGTAACGATACACACTTTTTCATATGCGACATGCATGGCCACAGACGATTGACGTCTGTGGCTTTTTTTGGCGTATAAATTGTTATGAAAAATAACTAAAAAGGGTTGCATTTTTTAAAAGAAGGGAGCAAAATAGGGGACATGAAAAAATAGTTATGTTTTATAAGTGAAGGTGGAGAAATGACATGAATGGATGGAAACTATGGAAAGCCGAGTGGCGAAGCGTTGGGAAAGATCCGCGGGTATGGATCCCGATTCTCGCGGTCGTGCTCGTGCCGCTCATGTATGCGGGAATGTTTTTATGGGCGTTCTGGGATCCGTACGGACAAATGAAGGATTTACCGGTCGCCATCGTCAATGAAGATCGCGGGGCCACGTTCGAAGGGGAGTCGCTCGCCATCGGAGACGAGCTCGTCGATAAATTGCTTGCTTCGGAAGCGTTCGAATTTATTGAGACGACAAAAAAAGAAGCAGAGCTGGGCTTAAATGACCATGACTACTATATGGCCATTGAAATCCCACAAGACTTTTCGGAGAAAGCGACGACTGCACTCGATGACAAACCGGAGCCGCTCGAGCTCAAGTACATCGCGAACGAGTCTTATAACTTTTTGGCCGCTCAAATCGGTGGTTCGGCGATGGAACAAGTGAAAGCTGAACTGTCGACGGAAGTGGCGAAGCAGTACGTCAGTGCGTTGCGGGATGGCATCGATGAAGCGGCATCAGGACTTGGGGAAGCGGCAGACGGCGCCTCACTTCTCGCTGACGGTTCCGAGACGGCAAAAAATGGTGCGACCCAACTTGCTGATGGCGCTGCGCTTCTCGCTTCGAAACAGCAGGAACTTGCAGACGGAGCGGGTCGTCTAGGTGAAGGAGTGTCTCAACTCGCAACGGGTACGACCGACTTGGCTGACGGTAGTCAACAAGTGTATGAAGGAAGTGCGGCCCTGTCAGATGGGGCTCGCCGCGTGGAGGACGGCGCGTCCGCTCTCTTGGACGGGACGAATCAACTCGTCCAAGGAACGACGACGTTCGCCTCAAAACTTGAGGAACTGCATGCAGGCACAAAGTCGCTTGACGACGGGATACAAGACTTGGCGGCGGGAATCAATCAAGCGAAGTCTGGCAGTGAACAGCTAGTCACCGGCTCGAATGAATTGGCGAACGGGATGACGAACGCCAAACAAGGGAACGCCGCGCTCTTGTCAGGAGAGACCGAATTGATTGACGGCATCGGACAAATGAAAACGACGCTACTCGCCAATCAAGACGAATTGATGCAACAACTTTCGGCGCTGGCCCAATCGGGTCAACCGATTCCTCCAGAAGTGCTTCAACAAGTAGTAAGTCGACTTGAGGAAGGTAAACAGGCCACAGCGGCCGGATTTGATGAACTCACGATGGGTGCGACACGTGTCCGAGACGGACAAACCGCGCTAGATGCCGGCTTAACGAAAGCAGAAGCGGGGGCGAATGAACTTGCTTCAGGTTTGGCAACGCTGAAGGAAGGACAATCCGAGTTAGCTGATGGGGCTATGGCGCTCGCTACTGGTTCGGCCCAACTCGAGCAAGGGGCTAAAACAGCTGCGGCGAGTTCGAGTGAGCTCGCATCAGCGAGTACAATGTTGAACGCTGGAGCAGGACAGTTGAGAGACGGGACATCTGAACTGGCCTCAGGCAGTACGCGTTTGACAGAAGCGACCGGTGCGCTGACGGACGGAAGCAAGAAGCTCGCTGCCGGCGCGAAAGACGCAGAGGACGGAACGCGCTCGCTATCTGACGGGGCGATCCAACTCGCTGATGGCGGGAAGACGATCGCGTCAGGAAGCAGTGAACTGAAAGATGGATTGTCTGAACTCGAGTCGGGGAGTACAACGCTACGTGACGCGTTAGCCGAAGGTGCCGATCAAGCGTCCATCGATCTCGGAGACGATAACGTCGACATGATGGCGGGTCCAGTCACGCTTGTAAATGATTCGATTCATGAAGTGCCGAACTATGGGACTGGATTCGCCCCTTACTTCATGTCGCTCGGCCTTTTCGTCGGTGCACTCTTGCTCTCAATCGTCTATCCGCTTTACGACCCGGCAGGCAAACCGAAACGAAGCTCGTCTTGGCTCGCCTCGAAATCGGGTGTCTTGATTGTCATCGGGTTCGTTCAAGCGCTCGTGTTGGACGTCTCGATGATCTACTTGCTCGGGTTAGAAGTCGATGCGCCACTTCAGTTCTTCGGTTTCAGTTGGTTGACGAGTATCACGTTCTTAGTGATCGTCCAACTGCTCGTAACGGTGCTCGGGAATCCGGGGCGTTTCGTGGCGATCGTCTTGCTCATCTTACAGCTGACGACGTCGGCAGGAACGTTCCCGTTAGAATTGATTCCGCGGGCGCTTCAACCGTTCAACGCGTTGCTTCCGATGACGTATACGGTGGCCGGTTATAAAGAAATCCTTTCCGGGGACGGGGCGCAATATTTACAGACGGCGACGATTTATCTCACGCTCGTCTCCCTCGCTTGTCTCGGGCTTTTATGGGGTTATTTCCGGATTGCTTGGAAAAAGAAATATCGCGGTATTCCGTCAGAAGCATAATGTAAAAGGACACGAAAATCGTGTATAGTGGGGAAGACGACACTATACACGATTTCTTTTATAAAAAAACTTTAAAAAAGAATTGACACGAACGTGGTGACTGGTTATTATAGAAAATGTGCTTAGGACACAACACAATAACATGGCGGTGTAGCTCAGCTGGCTAGAGCGTACGGTTCATACCCGTGAGGTCGTGGGTTCGACTCCCTCCGCCGCTACCATTTTATTTAGGCCCGTTGGTCAAGCGGTTAAGACACCGCCCTTTCACGGCGGTAACACGGGTTCGAATCCCGTACGGGTCACTTACCTAAGCGAAAAAGTCATCTCATCTGAGGTGGCTTTTTTTGTTATCTCAAGGAGGGCGGAAGATGCCGAACGTATTAATTGCCGTCTCCGGCGGGGTCGATTCAGTCGTCTTGTTGCATCGGATGATTGAACAAGGGCTTGATGTGGGCATCGCCCACGTCCATCATGGTCAGCGCCTTGCATCCGATGAAGAGTATCGTTTCGTGGAGCGACTGGCGCAGGATTACGGCGTTCCTTTTCACGGTAAACGGTTGATGTTCGATCAAGCGTCTCAAGCGTCTTACCGCGAAGCGCGTTATGCGTTTTTCGAGACAGTCATGCGAGACAACGCGTACACGGAGTTAATGACGGCCCACCATGCTGACGATGTGGTCGAGACGGTGTTGATTCAACTCTATCGAAACGTCGTCGAAGTGACCGGGATTCCCGAGTGCAGGCCGTTTGGCGACGGCGTCCTCACCCGGCCGTTGTTATCGGAGACGAAACAAGATCTCATCGCATATGCGAGACGCCACGGTCTTGACTGGCGCGAAGATGCGACGAACGATGAATGTGACTATTTGCGCAATAAAATTCGGCATCAGCTCATTCCGGCATTGCGTATGGATTGGCCGAACCTAGCAGCCGATGTCGGAACGGCGGCTAAAGCGCATCGCCATATGTGGCAACATCGCTATACGACGATGTGGGCTTGGATGGAGCGGACTGTCCATTTTGAAATGAAAGCGTTTCATGTGAAACTTGAGGATGTGACGTCGTTACGTCCGTTAGATCGATACGTCCTCGGTCGGCTTCTCTCCCAACGATTTGGGGTACAAATAGCGGAAGGGCTCGAACGACTCGTTCGCAGTGAGCGAGGGACGGGACGCTATGACTTAGAAGGAGAGTGGCGCTTAGAGAAACGGGACGGCCAAATCTTATTGACTGAACATGTCGCATCACCGCTGCCGCAACCACAAGTCGTGGCGTCTTTGCCGGCACGGGTCAAGTTTGGAGAGCAGCTCGTTTCGATCGAGCAAGTCGACGGCGTGCATGGGGTACCGCTCGCTGCGATTCAAATGCCGCTCCACGTCCGTTCCGCGCGCCCGGGTGATCGGATGCACCTCACGGTCGGGACGAAAAAAGTGGCCCGTATACTCATGGATGCGAAAGTCCCACGCGAAAAACGTCCGTTCATCCCGTTATTAGTTGACGCAACTGGGCGGGTTATCGCTATAGTAGGGATAAGAGTTTCCGACTTTCCAGAGAAGTCGGATGCGAGATGCCCACGATTAATGGTAAAATGGTGATTGTGTCGGATTAGAAAGAGGAGGATTTCAAGATGTCATTAATGAACGATATGGAAAAGGTGCTCATTTCGAGTGAAGAGATTCAAGTAAAAGTGAAAGAACTCGCGGCAACGCTCAGCGAAGAATATAAAGAAGAGTTCCCGCTTCTCGTCTGTGTATTGAAAGGTGCGATGCCATTCATGTCAGACCTCGTCAAAGAAATGGATATCCATTTAGAGATGGATTTCATGGACGTGTCGACGTATCACGGAGGGACGTCTTCGACAGGTGAAGTGAAAATCGAGAAAGATTTAAATACGTCTGTAGAAGGTCGTGACATCTTGATTGTAGAAGATATCATTGATAGCGGGCTCACGCTCGGTTATCTCGTAGACCTCCTTAAATACCGCAAAGCGAAGTCGGTAAAAATTGTGACGTTGCTCGATAAGCCGACAGGACGTAAAAACGGATTGTCTGCAGATTATAGCGGTTTCGTGATTCCTCACGAATTCGTCGTTGGCTACGGTCTCGATTATGAAGAGAAATATCGTAACCTTCCTTACGTCGGTGTGCTCAAGCCGAGCGTTTACGGGGGCTAACGTTTTTCTTTTGAAAATGTGACGTGGTAAGATAAAAGAAATACCCAAAGTATACACATATACTGAATGGGCGAGAACATCGTTTCTCGGAATAGGAGGCAGAGAATGAATCGTGCAGTGAAAAACACCTTAGTTTTCGGTGTGATTTTCCTAGCCTTGATCTTGTTCCTTCAATATTTACAAAACCCGAGCAGCCAGAGCGAGACGCTCACGTACTCGAAGTTTTTGGAATATGTGGAAGAAGGTCGGATTGAAACGGCGACCGTGCAAGAAATTCCGGGTGCCATCTCAATTACAGGTGATCTTTCAGGAGATGAAGACCAGCGTTTTGAAACGAACATCCCGGCCAACGAGGCCGAATACGCAGAAGTGCTCTCGTCGCTTCGTGCGAATACGGACATTAGCGTCGAAGAAGCAGAGTCGAGTGGGAACTGGTTCAGCATCGTGTTTGCGATCTTACCGTTCATCATCATCTTCATCTTATTCTTCTTCTTGCTCAACCAAGCCCAAGGTGGCGGCGGTGGCGGTCGTGTGATGAACTTCGGAAAATCGAAGGCGAAATTATACGACCAAGAGAAGCGCCGTGTGACGTTCAAAGACGTCGCCGGAGCGGACGAAGAGAAACAAGAGCTCATCGAAGTCGTTGAATTCTTGAAAGACCCGCGCAAGTTCTCGAAACTCGGGGCGCGCATCCCGAAAGGGGTCTTGCTCGTCGGTCCTCCAGGAACAGGTAAGACACTCCTCGCCCGTGCGGCGGCGGGTGAAGCCGGTGTACCGTTCTTCTCGATTTCAGGTTCTGATTTCGTAGAGATGTTCGTCGGGGTCGGGGCATCACGTGTCCGTGACTTGTTCGAGAACGCGAAGAAGAACGCGCCGTGTATCATCTTCATCGATGAAATCGATGCGGTTGGACGTCAGCGTGGTGCCGGTCTCGGTGGCGGACACGATGAACGTGAGCAAACGCTCAACCAATTGCTCGTCGAAATGGATGGGTTCAGCGATAATGAAGGGATCATCATGATTGCCGCGACGAACCGTCCGGACATCCTTGACCCAGCCCTTCTCCGTCCAGGACGTTTTGACCGTCAAATCACGGTCGACCGCCCTGACGTGAAAGGCCGTGAAGAAGTCTTGAAAGTTCACGCGCGCAACAAGCCGCTCGATTCAACGGTCGACTTGAAGTCGATCGCCCAGCGGACGCCTGGATTCTCAGGAGCTGATTTGGAGAACTTGCTCAACGAGGCGGCGCTCGTCGCAGCCCGGTCTGACCGTGCAGCGGTCTCGGTCGTGGATGTCGAGGAAGCGATTGACCGCGTCATCGCGGGACCTTCGAAGAAGAGTCGCGTCATTTCGGAGAAAGAGCGTCAAATCGTGGCTTACCACGAAGCGGGTCACACGATTATCGGTATCGAGCTTGAGAACGCTGACGAAGTCCATAAAGTGACGATCGTTCCACGCGGAAACGCGGGCGGCTACGTCGTCATGCTTCCGAAAGAAGATCGTTACTTCATGACGAAACCAGAGCTCGAAGATAAGATTGTCGGTCTTCTCGGCGGTCGTGTCGCAGAAGATGTGATCTTTGGCGAAGTGTCGACCGGCGCGAGCAACGACTTCCAACGTGCGACTGGAATTGCTCGGAAGATGGTCATGGATTACGGAATGAGCGACAAGCTCGGACCACTCCAACTCGGATCAAACCATGGCGGACAAGTGTTCTTGGGACGTGATTTCCAAACGGAACAAAACTACTCGGATGCCATCGCCCAAGACATCGATCTTGAGATTCGCGATATCATCAACCGTTGCTATGCGAAAGCGAAGCAAATCCTGACAGACCGTAAAGACGATCTTGAGCTCGTTGCGAAGACACTTCTCGAAGTCGAAACGCTCGACTCGAAGCAGATTCGTCACTTGATCAAGACGCGCGAATACCTTCCGCACGAACCGGAAGAGCCGTCGACACCATCGACGGACGATTCGAGCGACGAGGCGAAGAAAGATGAGGCGGCCGTCAAGCACGGACAAATCGTCGATCAACCTGAGTCGGTTCAAGAAGTGAAGCCGGACGTCGTCCCTGAAGGCGACAAGCCTGAGGCGACACCAACGGAACGCCCGAACAACGAATCGCGTTAACCGGAAGAGACGAATGCCCTAGATGAGGCATTCGTCTTTTTTCGTGTTATAATTCGAGCGAACTGTAATTGACAACAAAGTGAGGAACTATATCATGATTTTAGTGATCGATGTTGGGAATACAAATATTGTTCTTGGGATGTATGATGGCGAGACGCTCGTCCACCATTGGCGCATCTCGACGGACCGTACGAAAACGACCGATGAGTATGGCATGCTCGTCAAGTCGTTGTTTGACCACTCGAACGTATCGTTCGATCAAATCGATGGCGTGATTCTTTCGTCCGTCGTCCCGCCCGTCATCTTTCCGCTCGAGCAGATGTCGCAACGCTACTTCAACGTCCGCCCGATCGTCGTCGGCCCGGGCGTGAAGACGGGGCTTGATATCCATGTCGATAACCCGCGTGAAGTCGGGGCCGACCGCATCGTCAACGCGGTCGCCGGCATTGCGAAATATGAGGGTCCCCTCATCATCGTCGACTTCGGAACGGCGACGACATATTGTTATATCGATGCGTCCCGTCGCTACCACGGCGGGATCATCTCGCCGGGCATTATGATCTCGGTCGAGGCGCTCTACCAACGTGCCGCCAAATTGCCTCGCATCGAACTCGCGACTCCTCCGACTGTCGTCGGGAAGAACACGATTCAGGCGATGCAGTCCGGGACGTACTACGGCTATGTCGCGCAAGTCGACGGAATCGTCAGTCGCATCAAACGTGAAGTCGGAGAGGCGACGGTCATCGCGACGGGCGGCCTTGCCCGCCTCATCAGTGAACATGCCGAGACGATCGACGTCGTCGATTCATTCTTGACGCTCGATGGGCTCCGCCTCATCTACGAGCGCAACCAGAAATAAATTTAAAGGAGTTACACAATATGATCCAACCAGAACAACAAGCGTTACTTGACCAAATGAAAGAAGACTACCTCGTCAGGGCGTTAGGGTTCAACGGAGAAGTTCGAGCTTTTGCCGTCCGTACGACAAAAACGATTTTTGAAACCCAACTTCGTCACCAGACGACACCCGTCGCTTCGGCGGCACTTGGCCGGACGATGACGATCGGTACGATGATTGGTGCGATGCAAAAAGGCGCCGCGCGCGTGACGCTCAAAGTCGAAGGCGACGGGCCGATCGGAAAAATCATCGTCGATGCCGACACGGCGGGCGATGTGCGCGGTTACGTGTCACACCCGCGCGTTGAAGGCGGAACGTTCGTCAACGACCACGGATTGACGAAATTGAAAGTCGGTGAAGTCGTCGGTCGCGGAACGATCTCGGTTATCAAAGACCTCGGATTGAAAGACTACGTCGGTGGCTCGTCTGAAATTCAGACCGGGGAAATCAGTGAAGACTTCACGTATTATTTCGCGACGTCAGAACAAGTGCCGTCAATCGTCGGTGCTGGCGTTCTCGTCCTTCCCGAAGATGAATCGATTCTCGCTGCGGGCGGGATTATCGTTCAATTGATGCCGGATGCGTCTGAAGAAACGATTCAAGCGTTAGAGAGCGCATTGAAGACGTTCCCGCCAGTATCTGTGTTGATCGGCGAAGAGAAGACGCCGGAAGAAATGCTCGGCATGCTCCTCGGCGACAGCCTCGAACTGCTCGACAACAAACCGGTCCAGTTCAACTGCACGTGCAGCCGCGACCGGATGGAAGGTGCCATCATCGGCCTCGGTGCGGAAGAGATTCGTCAAATGATCGAGGAAGACGGCGGAGCAGAAGCAGTCTGCCATTTCTGTGGGGAAAAGTATCATTTCTCAGCTGAACAGTTAGAGGCGATGAAACAGCAAGCACGCTGAGCCGTTCGTTCCAAATTGCATATTTTCAATCTGATAGGGTATGATTACAATATCGGAATAGTCGGAATTATGGAGGAGGAAATAGCATGCGTATCGTAGATTCAGTGACAGACTTGATTGGGAAGACACCGATAGTGAAATTGAACGGCCTTACAGGTCCGGATGACGCGACGGTTTATATGAAGTTAGAGTATATGAACCCGGGGTCGAGTGTAAAAGATCGGATCGCCTTAGCGATGATCGAGGCGGCCGAAAAAGACGGCGTCTTAAAACCTGGTGACACGATCATTGAACCGACGAGCGGTAACACCGGAATCGGGCTCGCGATGGTCAGTGCCGCTAAAGGGTACAAGGCGATTCTCGTCATGCCGGAAACGATGAGCATGGAACGTCGCAACTTACTTCGCGGTTATGGCGCTGAGCTTATCTTGACGCCAGGTCCGGAAGGGATGGGCGGAGCGATTCGTCGGGCGACAGAAGAAGCTGAGGCGAACGGATATTTCCTTCCGCAACAATTCAACAACGCGGCCAACCCGAACGTCCATGAATTGACGACGGGGCCAGAGATCGTCGATGCGTTCGAAGATGCCGGGTTGAGCGTCGATGCGTTCATCGCGGGCGTCGGTACAGGCGGCACGATCACCGGAGCAGGTAAAGTATTGAAAGCCCAGTACCCGGACGTGCAAATTTTAGCGGTCGAACCGGTCGACTCGCCAGTCTTGTCAGGCGGAAAGCCTGGTCCACATAAAATCCAAGGGATCGGGGCCGGCTTTATCCCGTCGATTCTCGATACAGAAATTTACGAAGGTGTCCTTCAAATCACGACGGACCAAGCGTTCGAATATGCCCGGCTTGCGGCGCGTACGAACGGGGTTCTCGGGGGCATCTCGTCAGGTGCGGCCATCGCCGCGGCAGTCGATACGGCCAAACGACTTGGCAAAGGAAAAAACGTGCTCGCGATCATCCCGTCGAACGGGGAACGGTACTTGAGCACGCCGCTCTATCAATTCGACGAAGAATCGGACAGCGTCCGTTCATAAGGAAAGAGGCAGTTACCGGGAGACAACTTCTTTCGGGAACTGCCTTTTCTTGTGTACAATTAAAGGCATGAACTTGAAGAACGGGGGAATGGGATGTGAGGACGACAGCGTTCAAAACAATCCGGATGACAAAAGAGAACATGTATGAGACGTATTTGACGTTGACGGAAGGAAAAGAGCGCTACGCGTGGCTCGAGAGCGGCCGGGCCGGCCGGTATACGGTGGCGGGAGTCGAACCGTTCGCTACGCTTCACGTGAAAGACGGGATTGGTACGCTCACGACCGAGACAGGGACAGAGACGATCCACGGTCGCCCGCTCGACATCGTCGAAACGGTGCGTTCGCGTTTCGTGGCGCCGCGGCCGGTCGGGGCGCCACCTTTCTTTGGCGGGATGATCGGATACGTCAGTTACGATGTCGCCCGGACGCTCGAACGGTTGCCGCGAGACGCGGAAGACGATTTGGCGACGCCGGACGTGTCGTTCTTGTTGTTCGACGAAGTGGCGGTGTTTGATGAAGAGGAATCGCTCTTATACGTGATGGTCACCGGAGATGAAGGTGTCGACACGAAACTCGAACGCTTTGCCGCTCTATGGCATACAGAAACGCACTACACGTTCGGACCAGTCACACGCGAAGTAGTCCAACGGTCGCGTTCGCTCTCCCGCGAAGAATTTGTCGCGGCGGTCGAGAAAATTCAACACTACATCGTCGAGGGAGACGTGTTTCAAGTGAACTTGAGTGTAAGGCAGTCTGAACCGCTCCTCGCCGACCCGCGGCACGTTTACGATACGCTTCGTCGCATGAACCCGTCCCCATACATGGGCTATTTCACGGACGATCATTTGACGATGGTGTCGGCTTCTCCGGAACTGTTGATTGAAAAACACGGGTCTGCGATCTCGACTCGCCCGATTGCTGGCACGAGGCCGCGTGGCCGCGACGAGAAAGAAGATATGGAATTGGCGCGCACGTTGCTCGACAATGAGAAAGAACGGGCTGAACACGTCATGCTCGTTGATTTGGAACGCAACGACCTCGGTAAAGTGGCGGCGTATGGGACGGTGCACGTCGATGAACTGATGGTCATCGAGAAGTATTCCCACGTCCAACATATCGTCTCGAACGTACGTGGAATGATCCGTGACGGCGTGTCCGGTGCCGAAGCGCTCGGGGCTATGTTCCCAGGCGGGACGATTACTGGCGCCCCGAAAATTCGGACGATGGAGATTATCGAAGAATTGGAACCGGTCCGCCGCGGAATTTATACGGGATCGTTCGGCTGGATCAGTTGGGATGATGATCTCGTCTTCAATATCACGATTCGGACAATGGTCGTCAAAGACGGGACGGCCCACGTTCAAGCCGGTGCCGGCATCGTCATCGATTCCGATCCGGTCGCAGAATACGAAGAATCGCTGTCGAAAGCGAAAGCGCTATGGGCGGCAAAAGCGTCAACGGAGGCGACGACATGATTTTACTCATTGATAACTACGATTCATTCACGTACAACTTGGTCCAATACTTCGGGGAACTAGGCGAGCAAATCGTCGTCCGGCGAAATGACGACATCACGCTCGAAGAAATCGACACGTTAAATCCGGACTATCTCGTCGTCTCGCCAGGACCGTGCACGCCGAACGAGGCTGGAATCAGTATTGCCGCGATTCGCTCGTTCGCCGGTCGTATCCCGATCCTTGGCGTCTGCCTCGGCCACCAAGCGATCGCTCAAGCGTTCGGTGGTGAAGTCATCCATGCCGAACGTCTCATGCATGGAAAGACGTCGCCGATTCGCCACGACGGGAAGACGATTTTCACGGGAGTCCCACAAGAGACGATTGTGACACGATACCATTCGCTCGCCGTCGACCGCGAATCGTTCCCTGACTGTCTCGAAGTGACAGCGGAAACAGAGGAAGGCGAGATCATGGCGCTTCGGCATAAAGTGTTGCCAATCGAAGGCGTCCAATATCATCCGGAGGCGATTTTGACGGAACACGGCAAAGAGATGATTCGAAATTTCATTGAGGTGTACCGCCATGTGGCTTTGGCATAACGGCGAGTTGCGAGGAAGCGACGAAGTGACGATTCCCGTGTACGATCACGGCTTTTTATACGGGATGGGTTTATTCGAGACGTTCCGAACGTTTGAAGGGCACCCGTTTTTATGGGATGAGCATTGGGCGCGACTAGAGAAAAGCATGGACGCGCTTTGGATCGACCTTCCGTACAAGAAACGCGATATCGAGCAGGCGATCCAAGCAGTCACCCGTCAAAACAACGCGCCAAACCTCTACATCCGGCTCAATGTTTCCGCGGGAGTCGCGCCGCTCGGTTTGCATGACGGGCGTTACGCGCGGCCGAACGTGACGCTCCTTGTCAAACCGTTGCCGGATTCATTCGAACCGGTCGAGAAAACGCTTGAAGCGTTACCGTTTCCGAGAAGCCGGCCTGAGGCGGCGTTTCGATTGAAATCGCATCATTACATGAACAATATTCTCGGGAAACGCGCGCTCGTCGACCGAACAGCAGAAGGGTTGTTCGCGGACGAGACGGGACGCGTCGTCGAAGGTCTCGTCTCGAACGTATGTTGGACGGATCGCGATGGACGGATCTGGACGACTCCTCTCTCGACAGGAGCTTTAGCTGGTGTGACGCGTCAGTGGATAATCGACACGTTTGACGTCTCGGAACGTGACGTGACGTTCGCACAACTGGCCGAAGCCGAAGAGATTTGGCTCACGAACTCGGTGCAACAGATTGCCCCGGTGACAGAATTTGCAGGGAAACGTTTCCCTGGACGGCAAGGAGCGCGTTTTATCGACGCGTGGTCGGTTTTAATACAGACGATTGAAAAGGAGAGTGCGACATGACAAACGTGATGGGTATTTTAAACGTGACACCGGATTCGTTTTCGGACGGTGGTCGCTATACGGCGCTTGAGGCGGCGGTGGCACACGCGAAGCAACTCATCGTAGACGGCGCTGACGCGATTGACGTCGGAGGGGAATCGACTCGTCCGGGAGCGCAGCTCGTTTCGGCAGAAGAAGAAATCGCCCGAGTCGTTCCGGTCATCCGCCGTTTGAAGCAAGAGCTAGACGTGCTCATCTCGATTGATACGTATAAACCTGAAGTGGCACGGGCGGCGCTTGAAGCGGGGGCTGACATCATCAATGACGTTTGGGGTTCGAAGTGGGGAGATCGTTCGATGGCGGACGTCGCCAAAGAATTTAACGTCCCGATCATCCTCATGCATAATCGCGACAATCGAAATTACGGTCATTTCCTCGAAGAAGTCGTCGGCGATCTTCAAGAGTCGATTGAAATTGCCCACGAGGCCGGGGTGCCGGATGAATTGATTTGGCTCGACCCGGGCATCGGGTTTGCGAAAAACTATGAGCAGAACTTGGAGCTTCTGAATCGACTTGATGTCATCACGAACCTCGGGTACCCGGTATTGCTTGGCACATCACGAAAATCGTTCATCGGACAAGCGCTCGACTTACCGACCGAAGAGCGGGGAGAAGGGACGATCGCGACGACGTGCCTTGGTATCGTGAAAGGGTGCGCTTGGGTGCGCGTTCATGACGTGCTCGCGAATAAGCGGGCCGCCCGAATGATGGATGTAATGTTAGGAGGCGGACAACATGGATAAGATGTATGTGAATGGAATGCGGTTTTATGGGTATCACGGTGTGTTTGAAGAAGAAAATCGGCTCGGACAACGGTTTCATATCGATCTGATGTGTGAATTGGATCTCGCACCAGCCGGCCAGTCAGACAACTTGGAAGACGGCGTCAGTTATGCCGGACTTTATCAATTGACGGAAGAGATCGTCACGGGAGAAGCAGTGAACCTGCTTGAGACACTCGGCGAACGAATCACGAAGGCGGTACTCGCCCACAGTGAAAAGATTCAAACGGTGACGGTGAAGGTCATTAAACCGGATCCGCCGATTCCTGGACATTATGATTCGGTCGCCATTGAGATGACACGGAGGCGGAACGGATGATCTATGTGGCACTCGGTTCAAACATTGGAGAGCGGGCAAGTTATTTGAGCGAAGCGATTCAAGCGATGGAGGCAGACGGTCTTCACGTGACGAAACAATCGGCCGTGTACGAGACGGCACCAGTCGGTTATATCGAGCAGCCCTCGTTTTATAATATGGTCGTTGAAGTGGCGACAACACGGCCGGCGGAGGAAGTACTTTCTCTCTTGCAACGAATTGAACAACGGCTCGGACGGGAGCGTCTCTTCAAGAACGGGCCGCGCACGATCGACCTTGACATCTTAGTATTTAACGGCGAAGATATACAATCGAAGCACTTATCTGTACCGCATCCGCGGATGCATGAACGTGCTTTTGTCCTTGCCCCGCTCGCGGAGATCGCTCCGTTGCTCGAGGTGAGAGGGAAGACGGTTCAACAGCTACTCGCTGCTCTTCCTGAGTCGGAACGAAGCGATGTCATTCGGCTTGAATCGTTACCGTCACTTGTCGACCCGGTGTAACGTCAATAAAAGGAAGTGGATATATGTCAGGATTTAAGATTGGGAACGTGGACATTAAAAATCGGGCGGTCCTTGCCCCGATGGCTGGCGTCACGAATCCCGCATTTCGACTCATCGCCAAAGAGTTCGGTGCGGGGCTCGTCTGTGCCGAAATGGTGAGTGATAAGGGCATTCTGTTAGAGAACGCGCGGACGCTACGAATGCTCTACGTGGATGAACGCGAGAAGCCGCTCAGCTTACAAATTTTCGGCGGGTCGAAAGAAACGCTCGTACGAGCAGCTCAATACGTCGATCAAAACACGAACGCTGACATCATTGATATCAATATGGGATGTCCTGTCCCGAAAGTGACAAAATGCGAGGCGGGCGCAAAGTGGCTGCTTGATCCTGATAAAGTGTATGAGATGGTGAGTGCTGTTTCGAGCGCCGTTGAAAAACCGGTGACGGTGAAGATGCGTCTCGGTTGGGATGAAGAGCATATTTATGTGCTCGACAACGTCAGAGCTGCCCAGTCAGGTGGCGCCGCGGCGATTGCCATTCACGGCCGGACCCGTTCTCAACAATATGAAGGAACCGCTAACTGGGACTGGATCGGCGAGGCGAAAAAGATCGCCAACGTTCCGATCATCGGAAACGGCGACATTTCGACACCGCAAGAAGCGAAGCACGCGATTGATCATTATGGCGTCGATGCCGTCATGATTGGCCGGGCGGCGCTCGGAAATCCGTGGATGCTTTATCAGACGGTGCAGTATCTAGAGACAGGTGAACTGCCGCCGGAACCAGCAGCGCGTGAGAAAATTGATATTTGTATGTTGCACCTCGATCGCTTGATGGCGATCAAAGGCGAGTTGACCGCGGTACGGGAGATGCGCCAACATGCAGCCTGGTATTTGAAAGGGCTGAAAGGAAGCGGTCCGGTCCGGAAGCAAATCAACGAAGTCGAATCTCGGGATGCGTTCGGGATTGTGCTGTATCATTTTGTCGATCAGCTCGAGCGACAAATGCAAGAAGTGTGAACTAGTGTAAAAAAGTGATTTATGGTAAGCTTGTTTGGCGAAAAAGCGATACGCAATGAGCGAACGGCTTAGGCTGTGCTGTTGGCCTTCAGGTCGACAGTTTTTTATTAGAGAGAAACCTAATACGTATAGAGGAGTGAATGGAGTAGTGAGTCACGAGTTGGAAATGAACGACCAAATGCAGGTGCGTTTTGAGAAGATGACCGAGATGCGTGAACAAGGCCTTGATCCGTTCGGCCGTCGATTCGAACGTTCGGCCCACGCCGGTGAATTACATGAGCAGTATGAGGCAATTGAAAAAGAAGCTTTGGCTGAACAAGACGTCGAAGTGACGCTTGCCGGACGAATCATGACGAAACGCGGAAAAGGGAAAGTGTTCTTTGCCCATATCCAAGACGTAACAGGACAAATCCAAATCTACGTTCGCAAAAATGACGTAGGTGACGAACCGTTTGATTTATTTAAATCATCTGACCTTGGAGACATCGTCGGTGTGAAAGGGAAGTTGTTTAAGACGAACGTCGGCGAATTGTCGATTCATGTTGAAGAGTTCGAACTCTTAACGAAAGCACTTCGTCCGCTTCCTGATAAATATCACGGCTTAAAAGATGTCGAGCAACGCTATCGCCAACGTTACTTGGATTTGATTACGAATAACGATTCACGTCAAACGTTTATTTTGCGTAGCCGCATCATCTCAGAGATCCGAAACTTCTTAAACCACCGCGGTTACTTGGAAGTGGAAACACCGATGTTGCACACGATCGCAGGTGGAGCAGCGGCTCGTCCGTTCCTCACGCACCATAACGCCCTCGACATGGAGCTTTATATGCGAATCGCGATCGAGCTTCACTTGAAGCGCCTCATCGTCGGAGGTCTTGAGCGTGTGTATGAAATCGGACGCGTCTTCCGTAATGAAGGAATCTCGACACGTCACAACCCGGAGTTCACGATGATCGAGTTGTATGAAGCGTACGCAGATTATAATGACATTATGGATTTGACAGAAGAGCTCGTGGCTCACGTCGCGAAAGAAGTGCTCGGTACGACGGATGTTCAGTACGGGGAAGATACGATTCACCTCGGCGTCGGTTGGAAACGTGCCCACATGGTAGATCTCGTAAAAGAAGAGACGGGTGTGGACTTCTGGCAACAAATGTCGGATGAAGAAGCACGCGCACTGGCAAAAGAGCACGGTGTCGAAGTTCAAGACCATATGACGTTCGGTCATATCGTCAATGAATTCTTTGAGCAAAAAGTCGAAGAGACGTTACTTCAGCCGACGTTCGTCACAGGACACCCGGTCGAAGTATCACCGCTAGCGAAGAAGAACGACCAAGACCCGCGCTTCACGGATCGTTTTGAGTTGTTCATCGTTCGTCGCGAACACGCGAACGCATTTACCGAATTGAACGACCCAATCGACCAACGTGAACGTTTTGAAGCCCAGTTGCTTGAGAAAGAAGCAGGGAACGATGAAGCACATGAACTTGATAACGACTTCTTAGAGGCACTTGAGTACGGCATGCCGCCAACAGGTGGTCTCGGAATCGGGATCGACCGTCTAGTCATGTTGCTTACAGATGCACCATCGATTCGTGACGTCTTACTTTTCCCGACGATGCGTCATCAGCAGTAATTGTCTTCAATTTGTAGAGATACACCCGTTTCAGTCCAACTGAAGCGGGTGTTTTTATATGTACGAATCCATCAGTGAATATTATTTTTAAAAAGTTTTTGAAAAACGCTTGCCTTTTAATTGAACATGCGGTAAATTAATAAACGTTGCCGCTGATGGCAGCGGAAAGAATTAAAAAAGTGGTTGACAACTGTGTCGATGACTTGTATTATTTTAAGAGTCGCCAATGAGCGGCAGACGAACTTTGAAAACTGAACGATGAGGCAAAAAAAGTTTTACAAGTTTTGATTGAAGCGCAAGCTTCGTCATTTTTTAAGAGCTATATCAAATTCTTTGGAGAGTTTGATCCTGGCTCAGGACGAACGCTGGCGGCGTGCCTAATACATGCAAGTCGAGCGCAGGAAATCGACGGAACCCTTCGGGGGGGAAGTCGATGGAATGAGCGGCGGACGGGTGAGTAACACGTAAAGAACCTGCCCTCAGGTCTGGGATAACCACGAGAAATCGGGGCTAATACCGGATGGGTCATCGAACCGCATGGTTCGAGGATGAAAGGCGCTTCGGCGTCGCCTGGGG
>NZ_JAFIFD010000036.1 GCF_020832205.1 Exiguobacterium sp. | reverse complement strand
CAATCACTGAACGCGGCCGGGAAGAGTTGATTGACTGGCTTAGACAACCGACGTCGTTCCAGCCGAAGATGAAAGATGAAAATTTGCTCCGGGTAAGCTTGCTCCAACTGCTCCCGCTCGAAGAGGCGATTCGCTACGTCGAAGAGACGAAATCCCATCACGAACAAGTCGCCCAGCAAATCCGTGCTTTCCAAGAAGCCCATCAATCGAAAGATGATACGCTCGGTTACTTGCTGACGAGTGAATACGCGATTCGAATGATGGAAAATTATGCGGGATGGGCCGACTGGGCCATCGAACAAATGAAACAACGCGATAAACATGCGACCTGACGCTCAGGTCGCATGTTTTGTGTATGGATGCACTGGCAAGCGCCCGAGCAAGTCGTCGAGCACGTGTTCGTCGATGTCAAACCGACTAGCGGCAATCGTCTCGTTCAACTGGTCGACGGACGAGGCCCCAGGCAAGACGACGGCGCACGTTCGTCTCGCCGCAGCAAGAGCGTACGCTTGAATCGGCTGCGGCAATGTCGGCAACAGATTGCGCAACTCGGCCTCGCTCCAAGACTCGAACCCTTTCTCACCCAAGCGTTCTGGCCATTCATCGGTCAATAGCCCTTTGGCGAGCGGACCGCGACCGACGATCGGGATCTCGAGATCGAGCGTCTCGACACGACGGTCCAAAAGCGAGTAGGGCGTCATCAAGACGTCGATTTCTCCGTGTTCGAGCCAATAACGAATGACGTTCGGGCGAATCGAGGACAGTCCGATCTGCCGAATGACACCGCGCTGTTTCTGTTCACGCATGAAAGCGATCGTCTCATCGAGGTCGTCTTCTAATGTGCCCCCGTGCACGTAATAGAGATCTAAATGGTTGGTCTGCAATCGTTCGAGCGACCCAGATAGTGCTCGTTCTAAATAAGAGGCGCGCGGATTCCAACGCATCCCGTCGGCCGTCAACTCGTTGCCGCCTTTGCTCGCTAGAAACAACTCATCGCGCCTCGAGCCGAACGTCTCGCCGATGAGTTGTTCGACGCGGTGTTCGTCATACACATCAGCCGTATCGAAGTGGCGTATGCCGGCGTCGTATGCGGTTTCAAGAATCTTTTTACCTTCGTCTCGCCCTCGTTTCAAGATGGACATCGTGCCAAGCCCTAGTTCTGCCATGAATAATTCCTCCTTGTTCCGTCTACTCATTTCACTCATAATCAAAGTATAAAGCAAAAAGTGAGGAGTATATACATATGGTCGAGAAAACGATTGAACGGGAAGTCATCTACGAAGGAAAAATCTTTAACGTTGAAAAGCACGTCGTCGAGCTCCCGAACGGCGGCACGTCGGTCCGAGAACTGGTCTATCACAACGGGGCCGTCGCGGTACTCGTCATCGATGAAGACGACCGCATCGTGCTCGTCGAACAGTATCGGAAAGCGTTCGAGTCGATGTCGCTTGAAATACCGGCTGGTAAACTTGAAGTCGGCGAGGAGCCGCTCGCAAGTGCTCGCCGCGAGCTCGAGGAAGAGACCGGTTACACGGCCGAGACGCTTGAGAAGATCTTCTCATTTTACGGGGCCCCCGGTTTTTGTAGCGAGCGCGTCGACGTCTTCGTAGCACGCGGGTTGACGGCAGGAAAGATGAATCTCGATGACGATGAGTTCCTCCAAGTGGAACGCTTCACGTTCGATGAGGCGGTCGAGCTTCTCGCGAGCGGGCGCATCACCGACGCGAAGACGATCATGGCGATTCAATGGTGGCAACTATCTAAATTGAAATGATTCTAATCTAGAGTGCCTTATGGTACACTTACATAGGAATCATTTTAATTTGATAATTGTGCCGAATTTCGGTATGCTTTGAATAGTGAATTATGCAAAGAGGGGGCGCCTTATGGAAACGCGAATTGAACGGATCAAACAGCAATTGAGCGCCAAAGGATATAAATTGACACCGCAACGTGAATCGACGGTCCGCATTCTACTTGAGAACGAGACGGACCATTTGAGCGCGGAAAACGTCTTCATGCTCGTTAAAGGCATCGCGCCGGAAATCGGTCTCGCGACCGTCTACCGAACGCTCGAGTTGTTGACCGAGCTCGGCGTCGTCGATAAAGTCAACTTCGGTGACGGCGTCGCCCGTTTCGACCTCAGACCGGAAGGGGCGAATCATTCGCACCATCACCTCGTCTGTGTCGAGTGCGGATCGGTCGAAGAGATCATGGAAGACCTGCTCGTCGATGTGGAGAAAAAAGTTGAGAGCAAATATGAATTTTTAATTAAAGATCACCGTTTGACGTTCCACGGCATCTGTAAAGTATGCCAAGCGAAAGGCGTCACGCTCGAGGGTCACAAAGCAGTCATTAACGGATAACGCAAGACAGGCAGCCTCTTAAGGGGCTGCCTGTCTTTTGTATGTCGTCACGTCGTCAAGTAACGGGACAAGACGGTGGCGATGCCATCGTGATTGTTCGACAGCGTGATTTCGTTCGCGATTGCCTTGATGTCTTCGACGGCGTTGTCCATCGCGACGCCGATTCCGGCATACTCGATAATCGACCGGTCGTTATGGCCGTCCCCGAACGCGATGACATGCTCGCGATCAATCCCCATTTCTCGGAACACATGATCGAGTGCTCTCGCCTTATCAATCCCGAGATCCGTGAACTCATAGTACATGGCGGCCGTGAACATGCCCGTCACGCGGTCCGTGAACGGTCCGGCGAGTGAGTCGGCATGCGACTGTAAATAGTCCGGCTGACCGGCGACGAGAATCTTATACACGGGGAAAGTGATGGCGTCGGCGAGCCGCGGCTCTTCCCGCAATTGAAACCGTCCGCCCCTTGACTCGTACTCGATGATGTTGAACGGTTTCCCGTTCAACTCGAGCATACCGCTGAAGACATCATTGACGTACATATACGTCTCGTCATTAATCATCGGGATGACGTCAAAAGTGCTCAAGTGGTCCAAGATGGCGCTTGCGTCTTCGAGACGGATCGTTTTTTCAAACAACGTCTCGTTCGTCCGCGCGTCAGTCACACAAGCACCGTTCGAAGATACGATGAGGCCGCCGAATTCATGGAGCCGAAGCTCGTCAGAGAACAGTTCGATGCCCCGTTTCGGTCGGCCCGAGGCGAGCACGACTTTGACGCCGTCTTCTTGCACTCGCAGAAGGGTCTCTTTCGTCTTTGGCGAAATCAATTTCTGGTCGGTCAATAACGTCCCGTCGAGGTCTAGCAAGATGGCTTTGATCATAGTGTCGTCTCCTTATACGGTCAGTTCAAGTTTATTTTGCTCGGGGTCAAGCATGACACTTTCATAGTAACCGTCGCCTGTCGTCCGTGGCCCGTCGAGTAGCGGATAGCCGTCATCTTGAAGACGGGCGGTGAGCGCATCGACCGCCGCTTTGCTGCCGAGGCTGAAGGCGATATGGGTGTACCCGAGCGTCTCGCGAGGTGTGCCTTGGATGTCCGTGCGCCGCATCAGCTCGAGGCGGCACGTCGAATCAGGGAACGTCAGGAAATACGATTCGAACTGTTTCCGTTCGTTCGTATACTTATCGTTCGCCGTTGCCCCGAGATACGTCTCGTAAAACTGACGCATCTGTTCAAGGTCGTTCACCCAGAGGGCGATGTGTTCGATTTTCATATATTGTCCTCCCATCTCACGTGAATGTGATGATTTCTCGTGGCGCCAACGGACCGTATGTCCGGGCGCGACGTCTCAAATTCAGTGTAGCAAACTCTGGAGGCGCGTGTACGGAACTGCCCGTTTCAACGCTCGGAATTGTCACGCTAGCTTGTCACAAAAATGCTTCAAAAAAAATGAGGTCAGACGTCTTCACAACGGTTTACATAAGTGATATGATGTAAGCGTATTCAGGTGTAGCAAGGAAGGAGGGGAGTGTCATGCGTTCGCAAGTCGAGTCATTTTTACAGTATATGACCGTTGAAAAACGAATGTCATCGAACACGCGACAAGCCTATGCGAGCGATTTGACCCAATACTTATCGACGTTGACTCAGCTCGGCGTGACGGATTGGAATGAAGTCACACGCGCCCACATCGTCAAACATATGGAAGAGTTATCGCAGGCGGGTCGGGCCGCCTCGTCGCTCCGGCGTGCCGTCAGCTCGATTCGCACGTTTCATCACTATTTGAAGATGACGAACGGGGCATCGACAGACCCGGCGCTCTATCTCGAGACCCCGAAAGCGGAACGGCAGTTGCCGGATACGTGGTCGCAAGAAGAAGTCGAGCGCTTGCTTGACAGTGTGCCGACGTCCGACCCGCTCGCGCTTCGGGACCGGGCCATGCTCGAACTGCTTTACGGCACGGGTATGCGCGTCAGCGAACTTCTTGGACTCGATTTGGATGATTTACAGTTCGAATTGGGGTATTTACAGTGTGAAGGGAAGGGAGAGAGCGCTCGCATCATCCCGGTATCGTCCGTCGCTCAAAGCTTCGTCGAGCGATACATCCAGCAAGCCCGCAACGGCATCGGCGGTCGAGAGACCGAGGCGCTGTTTTTGAACGGGCGCGGTGGCCGGCTCAGTCGCCAAGGATTTTGGAAGATGATCAAACGCCGCGCGAAAGAAGCCGGTATCCAAAAAGAAATCACGCCGCACGTGCTCCGGCACTCGTTTGCGACACACCTTCTTGAGAATGGCGCCGACTTGCGTGCCATTCAACAGATGCTCGGGCACGCTGACCTCTCCACGACCCAAGTTTACACCCATGTCAACAAGGCACGGCTCCACGATGTTTATCGCAAACATCACCCTCGTGCGTAACCACTTTAAAGGAGGAACTTTTTGTGAAGAAATTTAAACGTATTTTCCTGGTCGTCATGGATTCGGTCGGGATCGGAGAAGCTCCAGATGCCGACCAGTTCGGTGATGTCGGTTCGGACACGCTCGGTCATATCGCTCGCGAGCACGGCGGGTTGAAGATGCCGAACATGGCCCGACTTGGCCTCTCGAACATCAAACCGATCGCCGGCATCGAGCCTTCGAACTCACCGAGCGCCTATGGGCGGATGGAAGAGATCTCGGCCGGGAAAGACACGATGACTGGTCACTGGGAAATCATGGGCCTTCATATTGACACGCCGTTCCGCGTGTTCGAGGAGTTCCCGGACGATTTGATCGATCGACTCAAAGAGTTCAGCGGACGCGACATCATCGGCAACAAGCCGGCCTCAGGGACGGAAATCTTGGATGAGCTCGGCGAAGAGCACGTCAAGACCGGCGCATTGATCGTATACACGTCAGCCGACTCGGTGCTTCAAATCGCCGCCCACGAAGAAGTCGTGCCGCTCGACGAGTTGTATCGCATCTGTGAGTACGCCCGTGAAATCACGCGTGAAGACCCTTACATGCTCGGTCGGATCATCGCCCGCCCGTTTCTCGGGACGCCTGGCGCTTGGGTTCGGACGTCAAACCGTCACGACTATGCGCTGAAACCGTTCGGCAAGACGGTCATGAACACGCTCGAGACGGCCGGTAAAGACGTGATCGCCCTCGGGAAGATCAGCGACATTTATGACGGCGAGGGCGTAACGAAAGCCGTCCGCACGAAATCGAACATGGACGGGATGGACAAGCTCGTCGCTTCGCTCGATGAAGACTTCGAAGGTCTCTGCTTCTTGAACCTCGTCGATTTCGATGCGCTCTTCGGTCATCGCCGCGACCCGAAAGGCTATGCGCTCGCACTCGAAGAGTATGATGCACGTTTGCCGGAAGTGTTCGCGAAATTGCGCGAAGATGATTTGCTCATCATCACGGCCGATCACGGGAACGACCCGACGGCGCCGGGAACGGACCATACGCGTGAATACGTGCCGCTCATCGTCCACCATCACGGTTCGACAGCGGTCGACCTCGGCATCCGAGGCACGTTCGCGGATATCGGCGCCACAGTCGCCGACAACTTCGAAGTCGACGCACCATCACACGGAAAGAGTTTCTTAAACGAAATTTGAGGAGGCACTACACATGGTAAACTGGAACGAAACAAAGGCATTTTTACAGGAACGCATGAACGGAACACCCGAAATCGGACTCATCCTTGGCTCAGGACTTGGCGTCCTCGCTGACGAGATCGAGAACGCGGTCAAAATCCCATACGAAGACATCCCGCATTTCCCTGTGTCGACAGTCGAAGGCCACGCCGGCCAACTCGTCTTCGGTGACCTTGAAGGGAAACGCGTCGTCGCGATGCAAGGCCGTTTCCATTTCTATGAAGGGTATTCGATGGAACAAGTGACGTTCCCGGTCCGCGTCCTCAAATTGATCGGTGTCGAGACGCTCATCGTCACGAATGCAGCCGGTGCGTGTAATGAATCGTTCAACCCGGGCGACTTGATGATCATCACCGACCATATCAACTTCTTCGGGACGAGCCCGCTCATCGGCAAGAACGCGAGCGACTTCGGGACACGCTTCCCGGACATGTCAGAAGCGTACGATAAAGAGCTCGTCAAGTTGACAGAAGGTGTCGCAGCCAAACTCGGCCTCTCGGTCCAAAAAGGCGTCTACTTCGGGAACACGGGTCCGACTTACGAGACACCGGCCGAAGTTAAGATGGCCCGTCTGCTTGGCGGTGATGTCGTCGGGATGTCGACAGTGCCAGAAGTCATCGTCGCCCGTCACTCTGACATGCGCGTCCTCGGGATCTCGTGCGTCTCGAACATGGCGGCCGGCATTTTAGATCAACCGCTCAACCACGAAGAAGTCATCGAGACGACGGAACGTGTCCGTCAAGACTTCTTGTCACTCGTACGCGGCACGATCCAAAGCATGTGAATGAACATAACGATGTGAAGAAAACATAACTAGGAGGACGAAACTTATGCGTATGGTCGACTTGATTTTAAAGAAACGTAACGGTGGAGAATTGAACGAGGAAGAAATTCGCTTCGTTGTCGAAGGATTCACGAACGAGACGATCCCGGACTATCAAATGTCGGCGCTCTCGATGGCGATTTACTTCAACGGGATGACCGAGAAAGAGACGGCTTCATTGACGATGGAGATGGTCAAGTCAGGAGACGTCATTGACCTCTCGAACATCGAAGGTAAAAAAGTCGACAAACACTCGACAGGGGGCGTCGGCGACAAGATCAGCTTGATCGTCGCACCGCTCGTTGCTTCGATCGGGATCCCGGTCGCGAAAATGAGTGGGCGCGGCCTCGGACATACGGGTGGGACGATCGATAAGCTCGAATCGTTCCCAGGGTTCAACGTCGAGTTGACGGAAGAGCAGTTCACGAAACAAGTGAACGATATCAAAATGTCGATCATCGGTCAGACCGGCAACTTGACGCCGGCCGACAAGCGGCTCTACGCGCTTCGCGACGTCACGGCGACCGTCGAATCGATCCCGCTCATCGCGAGCTCGATCATGTCGAAGAAAATCGCGGCCGGTGCCGACAGCATCGTCCTCGACGTCAAGACGGGTTCAGGAGCGTTCATGAAATCGTTCGACGATGCCAAAGCGCTCGCTGAAGAGATGGTTGCCATCGGGAAAAACGTCGGCCGCAAGACGGTCGCTGTCATCACGGACATGGACCAACCGCTCGGATTCGAAGTCGGAAACGCCAACGAAGTGAAAGAAGCGATCGAAGTGTTATCTGGGAAAGACGTCGAAGACTTGAAGACGATCGCTTTGACGATCGCAGGACACATGGCGGTCCTTGGCGGCTTCTACCCGACGTTCGATGAAGCATACGCCGACCTTGATAAGCGCATCGCGGACGGACATGCCCTTGAAGTGTTCCGTCAGTTCGTCGCGGCACAAGGCGGGGACGCTTCGCTCGTCGACGACGTGACGAAACTCCCGCAAGCGAAATTCGAGACGACGTTCGTCGCGAAGCAAGCCGGTTATGTCGAATCCATCATCGCGGATGAAGTCGGTGTCGCAGCGATGCTCCTCGGGGCCGGACGGGCGACGAAAGACGATCAAATCGATTTCGCGGCCGGCATCACGCTCGAGAAAAAAGTCGGCGACAAAGTCGAAGCGGGCGACGTCATCGCCGTCCTTCGCTCGAACATCGAAGATATGTCTTCTGCGCTCGAACGGATGGATCACGCGTACACGATCGGAGCGACGAAGCCTGAAGCACGACCGCTCATCCACGCGGTCATTCAGTAAGTCAGAACGTCTGTTTCCACAAAAGAGTGGAGACAGACGTATTTTTTTGATAGAATGGGCAATGTGAGCAATTAATGACTATATGAATATAAAGGGGTTTTTGTAGATGAAAAAAGGATCGATGAAACTTGAGAACGGTGAAATGATTGAATTCGATTTGTTTCATGACGCGGCACCAATCACGGTCGACAACTTTGAAGAACTTGCGAACAGCGGCTTCTATAACGGCTTGACGTTCCACCGTGTCATCCCGGGCTTCGTGAGCCAAGGCGGATGTCCGGACGGTACGGGTATGGGCGGATCGGGTAAGACGATCCCATGCGAGACGTCGACTTCGTTCCCATACAAGCACGAGGCAGGATCGCTCTCAATGGCGCACGCCGGCCGCAACACGGGTTCATCACAATTCTTCATCGTTCATGAGCCACAACCGCACTTAGACGGCGTCCACACAGTATTCGGGAAAGTGACGTCTGGCCTCGAGCACGCGGTCAAACTTCGCCAAGGAACGAAAATGGCCGAAGTCAAAGTATGGGACGAGAATTGATTTTAGCCTGACCGTTATGGCACAATGAGCCATGTCTCTCACGTGTTCACTTCGTGAAACTTGAATGACTAAAGGTGGTGAAACCAGCGATGCTGGTGAAATATAAACAATCGTATGAAAAGACGGCGATGGGGTTACTCGCATTCTCATGTAGCGATAAATCTCCGCTCGCACTGTTAGAACTCGTTCGGTCTTACGAAGAAGACCCTGCCCGTTTCCTTTACTTGTGGAAAGTCGGGGAAGACTTCGTCGGCATTATCGGAATGGAGCAACAGGAGACGACGATGCATATTTTGCACATCGCCTTGTCGCCATCGTTCCGCGGCGAGAAGCGTTCGTATGAACTGCTCGACGAGACCCGGAACCTTCTCCCGCTTGACTTGACGCTCGTCGGACAAGGCAAGACGGGTGAGTTGCTCGACAAATGGAATCAAGTGGCCATTTGATGACAGCCCGACACGGTGTCTGGCCTCTGAACAACTTTAAATGATTTTAAATAGAGGAGCGCCGTCCCGGAAGGGATGACGCTCCTCTATTTTCTTGCGGGCTTCGGATGAGCGGATTGCAGTGTGCTCTTCAGCGCCTAGCTTTTTTTCGATGCTCGATGGCGAGCAGCCGTTCGTTGACGACGGGGGTACGATCTCGATATATATGTTTGTGAACAAGCTGTTCGAAGCTTAGCTCGGTCGGTTCAAACGTCGGTTTCAACCGTTCGATGTGGCCGCGCGTCGTTTCATTCAACGGAAGCACGTGCGGCAACGGCCAGCGCTCCAAATCATTCGCAAACCGCGGGACGTCGACTCCGAGCATCTCGAGTTCATCCGAGGCGAGAACGAGCTTGCGCTTTAACGCGTCGATGCTTTTCTTCGCACCGGCCTCGTTGCCGCGTCGAGCGTGATAGTGGGCGACGGCATATTGAATAAGGACGGCGTAGCCGACTTGTTGGCGATTCCCGTCCTGCCAAGCTTCTTCGAGCACTTCATGACATTCAAAATAATCGGCATGGCATTCGAACAAGAGCGTATACTGTATAAAAGGGGTAGTCACATCAATTTTCTCCTTTCATAGTCGCTGTACTACAAAACATGTTATACTAAAGCGCAAAAATGTAAAATGGCAGGTGTCTCTATGGAAGCGTACAACGTCAAAATCGATACGTTCGAAGGACCACTCGACCTGTTGCTCCACTTGATCGGAAAGATGGAGCTCGACATCGTCGACATCTCTGTCGCAGAAGTCACGGACCAGTATGTCGCCTTCATCCGCACAATGCAAAAGTTTGAACTCGACGTTGCGAGTGAGTACTTGGTCATGGCCGCGACGCTCCTCCAGTTGAAGAGTAAGCAGCTGTTGCCGCCGGTGCCGGTCGAAGAAGACGACATCCCGGATTTCGCCGAAGAGCCGACACGGGAAGGGTTGATTCGTCAACTGATTGAATATAAAGCCTATAAAGAAGCAGTCGTCTTCATGCGTGAACAAGAAGAGCAACGGCTCGAGCTGTACAGCCGCCCGGGTGACGATTTGACCCGGTATATGACGGAACACGTTCAACCGTATGACGGGCCGCTCAACTTCTCTGACTTGCTACACGCCTATTCGAAGATGGTCGAACGCAAGCGTTGGAAAGAACGCCGGAAGAAGACGATCCAACGAGAGACGCGCACGCTCGAACAACAGATGACGCGACTGCACGACCACGTCTCATCGAAGCGGAAAACGTCATTTTTCGCTTTCTTCGAGGAGCGGCCAGACGTCTCTGATCTCGTTGTCACGTTCATGGCGCTCCTTGAACTGATCAAGTTGCGCGTCGTGACGACGACACAAGTCGACCGTGATATCGAAATCTCATTCGTCGAAACGTCAAAGGAAAGGGATGAGGCCGTTGTTGTCTTATGAAACGATCATTGAAAGTTTGCTGTTCGTCGTCGGTGACGAAGGCATGGAAGTACGGGCGCTCGCTGAGACGCTCGACATTTCCGAAGCGGCTGCCCGTGAACAGTTAAAGAAGCTCGAGGCCTCATTTGCGGACTCGGGAAGACCGTTCCAGCTCATCGAGTCGGCGGGCGTTTATAAGCTCGTGACGATCCCGGACGTCTCGCCCTACATTCAGCGTTACGTCGGAACGATGGCTGAACAGGCGCTGTCACGTGCGGCGATGGAGACGCTCGTCATCATCGCCTATAAGCAACCGGTGACACGGGCCGACATTGAAGAAGTACGCGGCGTCAAAGTCGAGCGCGTCATTCATACGCTGCTCTCGAAAGGGCTCATCGAGTCGGCCGGTCGAGCGAAGACGCTCGGACGGGCCAAGCTCTACCGGACGACGGAGCACTTCCTCGACCATTTCGGTTTCAATTCGCTCGATGAGTTGCCGCCATTAACATTTGAAGACGAGTTGGCGGACGAAGGTGATTTGTTCTTCGCCCAGCCGACGCGTAATTCGCAAGATAGATTGGAGAAGGATTAATTGATGGAACGTTTACAAAAAGTAATTGCCCAAGCAGGTGTCGCCTCACGGCGTAAAGCAGAAGAAATGATTCTCGATGGACGGGTCCGGGTCAACGGAAAAGTCGTCCGCGAGCTCGGGACGAAAGTCGGACCGAAGTCAGAAGTCGAAGTCGACGGTGTCAAAATCGAACAAGAAGAGCACGTCTATTATGTCCTCTATAAACCGAGCGGCTACGTCTCGACGGTCGAAGATGATAAAGGACGCAAAGTCATCACTGACCTCGTGCCGCCAGGGGCACGCGTCTTCCCTGTCGGTCGCCTCGACTATAACACAACGGGACTCATCATCTTGACGAACGACGGCGAATTCTCGAACATGATGACTCATCCAAAGTTCAAGATCCCGAAACGTTATGTCGCGAAAGTGAAGAACATTCCTTCATATATCGCAATCAAACAACTCGAGTCAGGCGTCGAACTCGATGACGGTTATAAGACGGGCAGCGCCCAAGTGAAGATGAAGACGGTCGACCATAAGAAAAACTCGGCCATTCTTGAAATCGTCATCTCGGAAGGCCATAACCGTCAAATTCGCCGCATGCTCGAAGCGGTCGGCTCGGAAGTCGTCAAATTGAAGCGCGAACAGTTCGGCTTCTTGACGCTCGACGGCTTGACGACGGGCGAATGGCGCGAGTTGTCACGCAAAGAAGTGTCGAAACTTCGTGAGCTTGCCAACCCGACTGTCCCGCCTGAACAACGAGGCAAGAAAAAGAGAAAATGACAATCAAAAAATCGTCCTGCAAGGGATGATTTTTTTGATTGTGGAGATTGTGTGACAAAACAATGAAAAAAGTCTGTTAATGTGCGTTTTTATTGTTTTTTCAGTACAATAGCAACTGAAGGAAGGTGTGAACAATCATGACGAAAGAGTCGAAATCGGGTGACCGCATGCAACAAGCGATGGCCCACAAGAAAAAACGGTCGTTTTGGCGGCTGATGGTCATGACGATGGTGCTGTTCGCCGGTGCGGTCGTCGTCATGCAGTTGATCGAGCAGGCAGGAAGTGACGGACGCGTCGCGGCCGGAGATGACGCGCCGAACTTTAAGCTCGTCAGTCTGGACGGGGCGACAATGGTCGAGCGCGAAACGTATGAAGGCAAAGGACTCTTGTTGAACTTCTGGGGCACGTTCTGCGAGCCGTGTAAAAAAGAGATGCCGGTCGTCCAAGCGAACTATAGCGCACTCCAAGACATGGGCGTCGATTTTTGGGCCGTCAACGTCGGGGAGACACCGCTTCGTGTCGACAATTTCGTGAACGACCTCGGCGTCGATCTCGACTATCCGATTCTGATGGACACGCGAAGTGAAGTCGAGAAGGCGTACGGCATCTATAACTTGCCCGTGACGTTCGTGATCGACGAGAACGGGAAAGTGATCGAAAAATACGAAGGTGAACTCACGAAAGAGAAACTGATGGAGTTGGCCGAGAAGTCATTGTAAGGGAACGGGGGGCGCACACATGCTAGATATGAAATACGACGGCGCCGATTTACGGTCGAAGCGACGTCCGAAGTCATGGATTGACCGTGTTTGGAGCTTTTTTGCATCGGTAAAAGTCGGGCTCTGGTTGATCGGCCTCATCATCGTCGGTTCGGCGGTCGGTACGATCTTCCCTCAGGAGATGTACATTCCGCAACAGTTGCCGGCGAGTCAATATTATACACAAGAATACGGGACGGCCGGGACGATCTATTACTCGCTCGGATTCCATAACTTGTACACATCGTGGTGGTATATCAGTCTCATCGTCATGCTGACGTTGTCGCTCATTGTCGCCTCGATTGACCGACTCGTACCGCTCTATAAAGCGCTCAAGTATCAGCCAGTCCGTCGCACGGATCGGTTCATGCGCGGGCAACGCTTAATCGGAGAAGGTAACGGGTCGGAAGCACAAATCGACATGATGGAGCAGTCGCTCAAAGCGAAGCGTTACCGCGTCAAACGTGACGGGGATGCGCTTCTCGCCGAGAAACACCGCTTCGGTCGTTGGGGTCCATACGTCAACCATGTCGGTCTCGTCATCTTCTTCATCGGGGCGATGCTCCGCGTCTTCCCGTCGTTCCATGTCGACACGCTCGAATGGGTGCGTGAAGGGGACACCGTCGCGCTAGAAGCGACCGGGGACGAATATTATATCCGGAACGACCAGTTCATCCTTGAGATGTATGATCCGGAAAACAATGAAGAAGACGCCAAGTTCGCCGAGGCGATCGAGAAGGCGGGCGCCGTGCCGAAAAACTATGAGACGGAGCTGACGTTGTTCAAAAAGACCGGGACGAACGAGGACGGATCGCCGCGCCTTGAAGAAGTCGAGACCGGTTCGACGAAAGTGAACCATCCGTTCAAGTTCGACAAATATGAAGTGTATCAAGAGCAATATTCGAGTCGTCCAGAGTTCTTATCGATGTCTTTCAGTGTCGGTGACAAGGAGACCGGTGATATTTACGGGCCGTTCACGGTCGACATGAACGATCCCGAGACGACGTACGACCTCGGGGAAGTGGCCGTGTCGCTTCGAGACTTGTATCCAGACTTTGAAGTCCGAAACGGCGAGCCGGACACGAAATCGCCGCGGGCGCTCAATCCGGCCTTCTTCTTTACGGTCGATACACCGGAAGGGGCGAGCGAATCGAATTTGATCGGCATCCGTATGAACGTTGCCGATGAAAACAACCGCTACGCGATTCAGTTCGCGGGGACAGAAATGGCGAGTACGAGCGGCCTTCGGGTCAAGAGTGACTCGACGTATCCGATTCTCATTGTCGGCGGAACGATTTTCATGATCGGCATCGTCATGGGGATGTATTGGCCACACCGACGCGTATGGATTCGTCGTCATGGCGAGACAGACGTGCTCGTCGCAGGCTTCACGAACAAAAACCCGTCGTCGCTTCGCCGCGAAGTGTCACCGCTTCTTGAGAAGGCGGGACTTCCGATTTGGGAAGACCAGGCGATGTTTGAGAAACAGACAGATGCCAACTCAACAAATGAAAGAGGGGAATCTTAATGGAATGGATTCAATGGAGCAGTCGTCTGCTCCTCATCGCGTTCATTTTATACGCCATCGCGACCGTGCTCTTCACAATCGCGGTCAGTGGCATGCGCAAAGACCGAAACGTCAACCGTGTCGCCTATGGCAAGATCGCGTTCATCTTGGCCGTCATCGGCTTTATCGCCCAAACCGGTTACTTCATCATGCGCTGGGCCGGTGTCGGTTATGCGCCGGTATCGAACTTGTATGAATACACGACGTTCTTCGGCATGATGATGGTGCTCGGGTTCCTCGTCGTGTACGGGATTTATAAAAATGATGTGCTCGGCTTGTTCGCCATGCCGGTGGCGCTGCTCGTCATCGCGTTCGCATCGATGTTCTCGAGCGACGTCGCACCGCTCATCCCGGCCTTGAACAGCGTCTGGTTGAAGATCCACGTCACGACCGCCGCGCTCGGGCAGGGCATTCTCGCCATCAGCTTCGCGTCAGGACTCATCTTCCTCTTAAACGAGACGTCGATGCGGGAGCGTTCGAAATCGCGGACGTGGCTCGAAGTGACGATGTTCGTGCTCATCTGTACGCTCGGTTTCATCCTCGTATCGATGCTGTTCAAAGGCATCGGCGCCGGTGGTGTCGTCGAGTTCACGAATGACCGGGGCGGCCAAGAAACGTATGAGTATTTCATGCCGATCTTGTTCGTGCCGGAAGGCGCCCAACTGTTATCGGGTGCGAGCGGGTTGTCGCTTGAACTACCAAACTTCATCAATACGTTGAAGTTGAACACGCTCCTCTGGTCGGTCATCTCAGGACTTGTCTTGTATGTGTTGCTCCGCTTCGTCATCTTGCGGAAACGGATTGCCGAGTCGCTCCAACCGCTCGCGAAAAAAGTGAGCCTTGACCTCGCCGATGAGATCAGTTACCGCTCGGTCGCGATCGGTCTTCCGGTCTTCATCCTCGGCGGTCTCATCTTCGCGATGATTTGGGCCCAGATCGCCTGGAACCGATTCTGGGGCTGGGACCCGAAAGAAGTATGGGCGCTCATCACGATGCTCATCTATATTTATTACCTCCATATGCGAATCCAACGCGGTTGGACAGGGACGAAAGCGGCATGGCTTTGTGTCGGCGGTTTCGCCGTCATCATGTTCAATCTCGTGTTCGTCAACCTCGTCATCGCGGGACTGCACTCGTACGCATAATGAAAGAAGTCACTTCGGTGGCTTCTTTTTTCGTAAGGGCATACAACTCATCGTTGTGAAGCCAAATAATAGAGTGGTATAGTTATGAAAGAGAGCGAAATGTTCACAAATGTGCAACATTCGCTACATCTTGCAATGGTTCTCTAGGAGGTTTTAGTGGATGGCTGAAAAAACAAGAATTCTAGTTGTCGACGACGAGGAAAGAATCCGTCGACTATTAAAAATGTATCTCGAACGTGAACAATACATCATCGATGAAGCGACGAACGGTGAAGAAGCGTTGCGTTATGCGCTTGAAGGGGATTACGATGTCATCTTGCTCGATTTGATGATGCCGAAGATGGACGGGGTCGAGGTGTGCACCGAGCTCCGGAAATCGAAAGCGACACCGGTCATCATGTTGACGGCGAAAGGCGAAGAAATCGACCGGGTTCAAGGGTTCGAGGTCGGAGCGGACGATTATATCGTCAAGCCGTTCAGTCCGCGTGAAGTCGTCTTGCGCGTCAAAGCACTCCTCCGCCGCTCGGGGACGACAAAGTTTATGCGCACGTCTGAAAAATCGAAAGACTTGATCGTGTTCCCGCATTTGACAATTGACAACGATGCACATCGCGTCACTGTCGACGGAGAGGAGATCGCGCTCACGCCGAAAGAGTATGAGCTGTTATTTTTCCTCGCCAAACAAGTCGATAAAGTATTTTCGCGTGAACAACTGCTAAAAGAAGTGTGGAACTATGAATTCTTCGGAGACCTTCGAACGGTCGACACGCACGTGAAACGGCTTCGTGAGAAGTTGAACCGTGTCTCACCAGATGCGGCCCAAATGATCACGACGGTATGGGGCGTCGGCTACAAGTTCGAAGTCGTCAGTGAGTGATGGTTCGCCGCAATAGCATCGTCACAAAACTATGGCTGACGATTCTCGTTCTCGTCAGCCTCGTCTTGTTCATCGTCTCCGTCCTCATGCTCGAGTTCTTCAACTCGTTCCATATCGACCAAGAGCGAGGCCACTTGGCGAAGCTCGGCGGACAAGTCCAGTCCGTCCTGCTGCAAGAAGGGGATGCGTCTCGGACGGTCGATCAAATCATCGAGGTGTACGGGGCGAACTATATATTAGAGAACGGTTCCGTCCGTTCCAACTTCGGGACGGAAGTCGACGGACTGATGACCGAGCTCGGTCGCCAAGCGTGGGAGTCGTATCAGTCGGTCGGAGAGACCGCAATCGGGAACTTCTCTTCGTTCGACGATCAAGCCGCCTTGGCATATCGGACGACGTTCACACTCGAGACGGGCGAGTACACGCTCTATTTGATCGAGCCACTCGATGCGATCTCAAGTGCGAACGAAGGCGCCCGGACGATCATCTTTTGGACGGTCGCCTCGGCGATCATCGCGACGACCGTGTTCGCTTTCTTCTTGTCGACCCGAATCACGGCCCCGCTCCGCGAGATGCGCGATGCCGTCAACAAGACGGCCGAAGGGCAGTTCGATTTGCGTCTTGAACAACGGACGCACGACGAGATCGGTCAACTGGCGGGCTCGTTCAACGCGATGAGCAGCCAACTCGCGACGTACGTCAACGCGCTCGATCGCGAGCGACTGCAACTCGCCTCGATTTTACGCTCGATGGCCGACGGCGTCATCACGCTCGACCGCCACGCGAACGTGATCGTGACGAACCCGCAGGCCGACCCGCTGTTCATCGATGGACAACCGCATGACGTCGTCTTGTCACTGTATGAAGACGTCGTTGACGGAGCGCCGGAGAAGACGATCGAAGTGAAGCAGAACGAACATTACTATACGTTGACGGTCACCCCGCTTCTCGGCGAAGAAGATTTCGAAGGGGCCGTCGTCGTCATTCGTGACACGACCGAGAGCCATCGTCTCGACAAGATGCGGACCGACTTTGTGGCGAACATCAGTCATGAGTTACGGACGCCGCTCGTGACGCTGCAAGGTTACTCGGAAGCGATCATCGACGGGATGACCGAGAGCGACGACGCGACGAAAGAGTTCGCGTCGATCATCTATGACGAGTCGCTACGGTTGGCGCGCCTCGTCAACGACTTGCTCGACTTGGCACGGATCGAATCCGGCAAAGAGACGATGCAGTTCACGGAGCTCGACTTCGGTGAGTTTTTACCGCGTGTCATGCGAAAGTTCAAACAAATGGCAGGCGAAAAAGGGATTGTGCTTGAAACGACCGCCCCGAACCGATTCATCGAAGCGGACGGCGATCGTCTCGAGCAAGTGTTCACGAACTTGATCGGAAACGCCATCGCCCATACAGACAGCGGGACGATTCGACTCGACGCTGTCGCGGAACCGGAAGAAATCGTGATCCGTCTGACCGACACGGGCAGCGGTATCCCGAAAGAAGACTTGCCGTTCGTGTTCGAACGGTTCTACAAAGCGGACAAGGCACGGACGAGCGGCGGCAAGACGGGAACGGGGATTGGACTCGCGATCGTCAAAAACGTCGTCGATGCCCATCACGGGACGGTCGCCGTCTCAAGCGTGCTCGGCGAAGGGACGACGTTCACGATTCGTCTCCCTTACGTCCAACCAGACACATAACGCCAATGGTGACTCCTATGGGTCACCATTTGTGGCATACAGGAGGGATGACCATGAAGCTGTACACACGTGGAGGAGATCAAGGAGAGACGTCGCTCATCGGCGGACGTGTCTCGAAAGTCCATCCTCAAGTCGAGGCGATGGGACTGCTTGATGAATTGAACAGTCATATCGGACTCGCCTTGGCCCATCAGACCGATGAGACGCTCCGGGCGCAATTGACGAAAATTCAACACGACTTGTTCGACCTCGGATCAGAACTCATGCATCGAAACGAACCGCCGAAACAAGTCGACTTAGCCATCGTCACCGAGCTTGAGACATGGATTGATGAACTCGAGCCGAAGTGTCCCCCGTTGCGGCGCTTCATCTTGCCGGGAGGGAGTGTCGCCGCGGCGAGTCTGCACGTGGCCCGCACCGTCTGCCGTCGTGTCGAGCGTGAACTCGTCGAAGTCGAGGTCGCCGCCCGTCAGTTGCCTTACTTCAACCGGTTGAGCGATTATTTGTTCACCGCGGCCCGTTACGCCAACGTCGGTGCCGGTGTGCCCGACCAAGAATATGCCCGCGGCGCGGACGTGTTCAAACAGAAAAAGAAAAAGGAGTAGATCATGTTATGAAAGGAATCGAACAGTTCCGCGAAAAGCTTCACTATTCGGTCTACCCGACCGACAAGTTCAAGACGACGACGTGTCTCGTCTCTTTCTCGGCCCCGTTGTCAAAAGAGACGATCGCTGACCGTGCGCTCTTGCCTTACATTATGGAAAAATCGACGGAAGCGTATCCTTCCATCGAATTGTTTCACACACCGTTAGAAGAACTGTACGACGCGGCGTTGTACGCCGGAGCATCGAAAGTCGGAAAAGAACATGTCATCCAGTTTCAGCTCGAAGTCGTCAGTGACGGTCTCGTCGGTGAACCGGTGCTGTCACGAGCAATCAAGTTGCTCGAGGAAGTCTTGCTTCGCCCGAACGCGTATGACGGGGCGTTCCAACCGCTGATCGTCGAGCAAGAGTTACGGCTCCAACGGCAACGCATCGAATCGGTCTATGACGACAAGATGCGATTCGCTCAACAGCGCCTTCAAGAATTGCTCGGCGGCGAACTCGCGATCCCATCACTCGGAGCGCTCGATCAATTGGATGCGGTAACCCCGCGCACATTGTATGCGGCGTACGAGTCAATGATCCGACATGACCGCATCGACGTATACGTCGTCGGTGACGTCGACCGCGCCCAGGTGACCGAGGCGTTCGCACCGCTTGAGACACTCGGCGAGCCGCTCGAACGAGTCTATCCTGAACCGCTGGCACGAGAGTTCCAACGGCTCGAGGAAGAACAGGCGATCAATCAGAGCAAGCTTCATCTCGCCTATGCGGTCGACGTCGACCCGAAAAGCGAGGACGCGGTCCGGATGCAAGTGTTCAACGGCTTGTTCGGCGGTTTTCCGCACTCGAAGCTGTTCATGAACGTCCGTGAGAAAGAGAGTCTGGCTTACTACGCGGCGTCTCAATATAGCTCGCTCAGTCGGATGTTGTTCGTCTACGCCGGCATCGACGCTTCGAATCAAGCGAAAACGGAGCAGATCATCGACGCCCAGCTCACTGATATGAGAGCAGGTCGCTTCGATGACGTGACACTCGAACAGACGAAAGAGATGTTGTACCATCAACGCCGCCAGCTCGGTGACAACCCGCGTCAACTGATCGCTTGGATGAGCGGTTCGGACATCCGCCCGTTCTCACTCGACGAAGAAATGACGATCATTGAGCGGACGACGCGTGAAGATGTCGCGGCACTGGCGCACCGGATCGACTTGACGGCCGTTTATTGCTTAAAGGGGGGGACAGCATGAAGATAGACTTTCCACACGTCGGCGAAACGCTGCACCACACTGTGCTCGAGAACGGTCTGACGGTCTATTTATTGAAAAAAATCGGGTATGAGAAGACGTACGCCACGTTCACGACGAAATACGGTTCGATTGACCGTCGCTTCAAGACAGAAGAATGGGTCGAAGTACCGGACGGGATCGCGCACTTCCTCGAACATAAGATGTTCGAGAAAGAAGATGGCGACGTCTTCCAAAAGTTCGGGCAGCTCGGTGCGTCAGCGAACGCGTTCACATCGTTCACCCGGACGGCTTATTTGTTCGGGGCGACGTCGAACGTCGAGGCGAACTTGACGACGTTGCTCGATTTCGTCCAAACGCCTTACTTCACCGAGGCGTCAGTCGAAAAAGAAAAAGGTATCATCGGTCAAGAGATTCAGATGTATCAAGACAATCCGGGTTGGCGTCTTTACTTCGGGCTGATCGAGGCGATGTACGAAGATCACCCGGTTAAAATCGATATCGCCGGCACGATCGAATCGATCGGTCACATCACGGCCGACGATTTGTACGCCTGTCATCGCGCGTTTTACCATCCGAGCAATATGGTCCTCTTCGTCGTCGGCAACATCGACCCGGATACCGTGCTCGAACAAGTAAAAGCGAACCAAGGCGGGAAGACGTTCGAACCGCCGGTGCTTCAAGCGCGTGAACAAATCGAAGAGCCGACAGCCGTCAAGTCGACAGAACGGATTATCGAGATGGACGTCTCGGTGCCAAAAGTGATGATCGGCTATAAAGACGTCCCTCGCGCCGGAGCAGACGGGATGAAGCAAGAGCTCGCTGTCGAACTGCTCATGCACGCCTTGTTCGACACGACGGCCCCGCTCTATGCGGAGCTTTACGCCGAAGGCTTGATCGACGATGCGTTCTCGTTTGATTACACGTCGGAAGAGACGTTCGCGTTTGCCGTCTTGTCGATGGAGACACCACACGTCGATTCATTCGTCTCACGTATCACGACCGCACTCGAACGTCCGCTCGTCCTCGACGAGACGACGCTCGAACGGAAGAAACGGATGATGAAAGGCCAGTTTTTGAAAGCACTCAACTCACCTGAGTTCATCGCCAATCAATTTTCCCGCTACGCATTGAACGGCGGCAACATGTTCGAGTTGCCTGAGCTGCTCGACGCAATCACGCTCGATGACTTGTATGCGGCGTACGCCCGGTTGTTCCAAGCGGACAGACGGACCGTCTGTATCGTCAAAAAACCGTGAAGACGCTCATCACCGGGGCGAGCGGGGCAATCGGACAAGCGGTCGCAAAATCGTTTCGCGATGACACGCTCATCTTACAGGCGAACCGAAACGGTGCCGCGCTCGAGTCGTTCGTGAAAGCGGAGCGTCTCGATGCACGTGTCGACACGTGCGACCTCGAAGACGAAGACGCTGTCGAAACGTGGATGACGTCAATCGACCGTCTCGACCGTCTCGTCTACGTCGCAGGGAACCACGTCCACGGCCTCGTCGTCGACCAACCGATTCACGCTCTAGCCCGCCTATACCGTGTCAACGTCCGTGCGCTAGCACGCCTCGTTAAACGAGCTG
>NZ_JAFIFD010000002.1 GCF_020832205.1 Exiguobacterium sp. | reverse complement strand
CGTGCGTTCGCCGAACGGCTCCCTGACTACGACTGCGGCATCATTTTCGGAAAAGGACACGATCGAATCGAACGTGTCGACGGCGAACTGATTCCGTGTGACGAACCTGCCCTTGTCCATCGTTTCTACCCGCACGAAAGGGAACCGGGGGATGCATCACGAACTGAACGTTGAGAGAGGAGGGAATGCATGAAGATATTGATTGTGGATGATGAGATGAAGATGCGCCGCCTGTTGCGGCTCTTTCTCGAAGGCGACGGCTATACATGTCTCGAGGCGAGCGATGCGGCCGAAGCGCTCGAGCTCATCGCTGACCGTCCTGACTTGGTCTTATTGGATATTATGATGCCGGATGTGGACGGTATCACTCTCTGTCGTCAACTGAAAAAGCGGGATGCCGATTTGCCCGTCGTCCTGTTGACGGCACGATCTGACAGTGAGACGACGATTCGCGGCTTAGACGCCGGGGCCGATGACTATGTGACGAAGCCGTTCGATGGGAACGTCTTGCTCGCCCGGATTCGTGCCGTGTTACGCCGCAGCCGACTCACGAACGTCAGCTATGGCCCGCTACGGTATGACGAAGCGAGCGGCCGTGTGCTCTATGAGGAACAAGAGATCGTCCTGACCCCGAAAGCGACGGCGATTTTAAAATTGTTTCTCGAACATCCGAACCGATTGTATAACCGCATGGACTTATATGACCTCGTCTGGCCGTACTCTTCAGAATCTGACCCCCGGACCGTCGATGCCCACATCCGCATGATTCGGGACAAGCTTGGTGAGGCTGGCTTTCCAATTGATGATTATTTGAAGACCGTATGGGGACGGGGCTACCGCTGGGTCGAGGGGCGGGATGTGCCGTGATGCCTTGGCGAAATAGTCTCCCGTTTCGAATCAGTCTCGTCTTTTTATTGACGACGTTACTGATTGAAAGTGTCTTGTTTATGCTTCTGTACCATACCTTACTCGGAGAAAGGGTCGTCGAGGAAATTGACCGGCTCGAGTCACGGGCGGAAAGCCACGCGAGTGTATTGGCGATGAGTTTTGATAAGGAAACGATTTCGCATGTCGCGACGATGGAAAGTGAGACCGATACGAAAGTCGCTATCGTCGCACCGAATCATGAACTGCTCGACACATCCAATCGATTCCCGGACGTCTTGTCGACATTTGTCCGGGATGCCTCCGACCAGGCCACGTTCGATCAAACGGTCGTGCTCGAAACGGACTGGGAGAACAAACCATATCTCGCCGTCCGGACGCCAATCGATTCGATGGATGAAGCGACACGCTACGGCTATGTGTACATGTTCCTGCCGACAGAAATCATCCACGGGATCAGTCATCGTTTGCAGCTTCGCTTCCTCTATATCACCGCCATCGCACTCATCGTCACGGCATTGACGTTCCTCTTGCTCAGTCGACTGATTTCCAATCCGATCCAGCAGCTGCGCCGAGCGACCGAGAACGTGTTGACGCGACCGGATGAGCTGACGCTCCCGACGTCACGCGTCGACGAAATCGGAGAACTCGCACGCTCCATCGAATCGATGTCGCGCGAGTTGTCCCGCCTAAAAACAGAGCGGAATCAATTTCTGTCCAATCTTGCCCACGAGATCAAGACACCGCTCACTTATCTACAGGGGTATGCGGAAATCGCATCTAAGCCTCAGACACCTGCCGCCTTGAAAGACCAATCGATTCAAACGATTTTAGAAGAGAGCCAAGCGTTGACTGAACTCGTCGAGAATGCATTTCAGCTCGCCCAACTCGACGAGAACACCTTCACGCTTCATCAAGACGAGATTATTCTCTCTGATTTGTGTGACGATTTGACCCGCGTCCTCACGTCCATGTTTCGTGTCACACCGATTGTATTTGAGAGCCGGCTCTCGATTTCGTCCGCTGCGGCTCTCCGAATCGACCACAATCGAATCATTCAAGTGTTCCGCGCGCTCGGGCATAACGCAATCGTGCATAGCGAGGCGAGCCACGTCACGCTTGATGGCGTTTTGAAAAAGGACACGATTACGTTCACCCTCCAAGATGACGGCAAAGGGATTCCCGAAGCAGACTTGCCATATATTTTCGAACGGCTGTATCGCGTCGAGAAGTCGCGTTCGAGACGGACGGGCGGGAGCGGGCTCGGGCTCGCCATCGCCCAACAGATTATCCAATACCATGAAGGATCGCTTGACGTCGCGTCGAATCGCTCGGGTACGACCTTCACGATCACACTTCCGCTTCTAACAAAATAGCCGCTGCTTGTATGACGCAAGCAACGGCTATTTTTTATGGGTTCGGCCAGATGGCCACTTTATACGTTCCCCACGTCGGCTCAAGACGCTCTAACGCGGCGTACATGATGCCCGGTCCATACAATGGAATCATCATCAGTTTTTCTGACGAGTAGTTGACGAGAACGGCCTCATCTAACGTAGACGAGATGAGGACGAACTGCCGGACGTGATGAATCCGCCTCGCGATGTGGCGCTCGAGTTGATTCACGACTTCAAAAAATTCGACGTCGGAGTAATGGTGACCGATGCGTTCCTTGAACCCTTCGAAAATCAAATCATTATCTCGAACGAGACACGTCGCCATACGGACGATTAAATGGGCGAACGATTGTACGTTCATCCCGTCAAGCTCGAGGTCATATACCTCAATCCGTCGTTCCTCTTTCACCCGAGCACCTCTTTCCAACTGATTTCAAATCTTTTCCCCATCACTTGTGAAAGAGTTGTGAAAGCGTCACTTCGCCACACCCGCGTGAAGAAGCGTCGACCAGCTCCCCTCTTCAAACAAATAGACGCTATTGTCAGAAGTAGCGAGTAAAAGGCGCCCCTCCTCAACGGCGAGTTCAATCGGGACCACGTCCGCTTCTAGGTTCGGTAGCGAGAGAATCGTCTCATTTCCGGTCTGCCGTAAGACGAGTTCATAAGCAGCTGCTTCTCGGACATAGGCGAGTGTCGTGCCATCCGTTGCGGCGAGGAGGATAGGTTCGTCTGCGATTAACGAATCGAACGTATCACCCCCGTCATCTGAGACGAGCATACCGTCCGGGCCGTACACATACACGCGCAACGGCTCGTTCGCGTCGGCGAGTAGACCGGCAATCCCGTATCGAGCCGTCCCGTCCATCTTCATCGGTTCAAACGCCTCGCCTTTGTCGAGCGAACGGTAAAATCCTGATTGTAGCTCACTTGTCGGCTCTTCTAGATAAACGTATAGACTTTCTGACGTATAGCCTGCGCTCATATGGTGAAAATCCGCCTCCCCTTCTAGCGAGCGGACTTCAAGCGTCTCGCCTCGCTCGGTGCCGCGGACGACACCGAGCGGATTTTTGAAAGCTGATTGCTGTTCGGGGTGACCGCTCGCATAAAATCCATCTTCGACGAGTTCAAATCCCATGTAGTCATGCCGGTTCGACATCAATTCATACCAACCGTCTTCCCTGAATTCCATCAGGCCTGTATGCGTCGCGATGACCGGACGGGCATCTTCCTGCCAAAAGCCAGCCCCATGGATGTGTGAGACGGCCGCGCCAGTCCCGACCTGTTTCCAGTTGTCGGCCTCAGTTTGTTGAGACGCTTGGTCCGTCTCTACCGTTGGCGCTTCTGATTGAGTCGCCGTTTCATTCGATGGTGTACTCGCACAAGCGGTCATCAATAGGGTCGTCAAGAGACTTGGCAAAATCAACGTTTTTTTCATGTATTCTTCCTCCATCTTCAGCATCTTCCCTAGTATGGAGGCTAAACGTGAAAAAATTGTTAAAGTTTGAGCGTCCGCGCATTGAGCGCGACGATGACGGTGCTGAGGCTCATGAGTACTGCGCCAATGGCCGGGGACAAGATGATGCCGAATGGGGCCAACACACCTGCCGCGAGCGGAATGGCGACGATGTTATAACCGGCGGCCCACCACAAGTTTTGAATCATCTTATTGTACGTGTTACGGGACAAATCAAGGATTGTCAAAACGTCTTTTGGATTGCTCCGAACGAGGACGATATCGGCCGTCTCGACGGCAACGTCGGTCCCGCTCCCGATGGCAATCCCCACGTCCGCTTGGGCCAAAGCCGGCGCGTCATTGATGCCGTCTCCAACCATCGCCACTTTGCTGCCGTCGGCTTGAACGTTTTGCACTTGCCGTGATTTATCGTCCGGTAATACTTCGGCGTACACTTCCTCGATGTGCAGTTGCGACGCGACCCAATCTGCCACTTTCCGGTTGTCCCCAGTGAGCATGATGGAGCGGACACCCCGGTCTTTCAAAGCTCGGACCGTCTCTTTCGCCTCACTGCGAACCATGTCTGCCAAGGCGATCATTCCAACCAACTCTCCGTCGCGAAGCGTGAAGACGACCGTCTTACCGGCGTCGGACAACTGATCGAACGTCACTTCGTCAATCGACAGCCCGTTCTCGCGAATGAAGCGCGGGCTGACGACTTGGACATGCCCTCCGTCGACCCGACCTTCTAACCCGACGCCCGTGATCGATGCGAAATCGACGACTTCGGGCAACGTCAAGTGGCGTTTCTCCGCTTCCCGAAGAATGCCACGTGCGAGCGGATGTTGAGAGGCCATCTCGACTGCGGCAGCCAGACGTAACACCTCATCTTCTGTATAAGCGGATGCGGCTTCAATGTCCGTCACGCCGAAGTCGCCTTGCGTCAACGTTCCCGTCTTATCGAAGATGATCGCATCGAGATGACGCGCCTCCTCGAATTGGGTCCGGTTCCGAATCAGCAGGCCGCGTTTCGCCGATAGTGATGTCGAGACCGCCACGACGAGCGGGGCCGCGAGACCGAGTGCGTGCGGACATGAGATGACCATGACGGTGACCATTCGCTCGACGGCCATACTGACGGGGTAACCGAGGGCGAGCCAAATGACAAACGTCAGCACCCCCGCCCCGACGGCGACATAAAACAAGAGCTTGGCAGCTCGGTTAGCCAGGTTTTGCGTTTTCGATTTAGATTCCTGCGCTTCTTTGACCAAATCGATGACTTTCGCCAAGTACGTGCTTTCCCCCGTGCTCGTCGTCGCAATCGTCATACTGCCTTCTTGATTGATTGATCCTGCGATGACGACGTCGCCCGTCTCTTTTTCGACCGGTATCGATTCACCGGTCAACATCGACTCGTCGACCGTCGTCCGCCCCTTCAACAATTCTCCGTCGACCGGGATTTGCTCACCTGGCTTGACGAGAATCAAGTCTCCGGTTACTAGCGCAGAGACAGGAACGTCTTCCGTGTCACTCCCGTTGATGCGGTGCGCCACGCTCGGTAATAAGCGAACGAGTTGTTGCAACGCGTTCGACGCCCCCATGATGGAGCGCATCTCGATCCAGTGCCCGAGCAACATGATGACGATCAACGTCGCCAACTCCCAAAAGAAATCATGTCCATGCCCATACCCGAACACGATAGCGACACTATAGAAGTACGCGACGCTGATGGCGAGCCCGATCAGCATCATCATCCCTGGATTTCGTTGACGCAATTCGTCGATGCTACCTTTTAAAAACGGCCAACCTCCATAGATGTAAACAATCGTCGCCAACACGAAGAGCGTCTCCTTCTCATAAGGAAACGTGAGTTCGAAACCAACCCATTCTTGAATCATATCCGACAAAATGAGAATCGGAATCGTCAGCCCTAACGAAACGAAAAATCGACGCTTATACGCTTCAATCATCCCTTCATGTCCTCCGGTATGCGAATCATGCATTTCTCCGTGTTCATGATGAGATGACGCGTGGTGTGAATGTTCCACGTTAATCGCCTCCTATGTATACCATATACCCCTATATGGTATGTAAAAACTTATTTTTTCATTTAACAAAAATTTCATAACTTGTTGGTATAACAAAATAGGCTCACGTTTTTAGGCGAAAGGATGAGGTCTTATGAACGGCGTAATGAAATGGATCATCGGGGCGGGTATCGTCAGTATCGTGATGGGACTGCTCTTCCTATTGTTCACGTTCAATCCTGGGAACTGGATGATGGGCAACGGAGCATTCATGGGAGAACGGGATGGCGGCATGATGCATGGCAATGGCGGGATGGGACGGGGAGGCATCATCGAGCTCGTCGCGTCGAACGAACCGAACCAGCCGCTCCCCCTCCCCCAACGGCTAAAACCGGACCGTGTCACAGACGATGCGCTCTATTATACGGTTCGGGCCGAACGTGGCGAGCATCGATTCTTCGATGAAGGTGTCAGTACGGAGACGCTTGGCTACAACGGGAGTCTGCTCGGACCGATGATTGAGTTGCCGATTGAAAAGACCGTCTATATCAAGACAATCAATCAACTCAATGAACCGACCTCGTTCCATTGGCACGGTCTCGTCATCCCCGGAAGCGAGGACGGTGGACCCCATCAATTGATTGATCCGGGTGAACAAAAGCAAGTCCGTCTCGACATCGATCAACAACCCGCTACGCTCTGGTTCCACCCGCATCCAATGGGCGCGACAGCCGAACAAGTATATCTCGGCTTATCCGGTCTCCTTTATGTAACGGATGAATTACAGACAGGCCTACCCAATACGTACGGCATCGACGACATTCCGCTCATCGTTCAAGATCGACTCTTCACAGATGACGGACAGCTCGACTATGACCGCCAGATGAACGTCGATGGGACGGTCGGTGATACTTTGATCGCGAACGGAGCAATCAATACGACGTTCGACGTGACCACGGACACACTTCGCGTTCGCCTCGTCAACGGCTCTAACGCACGGAATCTCGACTTCTCGCTATCGAACGGGGAACCATTCACCCAGATTGCGACAGACGGCGGACTACTCGACAAACCCGTAGCACTCGAGACGTTGACGCTCACACCTAGCGAGCGGGCTGAAATTTTAATCGATTTCTCAGAGCAGGCGCTTGAGGATAACATCACTTTGCAAGCAAACGGTGTATCGTTCACCACGTTTACGTTGCGCGAACGCAACAGACAAGACGTGGATGGGATCAATCCATTCGACGAAGGCCCTACTTCGAACAATTCGAGCGAAACCGACCGGCGCCTAACGTTATTCGGGATGGGAAACATGGTGACGATTGATGGAAAACGATTCGATCCAGATCGAATCGATATTCAAGTCGAACAAGGCACGACCGAGGTGTGGGAAATTTACAACCGCGAAGACATGATGGGCGGTATGACCCACCCGTTCCACATCCACGGCGTCCAGTTCCGGATTCTCGAACGGGATGGCAATCCGCCTCCTGCGAATGAAAGAGGCTGGAAAGATACGGTCGCCGTCGCCCCGGATGAGAGAGTCAAAATCGAGGTGACGTTCCAAGAAAAAGGAACGTTCATGTACCACTGCCACATCCTCGAGCATGAAGAAAATGGAATGATGGGTCAGTTACAAGTCAACTGACCCTCTAAAATGGAGGGAAAACTGATGAAGTTAAACAAAACACTCACGATGATGACGATGACACTCTCACTCAGCGGCTTGCTCGCCGCCTGTGGTGGAAACGACACAACGAATAACGACACGAACATGAGTGATCAGATGGAAGAGACAATGGACGGTACGGACCACAGCGGCATGGACATGTCAGGTTCTCGGGATGTGCCCGAAGGCTTGACACCGGCTGAAAACCCAACGTTCGAGGTCGGCGACACAGCCATCATCACCGAAGCCCATATGCCTGGTATGGAGGGTGCGGAGGCAACTATTGTAGAGGCCTACGACACGGTCGTCTATAGCATTTCCTACGACCCGATGCATGGTGGCGAACGCGTCACGGACCACAAATGGATCGTTCACGAAGAAATCATCGATGCAAAAGCCGACGCTTATGAGCCAGGTGACGAAGTGACGGTCGATGCCGAGCATATGAGCGGGATGGGCGGTTCGACCGCAACGATTGACTCTGCTGAGGAGACGACCGTTTACATGGTCGACTTTGAGCTAGACAACGGGGAGCGCGTCACGAACCACAAATGGGTGACCGAAGACGAACTGTCCGCGAACTAAAGAAACCTCACTCTTTTTATGTAGCTCTCACAGCGAACTTGTCCAAACTGGGCAGGTTCTTTTTTAGAATGTCAATATATTTTTTTGAAATATAAATGAAATATTAAAATATATTTTTGATGATAGAATTTAAATTATCAGGTTCATTATGTCGCATATAACAATCGTTTACATTGAAGGGATTTTACATAAAAATGAAAAAGAAATTAATGACAATTACATTAAGCGTATTGCTCGCCATTGGTCTCATCACCCCTAGCTCGACACCCGTCGAAGCGTCGACTTACTACAAGGCCGAAGTGACGACGAACAGCTTGAACGTCCGGTCCGGCCCTGGTACGACGTATCCAATCGTCGGCAGCGTCAAGCTCGGGCAGACATTCTCGGCACAACACACATCGGCCTCATGGACGAAGATCAATTTCAACGGCACGTCACGCTACGTCTCGAGTGCTTTTATTAAACCTTACGGGAGCACGACGCTCCAAACGACATCAGCCACGAAGCTGCTCATGCCGACGAAAGGCACGTTGACGCAAAAGTATGGTCCAGCGAGCGGCGTTTACGGCTACACGTTCCATAACGGCATCGACCTCGCGGCAGCGAAAGGCACGCCGGTCGTGGCCGCGTCTGGCGGACAAGTCATCGTCGCCCGCAACTCCGGCGCCTACGGGAACCACATCATGATCACGCACCAATTGAACGGGCAGTCGTACACGACCGTTTACGCCCACCTCGACCGTTTGAACGTCGCCCAAGGACAGACCGTCTTAAGAGGCGCGAACATCGGTACAGTCGGTAACACCGGCAACTCGTTCGGCAGCCACCTTCATTTCGAAGTACATAAGTCGCCGTACGTCTACAGCAGCAGCGCCCCGGCGAGCAGCCTCAATCCTTACAACTTCTTCTGATTATGATGCCTCCATTCCGTCACGGGATGGAGGTATTGTTCATTTCGTCCCGGTTCGGTGCCGTTTTTTATTGGTTCTTTATTGTGACTATTGGTTTTTAGCGAGTTGACGTATAATTGAAATTAGTAGAAAGTATTCACCACATTTATAAAATCTCTTGTATTTCCTATATATCATCTCCCAACTGAAAGGAGGTCTACCTATGGAACGCAAGCATTTCTATCCGTCGCGCCGTCATCATAACCGGATCATCGGTAAACGGCCCCTGCCGTTAAAACGGACCCGATCGCCGCACGCCTTCCCGATCGCCTCGATTGTCGAAGAAGTGCAGGACGCCGTCTGTTATATCGATTTCACGCGCAACCATCTGTACTCGAACGAGCAGTTGCGGGCGCTCTGTCCGTCGATGGTGACGCGGCGGTTCCCGAACGTCGAGGCGTTGAGTGACTTCTTTTTTGAACGGTTCGAACAGAACGGCGCCGACTTGGAAGCCGTGTCGCTCTTCTGGGAAGAGCTGCTCGACAACCGCTTCCTCTGCTGTCCGCGGATGGACTCCCGTCAACTTCACCTCGGGGAACGGGTGATCCAACTCATCTTCAACTTCACCCACACCCCGCGCGGCGTCTTCATCATGTGGCGCGATGAGACGGAAGCGATCCATTTCGAGGAGCAAAAAGACGCGTTCCTCGCCGAACTGTCCCACGACTTCCGGACACCGCTCACGGCCATCAACGGCTACACCGAGCTGCTCATGTATCGCCATGCCGATGACGAAAAGACGCATACGATGCTCGCGCTCGTGAAACAGGAAGCGGACAGGCTCGAGCGGCTCGTCGACAATTTCCTCGACTACCAACGGGTCACGTATTCTGAGGACTTGCTCGCACGGGAAGCGGTCAAATTGAAACCGCTCCTCGAAGAAGTGGTGGCGAGCTATGACACGACGTCAAGCCAACATGACGTGAAGCTGTCGGCAGCGGACGGGCTCGTGATCGAGGCCGATCAAGAAAAACTGTTGCAGCTCGTCCACAACTTGGTCGGCAACGCGATCAAGTACTCGCCAGAAGGCGGAACCGTCACGGTCGAAGTGGCGGACGAAGACGGGACGCTCGTCTTGTCCGTCAAAGACTCAGGAATCGGCATCCCGGAAGAAGCGCTGCCGTATATCTTTGACGAGTATTACCGCGTCGACTCCGACGCCCACCGTCCGATCAAAGGGACCGGCCTCGGCCTGCGCATCTGTAAACGCATCGCCGAGGCACACGGCTGGGGCATCCACGCCGATTCAGAATACGGCAAAGGGACGACGTTCTCGATTTATCTCTACTCGCCCGTCGCGACGAGCACGACGCGGCTCGATGAACAAGAAGAAAGGGTTTGACCGTGACGGTCAAACCCTTTTGTCATGCAGCTGTATCGATGCGGACGTCGCACTCCATGTTCTGTGCCCGCATCGCCCGCGCGCGCACGTGGAACAGGACGAGCAGCGTGACCGTGCCGATCGTGGCGATGACGTATGGGATCACCCCGTCCATCTTGAAGCCGATCGGCGCCGTCAGGATGTAGAACCAGACCGCGTACAACATGAACGTGCCCGGGACGAGCGCGATGTAGTGGTTGCGTCCCTTGATGTACAAGTACATCGCCCCGACGAAGAGCGCGATGACGGCCGTCGTCTGGTTCGCCCAGTTGAAGTACTGCCAGAGCATCTGGAAGTCCATGTTCGTCAATACGTATGAGATCGCGAAGAGTGGCAATGCGATCCAGAGGCGGGAGGCGAACTTCTTCTGTGCGACCTTCAAGTAGTCGGCGATGATCATCCGGGCGCTGCGGAACGCCGTGTCGCCCGACGTGATCGGCAAGACGATGACGCCGAGGATGGCGAGCGTGCCGCCGATGCTGCCGAGCATGAGCGTCGCGACTTCTTGGACGACGAGTGCCGGTGTGCCGGCCTGGATCATGCCGAGCAACTCACCCGGCTCGAAGATGGCCATGGCCGCGCCGGCCCATACCATCGCGATGACCGCTTCGACGATCATCATGCCGTAGAAGATGCTGCGCCCGTTGCTTTCTTTCATCGTCGTCCGCGAGATGATCGGCGACTGCGTGGCGTGGAAGCCGGACAGTGCCCCGCACGAGATCGTGAAGAAGAGGAGCGGCCAGATCGGCAGGCCGTCCGGGTGCATGTTCGTCAGTGTCATCTCCGGGACCTTGTAGCCTTGCGCGAACAGGCTGACCCCGATGCCGACGGCACTGATCAACAGCAGCGCGCCGAAGAACGGGTAGATGCGCCCGATGATCTTGTCGACCGGGAGGAGCGTCGCCAAGATGTAGTAGGCGAAGATGGCGAAGATGACGAAGACGAGCGTCGACGCGTCCCCGCCGAACAGGTTGTTGATCATGTTGCTCGGCGACGTGACGAACACCGTCCCGACCAACAGTAAGAGCAAGAGTGCGAACCCGTTGACGATATGGCGGAGCGAGCGGCCGAGGAACTTCTCGGCGAGCTGCGGCAAGTGCGCCCCGTTGTTGCGGAGCGAGATCATGCCGGTCAAATAGTCGTGCACGGCGCCGGCGAAGATCGAGCCGAAGACGATCCAAAGGAACGCGACCGGCCCGTAGAGAGCCCCCATGATCGGCCCGAAGATCGGTCCGACGCCGGCGATGTTCAACAGCTGGATCATCGAGTTGCGCTTCTTGCCCATCGGCACGTAGTCGATGCCGTCCTGTGACGCGTAGGCGGGCGTCGTCCGCTCTTCCTTGATGCCGAACGTCTTCTCGACGTAACG
>NZ_JAFIFD010000030.1 GCF_020832205.1 Exiguobacterium sp. | reverse complement strand
CGATCAACGCGTCATCGTCTACAACGTGCGCTATTTTCTCATCAACATCGCCGCTGCGATCGGGCCGCTTCTCGCGGTCGTCTTATCACTCACCGGGGCGAAGAGCGCATTCTTCGTCGTGACCGGCGTGTACGTGCTTTACGGTCTCGTCATCGTGGCGCTGTTTAAAAAGTATCCGTTCAAAGAAGGTGACGGAATCAAAGCACGGCCGCGCTTGACCGAGACGTTCCGTGTCTTGAAAGAAGACAAGACGTTTCGTTTCGTCATCATCGGCATGATTTTCGCCATCATCGGCTACAGTCAGTTCAACTCGACGTTGCCGCAGTTCATCGCGTTCCATGACGGCTTCAGTGACGGGTCGCGCCTGTTTGCGTATTTGTTGACGGTCAACGCGATCACCGTACTCGTCGTCCAGTATCCGATTATGAAGTTCGGCATTCGCGTCTCGCCGATCAAGTCGCTCTTTTTCGGGGTCGCAACGTTGTCGATCGGCCTGTTGTTGATCGGGTTTGCGAGTGAGACGTGGGTGTTGTTCGTCGCGATGGTCATCTTCACGATCGGCGAAGTACTCATGTTCACGATGACGGACGTGTTGACGGATGAGCTCGCGCCGGAACATTTGCGCGGCACATACTTCGGGGCGATGGGATTGACCGCGCTCGGTCAGTCGATCGGCCCAATCATCGGCGGATTGCTTCTGGACGGCTTTGACAATGCGGGATTGCCTGTTTTTGCAATTTTAGCCATCGTGACGGCGTTCGGAGCCTTCTTCTTTATGGGGGCATTGACGGAACGGAAGGCGAGTTTGGCGTTAATCGAGGAAAAAGTTGGGTGATATCTTGATTTCTCAATATTCTCATTCTCAACATTTATGTTTTTATTGAGAATGAAGTATAAGGTGAGTCGCTTGAAATAAAAAATTGCCTAGATTAAGATTAGAATATATCTAATCTACGCCAACAAAGGCGAGAAAACGGAAGGGGTATCCGAATGTCTAACGTACCACACATGAAAATTGATGACCTCCGCGTCTCAATCGAAGGAAAAGAGATCGTCAAAGGTCTAAATCTTGAAATTAAAGGTGGCGAAATTCACGCCATCATGGGTCCTAACGGAACGGGTAAATCAACGCTCGCATCTGCACTTATGGGACATCCATTGTACGAAGTAACAGGCGGAAGCGTCGATTTGAACGGCGAAGACGTCCTTGAGATGGAAGTCGACGAGCGCGCGCAGGCGGGAATGTTCCTTGCCATGCAGTATCCTGCTGAAATCAGCGGTGTCACAAACGCCGACTTCTTGCGCTCAGCGATCAACTCACGCCGTGAAGAAGGTCAAGAAATCTCGCTCATGAAGTTCATCCGTGAACTCGACGCGAAGATGGACGTTCTTGAAATCCCTTCAGAAATGGCACACCGTTATTTGAACGAAGGCTTCTCGGGCGGGGAAAAGAAACGGAACGAGATTCTTCAAATGATGATGATCAAACCGAACATCGCGATCCTCGATGAAATCGACTCAGGTCTTGACATCGATGCACTCAAAGTTGTCGCAACAGGCGTCAACGAAATGCGCAACGAAGAGTTCGGCTGCTTGATTATCACGCACTATCAGCGTCTTCTCAACTATATCGAGCCGGACTTCGTTCACATCATGATGGACGGGAAAATCGTCATGTCTGGCGGCAAAGAGCTCGCACAGCGACTCGAGGCAGAAGGTTACGACTGGGTGAAGCAAGATCTCGGAATGACAGTAGACACAGAAGCGTAAGGAGGCTGTACGATGACCGTACAATTTGAATTGGATGCACAAGCATTGTCGGCACGTGCAGAGGCGCTCGGAGGACCAGCATGGCTGGTCAACCGTCGTAAAGAAGCAGCAGAACTTGCGCCGACTCTCGCCTTGCCTAAAGTTGAAAAAATTAAAATTGATAAATGGGATTTCACGAGCGGAGACGTTGACTTGTCGAAGCTTGACGGACTCACGCCTGAAATCGAGGCACTTCTCGGAGATCACCGGACTAACGTGCTCGTTGAACGCAACGGTCATGTCGTGTATAACGAACTTCAATTGCCTGAAGGTGTCTTGTTCATGGGTATCGAACAAGCGATGGAAGAGCATCCGGAACTCGTTGAGAAATACTTCATGACAGAAGGCGTACGTGTCGATGAAGAACGTCTGTCGGCGCTCAATGCGGCCTTGATGAACGGCGGCGCTTTCTTGTACGTCCCGAAAAACGTGCAAGTGAAAGACCCGCTCCAAGCCATCTTCACGATGGAACAAGCGAACAGCACACTCTATCACCACACGATCATCGTCGCGGACGAAGGCAGTGAAGTGACATATATCGAGAGCTTCCTCTCGAACACGAACGAGCCGCACACGGTGAACGCCGTGACAGAAGTATTCGTTGGTGCGAACGCGAAAGTCGTCTTCGGTGGTGTGGATCAGCTCGCTGAATCTGCCCTCACGTTCATGAACCGCCGCGGCGTCGTCTATGAGAACGCGCGCCTTGATTGGGCGCTCGGTCACATGAACGACGGCAACTCGGTCGTCGAGACGAAGACTCACCTCGTCGGGGACAACACGTTCTCCGACACGAAAGCCGTCACAATCGGTCGTGGCGCCCAGAAACAAAACTTCAACATCCGCACTGACCACTTCGGTAAGTCGTCAGAAGGATTCATCTTGATTCACGGTGTGCAAAAAGATGCCGCGACGGCCATCTTCAGCGGAACGTCGATGATTCACCACGGGGCTTCGAAGTCGAACGGTGTTCAGACAGAGCGCGTCTTGATGCTCTCTGAAAAAGCACGCGGTGACGCGAACCCGATCCTTCTCATCGATGAGGATGATGTTATGGCCGGTCACGCCGCTTCAGTCGGTCGTGTCGACGACATTCAACTCTACTACTTGATGAGCCGCGGTCTTTCGCGCCAAGAAGCGGAACGTTTGATCATTCACGGATTCTTGAACCCGGTCGTCGAGCAACTCGCGATCGAGTCGGTCAAAGACCGTCTCCGTGAAGTCATCGAAGGGAAAGTGCGTTAAGATGATTGATGCCTCGATTCGTAAACAATTTCCGATTTTAGATCAGGAAATCAACGGTCATCCGCTCGTCTATCTCGACAGTGCGGCGAGCTCGCAAAAACCGCTGGCTGTCATCGAGGCGATCGAGGAATATTATCGCCGCAACCACTCGAACGTGCACCGTGGCGTCCATACGCTCGGAACGCAGGCGACAGATGCGTATGAAGGGGCGCGGGAGCGCGTCCGTTCGTTCATTAATGCCGCTGCCGTCGAAGAGATTATCTTCACGCGCGGGACGACGACGGCGATCAACCTCGTGGCGTCAAGCTACGGGGACGCTAACGTCGGCGCAGGAGACGAAATCGTCCTCACGCCGATGGAACACCACGCGAACCTCATTCCGTGGCAACAGCTCGCCAAACGTAAAGGGGCCACGCTCCGTTACGTGGAGTTGACGCCGGACGGTCGCGTCACGCTCGACGCGGTCCGCGCCGTCTTGTCGGACCGGACAAAAATCGTCGCCATGAGCCACGTCTCGAACGTGCTCGGTACGATCAACCCGATTCAAGAAATCGCGACGCTCGCCCACGAAAAAGGTGCCGTCATGGTCGTCGATGCGGCGCAAAGCGCACCGCACCGTAAACTTGACGTGCAAGCGCTCGATTGTGACTTCCTCGCCTTCTCAGGCCATAAGATGCTCGGTCCGACCGGGATCGGTGTCTTATATGGGAAGAAAGCGCTCTTGAAAAAAATGGAGCCGGTCGAGTTCGGGGGCGAGATGATCGACTATGTCGACTTGTATGAGTCGACGTGGAAAGACATCCCGTACCGTTTCGAAGCCGGGACACCGATCATTGCCGGAGCCGTCGGTCTCGCTGCTGCTATCGACTTTTTAGAAGACCTCGGTCTTGAGAACGTCGAGGCGCACGAACGGGCACTCGCGTCGTACGCCATCGAGCAGATGAAGACGATTGAAGGCATTGAGATTTTCGGACCGGAAGAACGGGTCGGGCTCGTCACGTTCAACTTGAACGATGTCCACGCCCACGACCTCGCGACCGTCTTGGACATGCAAGGCATCGCCGTTCGGGCCGGCCATCATTGTGCTCAGCCGCTCATGCGTCTCCTGAAGCAATCATCGACAGCCCGGGCGAGCTTCTACTTGTATAACACGCGAGAAGAAGTCGACCGCTTCATCGAAGGGCTGCGTCAAACGAAGGAGTATTTCAATTATGAGTTTTAACAACCTAGACATGCTGTACCGACAGGTCATCATGGATCACTATAAAAACCCAAGAAACCGTGGCGTCATCGAAGATGGCGTGACGGTGGACTTGAACAACCCGACATGTGGGGATTCGCTCCGGCTCCAACTTCAAGTCGAAGACGGAATCGTGAAAGATGCCAAGTTCGAAGGGGAAGGCTGCTCGATCAGCCTCGCCTCGGCATCGATGATGACTCAAATCGTGAAGGGGAAATCTGTAGACGAGGCACTCCAATTGGCGACGATCTTCTCGGAGATGGTCCAAGGGAAAGACTATGATACAGACACGTTCGACCTAGGCGACATTGAAGCGTTGTCTGGCGTCTCAAAGTTTCCGGCTCGCATCAAGTGCGCCACGCTCGCGTGGAAAGCGCTTGAAAAAGGAGTCGACGAGGAAGCGTAAGTAGAAGGAGGAGACCGATATGGCGAAAAACATGCCTGACATTGGCGATTATAAATATGGCTTCCATGACCGAGACATCTCGATTTTCCGTTCAGGCCGCGGCTTGACGAATGAAATCGTAGAAACGATCTCGAACATGAAAGAAGAACCGGCTTGGATGCTTGAGTTCCGTTTGAAATCACTTGAACAGTTCCGCAAGATGCCGATGCCGACGTGGGGTGGCGATTTGTCTGCCCTCGATTTCGATGAGATCACGTACTACGTTAAACCGTCTGAAAAGACAGAGCACTCGTGGGACGAAGTACCAGAAGAAATCAAACGTACGTTTGACAAGCTCGGGATTCCGGAAGCAGAACAAAAATACTTGGCAGGTGTCTCGGCTCAGTACGAGTCAGAGGTCGTCTACCACAGCATGCAAGAAGACTTTGAAGCGAAAGGTGTCATCTTCAAAGATACGGACACGGCGCTCAAAGAAGACGAAGCGCTTTTCCGTGAGTACTTCGGCAAGTTGATCCCGCCGACGGACAACAAGTTCGCCGCGCTCAACTCGGCCGTATGGTCAGGTGGCTCGTTCATCTACGTACCAAAAGGCGTCAAACTCGAGCAACCGCTCCAAGCGTATTTCCGCATTAACTCGGAAAACATGGGGCAGTTCGAGCGGACGCTCATCATCGTCGACGAAGGCGCATCGGTTCATTACGTCGAAGGATGTACGGCACCGGTCTACACGACGAACTCGCTCCACTCGGCCGTCGTTGAGATCTTCGTCAACAAAGATGCGTATTGCCGTTACACGACGATCCAAAACTGGGCGAACAACGTCTATAACTTGGTCACGAAGCGTGCCGTCTGTGAAGCGGGCGCGTCGATGGAATGGATCGATGGCAACATCGGTTCGAAATTGACGATGAAGTACCCGGCCGTCATCTTAAAAGGTGAAGGTTCACGCGGGATGACGCTCTCGATCGCACTCGGCGGAAAAGGCCAACACCAAGACGCCGGCGCGAAGATGATTCACCTCGCACCGAACACGTCGTCGTCGATCGTCTCGAAGTCGATCTCGAAACAAGGCGGAAAAGTCTCGTATCGCGGAATCGTTCACTTCGGACGTAAAGCGAAAGGTGCCCGCTCGAACATCGAGTGTGATACGCTCATCATGGACAACGAGTCGACGTCGGACACGATCCCGTACAACGAGATCTTGAACGACCAGGTGTCACTCGAGCACGAAGCGAAAGTCTCAAAAGTGTCAGAAGAGCAACTCTTCTACCTCATGAGCCGTGGAATCTCGGAAGAAGAAGCGACGGAAATGATCGTCATGGGCTTCATCGAGCCGTTCACGAAAGAATTACCGATGGAATATGCTGTCGAAATGAACCGTCTCATCAAGTTTGAGATGGAAGGATCGATCGGATAATCATAGGATGGACGAACTCTCGTACGCGGGAGTTCGTCTTTTTTGTCGTGAAACGCGTGTGAGTCGGGTATGCTAAAAGAGAGCAAGCAATTAGGGAGGTTATGTATATGGAAACAATTGATCCAAAAGACATTACGAGAATCGCCGTCGTCGGCGCCGGCTGGGTCGGTATCAGTTTCGCCTATCAATTGTCGATGGCCGCGCTCTGTGAAGAGCTCGTCTTAATCGACTCGAACCATGCGAAAGCTGAAGGGGAAGCGATGGACCTCAACCACGGCATCTCGTTTGCGCCGAGCCCGGTCCGGATTTGGGCAGGAGATTACACGGATTGCCGTGACGCGGATATCGTCGTCATCACGGCCGGTGCCGCGCAAAAGCTCGGCCAAACCCAGATGGACCTCGCTGAACAAAACGCCCTCGTCGTCCGTGACGTGACGAAGCAAGTGATGGCGAGCGGCTTTGACGGCATCATCGTCGTCGCGACGAACCCGGTCAACGTCATGGCCCACGTCGCCTGGAAAGCGTCCGGCTTACCGAAACACCGTGTCATCGGATCGGGGACGGTGCTCGATACGGCGCGCTTGCGTTATAAGGTCGGCGAGTACTTCGACTTGTCGTCGCGCAACTGTCACGTCTATTATATGGGCGAGCATGGGGCAGGGGGCTTTGTCGCCTGGGACAACGCGCGGATTTATGGCAAGTCCATGAAGCAGCTGCTTGAAGAGAACGATTCGTATCGCCAAGAAGACTTAGACGCGATCTATCAAGACGTCCGCGACGCGGCGAATCAGATCATCGAGTATAAGAGCGCGGCTTATTACGCGATCGGTCTCGGACTGCTCCGCATCGTCCGGGCTATCGTCCGGAACGAGAACTCGGTCGTCACAATCGGGGCGCATCTGGATGGGGAGTACGGGGCGTCAGGACTTCATATCGGGGTACCGGCCCTCATCGACCGGACCGGCATTCGTCAGATCATCGAGATTGATTTGACTGACGGAGAGCAAAAACAGTTCGACGCATCGGCTGAACGAATTCATCGTGCCATCGCGAAAGTCGACTGAACGTAGAAGACCCCGCTGCCTAGGCAGCCGGGGCTTGTCGGTCAGGACGCCTTTTCTTCGGCGACGTCTTTCTTATAATAAAGCTCTGACGTGAAGAACTCGGTCGTTAGGCGTTTCACTTCGCCGCTGAGCAGCAAGACGGCGATCATGTTCGGGATGAGGATCATCGCGAGCATCAAGTCGAGGAAGTTCCAAATCATTTGCGCCCCACCGATTGATCCGATGACGATCGAAGCGATATAGACGACTTTCATCAGGAACCCAGCTTTCAAACCGAACAAGTACTCGGCTTGGCGCGACCCGTAAAAGATGATGACGATGATCGTCGACAAAACGAAGAAGATGAGCGAGATTGTGACGAGCAGACTGCCTGTATATCCGAAGTATTCGCGGAACGCGATCGTCGTGAGCGCGGCCGGGTCACTCATCGCACCATCGCGGGTCCAGACGCCGGAAGACAAGACGACGAACGCGGTCGTGCTACAGATGATGAGCGTATCGATGACAATCCCGATGACGGCCCAAAACCCTTGGCGCACCGGATGGTCGGTCTGGGCAGCCGCATGGGCGATCGGCGCTGTACCAAGTCCGGCCTCGTTCGAATATAGTCCGCGGGCGAAGCCCCAGCGAATCGTCTCGGCGACGGCTGCCCCGGCAAACCCACCGAGTGCGGCCATCGGTTGAAACGCGTATGAGAAGATGAGCGCGAGCACTTCCGGTATTTGAGACATGTTCATCAAGACGATGATGAACCCTGCCCCGACGTACACGAGAGCCATGACCGGGACGATGACTTCAGTCACTTTCGCGATTCGTTTCACTCCGCCGAAGACGATGAGGCTGACGAGTGCGGCGACAATCAGGCCAGTGATGAGCGTGTCGCCATTGAACGTTTCACGGACGGCTGAGCTGACGGCGTTGCCTTGGACCATGATGCTCGGGATGAGCTCGATCATGAGGGCGAAGGCGAACCATGAGGCGAGCCACTTCATCTTCAACCCTTTTGCCATATAGTAGACAGGACCGCCGACAAATTCACCGGCCTCGTTTTTCTCACGATACCGGACGGCGAGCACGCTCTCCGAAAACTTGATCGCCATCCCGACGACGGCGATGACCCACATCCAGAAAATCGCACCCGGTCCCCCGAACATGATCGCTGCCGGGACACCGATAATGTTCGCGGCACCGACTGTTGAAGACAAGGCGGATGTGAGCGCTTGTCTCGGGCTGATGTCGCCTTCACCTTTTGGTTTTTTAAAGACGCTGCCAAACGTTTGCTTCAATATGTATAACGGGTATCGAAATTGAAAAAAGCCAAGTTTGATCGTTAAGAAAATACCAGACAAGACGAGCAATGAGATGATCGGGACCCCCCATAGCCAATCCGAAAACGTTGTGACGCTGTTAATGATCGTATTCACCGAACCACTCCTGTTCCATTATTTTACTTATATATTGTTTCCTATCTGGGGACCGGTTAAACCTGAATCGTCAAATTGAAGGAGGAGAAGATGGATGAGTATCGCTAAACGATTGATCGTATCCGGTCGCGTGCAAGGTGTCGGCTTCCGTTACTTCGCCCAGTCGACGGCGCTCGCCTATAAGTTGAAAGGGTGGGTCCGTAATTTGAGTGATGGAACGGTCGAAATCCATGTCGAAGGGGAAGAGTCGAACTATGAATCGTTCAAGCAGGCGCTTCGAGATGGGAACCGGTTCGTCGGTGTCGAGCACATCGAGGAGACATCCAGTTCGCAAGAAGGGCATCGAAAATTCGACATCCGATATTGACCAGTTTATCAATTAATTCCAAGAAATCAGCTTGACATTTAGGCTCCCTCTGTCAGTGGAGGGGGCTTTTGATATGTGGAAAATCCACTCTTCCGAAAAATAAACATCTTTTTTGCAGATAGGGTGGTCAAAATAAGTAAAGTGTGTATAATGAAATAGACCAAGCGCTTATTTGTCAGAAAATTTAGTCATTTAATCAAGTTGTCAACACGGAAGGTATTACAATGTATGTGGAGGTAGTTGTATGAAAAAATCGACATTATTCCCGTTAGCGTTTACGATTTTCGCGTTATTCTTCGGGGCCGGGAACTTGCTGTTCCCACCGATGCTAGGTGCGATGGCGGGCGAGAACCTCGTCCCAGCCATGGTTGGCTTCGTCATTACTGGCGTCGGCCTGCCGTTACTCGCCTTGTTCGCGGTCGCGCGAGTCGGCGGAGGTTCTGACCAAATCGCTCGGTACATTCCGAAGCGTCTGGCGCTCCTCTTGACGGGACTAATGTACGTGGCAATCGGACCGTTCTTCGGGATTCCACGGACGGCAGCCGTCACGTATGAAATGGGACTCGTGCCGTTCCTCAGTGCACCATCGACGCTCACGCTCGCCCTCAGCTCAACTGTCTTCTTCGGATTGACATTCTTCTTGACGCTCCGCGCCCAGAAGTTGATTGAAATCATCGGACGCATCATCACACCAATCCTCTTGCTCTTGCTCGCGGCCATCGGAATCACGAACCTCGTGGCTCCACTCGGGACGCCGTCAGCACCGGCAGCTGGATATGAGACGTGGATCGGTGCCCTCGGTGAAGGCTTTAAACAAGGCTACTTGACGATGGACGTCTTCGGCGCACTCGTCTTCGGGGCCATCGTTCTCGTCACGCTTAAAGCGAACGGGATGACGGATCAAAAAGAAGCTTCATCGCTTCTTCGGACGTCAGGTATGCTCGCTGTCACGTGTTTGATGCTCGTCTACATCTCACTCGGTTCGATCGGTGCGAACATGACGGGCGTGACAGGGGCGACAGATGGGGCGACGTTGCTCCAAACATTCGCTGGTTCGTCGTACGGCCAAGTCGGCATGCTCGCCCTCGGTGCAGCTGTCTTCCTCGCTTGTTTGACGACAGCGGTCGGGCTCATCTCTGAGTTTTCACGCTTCATCAGCAACACGTTCGAGTCACTCAAGTACCACCAAGTCGTCATCGCAACGACACTTTTCGGCTACTTGATCTCACTCGTCGGACTCGGTACGTTGATTCAAATCGCGGTACCGCTTCTCACACTCTTGTATCCGGTCATGATCGCACTCGTACTCGTGTCGATCACAGAACGGGTTCAACGCAACCCGCACGTCGCGATGAAAGCGACCGTGTATACGGCGCTCGTCTTCTCGCTCTTTGAAACGGCGCACGGCCTGCAGCCATCTGCTGTGACGGCTTGGATCACGAACTTGCCAATGGCTGAGATCGGGCTCGCCTGGGCAGTACCGACGTTGATCGTCTACGTGATCACGTTGTTTCTTCCGAAACGTCAGTCGCGAGAACAACTCGTACAATCACGCATCTCTTAAATGAGTCAACACCCATCCTCTGGTCAAGGATGGGTTTTTTGTTGTCTTATCGTTTGCCCATTCCCTTCATCTACAAGTAAAATGAATAGGTGAAAAGGAAGTGACATACGTTGACTAGAAAACAAAATAAACAATTGGCGATTCTCATGCTGAACATGTTCATCGCTGTGGCCGGATTCGGGATCATCATTCCGATCATTCCCGATTATTTGAAAATGATCGGAGAAGGCGGAACGGCCGCAGGCTTGATGATTTCCGTGTTCGCCGGGGCCCAGTTGCTCATGTCTCCCGTAGCGGGGAAATGGGCGGACGTGTATGGACGCCGGCCGATGATCATTGCGGGTCTCATCGGCTTTACGATTTCGATGGGCGTATTTTACTTATCGGATAATTTGACCGTTTTACTTATTTCTCGGGCAATCGGCGGCGTCGGGGCCGCCTTGCTCATTCCGGCGATTTTTGCCTACGTGGCGGACATCACGACGATCAAACAACGGGCGAAAGGGAACAGTTATATTTCCGCAGCAATGTCGCTCGGGATCGTCATCGGGCCGGGAATCGGCGGTTTCTTCGCCGAGTTCGGCTTGAAAGCGCCGCTGTTATTGTCAGCCGTCGTTTCATTCGTCGCTGTCATCTCGTCGGTCATTCTATTGAAAGAACCGGATCGTGAAGTCATGCCGGTCACGTCCGATACCGAGTCGTTGCCGCGCCAGCTGATCTCTTCGACGAAGAAACCATATTTCTTCGTCCTCGTCATCAACTTGGTCATGGCGTTTGGACTCATGGCGTACGAGTCGGTGCTCGGTCTGTTCGTGAGCGAGACGTTCAGTGCGACGCCGCAACAGATTGCTGTCATGATCACGGGGACCGGAATCGTCAGTGTCATCGTGCAGCTGTTCGCGGTCGATCGGCTCGTCACGTTGTTCGGCGAGATCAAAGTCGTGCTCATCTTTATCATGCTCGCGGCGTTCGGCTTCTTGTTCTCGATCTTCGCGGGATCATACGCCATCTTCTTCGCCGTCACGCTCATCATCTTCTTGTCGACGTCAATCCTTCGGCCGGTGCTCAACACGCTCGTCTCGAAAATGGCTGACAAAGAGCAAGGGTTTGCGATGGGGATGAACAACGCCTATATGAGCATCGGAAATATCGTCGGGCCGACACTCGCCGGGATCGCGTTTGATATCGATATGCGTTACCCGTTCATCATGGGCCTCGTCTTGCTCTTGATCACGTTCGGCGGGACGCTGAACTGGACGAGACGGAAGCGTGTGGCCACTTACGAACAGTGAATGAAGGAGGGACCGGGATGATTTATGTCGGTGTGACAGGTTGGGGGGATCATGATCTCCTCTATACGACCCCAGAAGAACGAAAACATAAACTGGCGACATACGCGGGTCATTTCCCGACCGTGGAGATCGATTCCTCGTTTTACGCCATACAGCCCGTGAAGAATTACGAGAAGTGGAACAATGAGACGCCATCCACGTTTCAATTCGTCGTCAAAGTTTCCAGGGAAATGAGCGGGCACGACCGGGAACCGAAACTGCCGCTCGCCGAACTGTTCGAACGATACCGGACGTCGGTCGAACCGTTGAAGCAGGCCGGGAAACTACGGGCCGTTCTCGTTCAGTTGCCGCCTTGGTTCGACGTGTCGAAGCCACACCTCGATTATTTACGGACGATTCGGTCGGAGCTAAAAGATTACGACATCGCCATCGAGTTCCGGAACCCGACGTGGTTCTCGGAAGCGTTTCGCGACCGGACGCTCGCGTTTTTGACGGAACAACGGTTCATCAACACGATTTGTGACGAACCGCAGACGAAAGAGAGCAGCATCCCGTTCGTCCCGGTCGTGACTCATCCTTCTGTCGCTGTCGTCCGTCTTCATGGGCGTAATACGGCCGGTTGGCTTAGGAAGCCGGGGATGACGAGTCAAGAGTGGCGGCACGTCCGCTGCTTGTATCGTTACAGCGAAGAAGAACTGCAGGAGCTCGCAGCGGCGCTCCGCCAAGTCGACGCAGAAGCGGACGATGTGTATGTTTATTTCAACAACAATTCGGCCGGCGATGCTGTACCGAACGCGAAGCGCTTGATTGAGATTCTCGGTGCCGAGTATGAGCTCGCTCCGAGTCAAATCAGCTTGTTTTAGGAAGAGGGGATGGCCGTGCGTACGATTTCAATTTTTCATTACAATGATTTGCATTCCAAACTTCATACGTGGCCTCAACTCGTTTCTTTTTTAAATGAACGACGGGATGAAGCGTCACTCGTGTTTGATCTCGGTGATCACGCCGACCGGACCCACCCGGCGACGGAAGTGACACGCGGGCAAGTGAACGTGCGTCTGCTCAATCGCTTGCAGCCGACGGCAGTGACGATCGGCAACAACGAAGGCATCACGTTTCCGCATGACTGGCTCGATGCGCTCTACGAGGACGCCACGTTCCCGGTATTGCTTGCGAACGTTTACCGTGAGGATGGAAGTCGCCCGGATTGGGTGACGGAGACGCTCGTCGTCGAACGAGCAGGAGTGCGGGTCGGTCTGTTCGGGGTGACGGCACCTTATGAAGAGCTTTATCCAGAACTTGGCTGGCAAGTCGAATCACCCCATGAGGCGGCGGCTCGTGCAATCGATCAACTGTCCGATTGTGATGTTCTCATCGCCTTGAGCCATCTCGGGTTTTATGCTGACGAACGGCTGGCCGAGGCGTTCCCGGAGCTAGACGTCATTCTCGGGGCGCATACGCATCATGTGCTCGATGACGGCGTCTTGAAAAACGGGGTGTTGATCGCCCAGGCCGGAAAATACGGTCAGTACGTCGGAGAAGTGACGCTCACGGTCAAGGCAGGGCGAGTGTTCGACAAACGGGCGACCCTTCACGAACTGTCGGAGCGGCCGTTAGATGAGGCGACGGCGAAAGTGCTGCAAACGGAGTATGAAGAAGCGGAGCGATTGCTCGACGTGACGATCGCACAATCGCCGGGGTATGCGTCGGATTGGTTCGGGCCTTCCCCGATCGCGGATTTGTTGGCGGGCGGTCTTGCCGACTGGTGCGCGGCTGAGGCGAGTATCGTGCCGTCGGGCGTCTTGCTCGACCGGTTGGCGCCCGGTGCGGTGACGCTCAATATGTTGCACCGGATTTGTCCGCACCCGATCAACCCGTGTCTGTTGACGCTTGACGGGGACACGCTCGTGCGTTTCTTAGAAGACGTGCACGAACGGTCGTTCACGACGATGCATGTGCGCGGCCTCGGTTTTCGTGGCACCGTCCTCGGTTGGCCGACGCTTCACAACGTCGAAGCAAATGAGGGGAGCTGGTTGCTCGGCGGTAAAGTGATTGACCCGCGACGGACGTACCGTATCGCCACGGTCGATATGTTCACGTTCGGACCGTTGCTTCCTTATTTGGCCGAACAGCCGAAACGCTATTTCATGCCCGAGTTGTTGCGTGACGTATTGCGCGAGACGATCAAGCGCCGTGACACGATTCGAAAAGGGTAAGGCGATGAGTCGGACCTCATGATATGATAGGAGAGTGGAGGTGTGAGACATGATTAGAGTGAATCGCCACGGCTATACCGTCATCGAAGAGAAACGAGACGGATTTGACGAGGAGGCGTTCATCGCTCGCTATAGCGATGTGCTCGATAAGTATGACTATATCGTCGGCGATTGGGGACACGGCCAGCTTCGCTTGAAAGGCTTCTATGAGGCGAAATCGAAGTTTGCTACGTACGATAATCGGATCGACCATGTGATGGATTACGTGTACGAGTATTGCAATTTTGGTTGCCCGTTCTTCGTCTTGAAGAAAGAGACTGAGATCGATGAGTCGGAAGACGGACCGGTGTTCGGTGGAACGAAGCAACCGCTCAAACTTAAACGAAAATTCAAGAAGGCTGGGGAAGTTGAAACTGCCCCGGAAACATGACGCGCTGATGACATCGGCGCTTTTTTTGTTACAATCTTTTCCAAAGTGTTTCGTTTACGTGAAAAGACGGTGTGACAGGTTTAGGAGCTTATAAATTGTGATACCTTATCTATAAGATGATTTTTTGGCGTTTGGGTGGTACGAGAGAGGTGATCGGATGCAACACGCACAAGTGACGACTGTCGGCGATCGTGACGACGTCCATAACCGGATTCATAACTTAGGGTTAGGACTATTGACGATGCTGTTTTTCGGACTAGGAAGCATCATGACCTTTTATTTTACAGCCGCAGTCCTTTTATTTGAATTGACGCACGTCTTGTTCATCCGTCGCTTCGAATATCGACACGCATTTTTAAGAACTCGTTTGTTCAAGGCAACGTCGCTCGCGGCGGTTGCTGTCGGGGTGCTCTTATTGATTTTATCGATGTCGCAATTCTTCTTAGGCAACGTGATGTACTGATGGGAAAAGGAAAAACCTTTTCCCTTTTTTCGCATTTTCCTGAAACTTTTTCACTGCTTTCACGTACACTAAGGAAAGACTGATAAAAAAGGGTGGAATATATGACAGCACAATGGAAACAACATGCACGACAAATGTTAAAAGGGAAATGGTGGCTTCTCGCCGGAATCTTGATCGTGTTCACCGTCTTGAACGCGATTCCGCAGACGTTCGCCCCGACGATGGATGCAGAGACGGTACCGACGGCGACGGAGACGTCACTTACGTTCTTGTCACTTTTGCTCACGATTTTAATTGCCCCGCTCACGCTCGGATGGTCTTGGGTCGTCCTTTCGGTGTCGCGTGGCGACAAGCCGGCTGTCTCGCAACTGTTTGAACCGTTCCGGAACGGGTATGTGAAGCACGTTCTGGCGCCGCTTCTCATGGGAATCTTCATCTTCCTCTGGTCGCTGCTCTTACTGATTCCAGGGATCATCAAAGCGTTCTCGTACTCGCTCACGTATTACATCATGCGTGACGAGCCGGAACTCTCGGCACTTGAGGCGATCACGGAATCGCGTCGCTTGATGGACGGCCATAAGATGCAAGCGTTCAAGCTCGTCTTATCGTTCATCGGCTGGTTCTTCGTCGGGATTTTGACGCTCGGAATCGGTTTCTTGTTCATCTATCCGTACTTCTCGACGGCGTACGCGACGTTCTACGATTCGATTCAACAAGACAAGCGACCAGAACCGCAATATATGAACGATCATTCTGCGGATGCCCCGACTGGATTCTAAATTTGTAAACGCACGACATGATGAAAGCGACTGTCCCTTACAATAGAGGGATGGTCGCTTTTTGTAGTGAATGGATCATTTCCAAACGCTTGGAAATGAACGAATGAATGGACGAAGGGAGTTAATCAGAACCATTCGTTCCTTTTGTTACAATTTGATTTAAAAACGGAGGCACCAAACGAGTATTCGTACTTCTTTGTTATAATAGGTTCGCATTGTCTGACAGGTTGATTGCGCGCAAAGGAGAACTTTAACGTCATGTCTAGATTATTCATACTCATTTTATTCACGTTTCTAACAATCCCGTCTACTGCCCTTGCAAGCTATACGCCTCCGCCGATGAACCCTGGCGAAGAGGAAATGATGCAGGATATGCCGGAGACAGTCAACACAACTGCCCGTGTTGTTGAAGTCATTGAGGAAAGAACAGAAATCGAGGAAATCACACAAGAAGAAAGAGAATTTCAACGATTAAATGTCGAGATTTTATCTGGTGAATACAAAGGCCAGGAAATCGAAATTGAAGGTTTCAATTATGTCGATACGTATTTTGCGAACAGCAATTTCTGGTTTAAAGAAGGGGACCGCATTACCGTCGGACTTCAAATTGAAAATGGAGAAATCACTCGTGCTTATCCGATCGGATATACGAGAGACGTTCCAACCTATATTCTAGGCGGGTTGTTCATCGCGCTGTTGATCTTCTTCGGCAAGATGAAAGGTCTTAAGTCTGTGATTACGTTAGGGTTGACCGTCTTCATTCTCTTCAAGTTTATGATTCCTTATTTGTTGGAAGGCTATAATCCGGTATTGCTCGTACTCGTTACCGGCGCGATTGTCACGACGCTGACTTTCGTGATTGTAAGCGGAATTTCCCGAAAAACGCTTGCTGCGATTACCGGAACCGTGGGCGGATTGGGCGCGGCGGCTTTGATTTCCTTTGTTTTCATGAGTCTGATGAAAATGTCCGGTTTTCATGGGGAAGAAGAAATCATGCTCGGCATGCTCGATTCGGAAAACGCGATTGACCTTTCCGGCCTGTTGCTTGCTGGGATTATCATCGGCGCGTTAGGCGCCGTCATGGATGTCGCGATTTCGATTGCTTCATCGCTTGAAGAAGTAAAACGTAATAACCGCGAGGCGACGTATAAAGACTTATTCAAGTCCGGAATGAACGTAGGCGGGGACATCATGGGTACGATGGCGAATACGTTGATCTTAGCTTATGTAGGTGCTTCCCTCCCGATTCTTTTATTGATGAATGCCTATGAGTATCCATTTGGAGAATTGATTCATATGGAGGTTTATAGCGTAGAAATTCTGAGGACGCTTGCCGGAAGCATTGGTCTCGTGCTCGCCATTCCGATTACAGCGCTCGTCTCGGCCTTCCTGTTGAGTAAGGGAGACATCCGGACAGAAGAAGATTCAACGACTGTGATCGGTGACCGAGACACCGGGTCATAACCAATCTCGTAAACAATCCATCAGTCCAATCATTTCAGGTGGCTCCGGTCTTGCTCCGGGCCATCTTTTTTGTGAGGTGATTGCCGATGGAACGCGTTCGACCAGAAAAAAATCCCTGTGTCGCGTCCCTTACATAGGGAGGCCACACAGGGTTCAAAGCGAACAAATCAGGCGTTTACCGGTTGCTTCTGTAAATATGGTTTGAGCGAGAGCGTATGCTCGGCGACGACTTTGCGAATCGTCTTCGTTTTCGAGCGCATGACGAGCGAAGTCGTCTCGACGATATCGTCCGTCAAGAACTTGACGCCGTCGAGCAGTTCGCCCGTTGTGACACCTGTCGCGGCAAAAATGCAGTCGTCGCTCTTGATGAGGTCGTCGAGCGTGAGCAGTTGAAGCGGGTCTTCGATACCCATCGAGATGACGCGTGCCGTCTCTTCTTCGTTCATCGGATGCAGACGGGCTTGCATGTCACCGCCGAGCGCCTTGACGGCGGCTGCCGTAATGACGCCTTCCGGTGCGCCACCCGTCGAGATGAAGATGTCGATCGGGTTTGATTTGACGGCTGCGGCGATTCCGGCTGATACGTCGCCATCTTCGAACAATTTGACGCGGGCGCCCATTTTAATGGCGGCTTGGCGTAAATGCTCATGACGGTCCCGGTCCTGCATGATGACCGTCACTTCTTCGATGCGTTTCCCGTTGTAAAGGGCGGCCTTCTCGATGATTGACTCAAGCGGCTCATCGAGCGAGACTTTCCCTTTCAAGTTCGGTCCGACGACGAGTTTATCCATATACATATCTGGCGCGTGGAGGAGGGCGCCTTTATCAGCGACAGCGATGACGACCATCGCGTCTCCGAGCCCTTTGGCGACGATCGATGTGCCTTCAAGCGGGTCGACGGCGATATCGACTTCAGGACCAAACGTCGTACCGAGACGTTCACCGATATAAAGCATCGGCGCCTCGTCAAGCTCACCTTCACCAATGACGACCGTCGCATCCATGTTGACCGTACCGAGCACTTCTCGCATCGCAGACGTTGCCGCATCATCGGCTTCATTCTTTTGACCGCGACCGATCCATTTTGATGAGGCAAGTGCTGCCGCCTCAGTTGCCCGTACGATCTCTAACGCTAATTCTCGTTCCATAGTGTTGTACCCTCCACGTGATCTATTTTTAATGTGTTATACTTTTTGCAACGTTAATCCGTTGATTAGTGTATCACAATGAAATAAATGATGTAAATAGGGGAGTTTCTTTTCTCGCGTTAAAAAAAGGCTTATGATAGGGGGCAGGGGGGATCACGATGTATTTTGTTAACAGAGAAAAAATCAATGCGACATTGGCCCATATGGAATCGATGCTCGAGCGAATCGACAAGCTTGAAGGGGATGCGTTCACGGTCGAACTTGCGAAAGAGCGTCTTGCCGTCCATCTGATGGAAGGCGTGATTGACGTCGGGAACTCGATGATTGATGGTTTCATTATGCGCGACCCGGGAAGTTACGAAGATATCGTCGACATCTTGCTTGATGAGCGAGTGCTCGATGACGAGACGGCGCGAGCGGCGAAAGAGCTCGTTTTGCTCCGTGCCTATTACGTCCGGGAATTCGTGACGTCAGATTCATCACGCTTTGACGGGTGGGCAACTGCTAATCAAGAAACGTTCGCTAAATTTCCGGAACAAGTTCGCCGGTATATCGAAGTCGAGCTTGGGCCCGTGTCGGCATTTCTACCAGAAAGTGAGTGATTGGATGGAAACGATTAAAGGATACTTATTTGATTTAGACGGAACGATGTACGCCGGGACCGAACCAATCAAAGCAGCGGTCGACTTCGTGAACCGGCTCGAGGCGACGGGGTTCCCGTACTTGTTCGTGACGAACAACGCTTCGATGACACCTGGACAAGTGGCCGATAAACTTGTGAAGATGGGTGTGCACGTGACGCCTGAGCACGTTTTGACGAGTGCGATGGCGACAGCGCGCTACATCGAGAAGATGACACCGAAAGCGACGATTTATATGATCGGGGAAGACGGGCTTCGCCTCGCACTTGAAGAGCGCGGCTTTACGGTGACGGATGAGCCGAAAGCGGATTACGTCGTCATCGGTCTCGATCGCCACATCACGTACGAAAAGCTGGCAAAAGGAGCATTGGCCATCCGTAACGGGGCGCGCTTTATTTCGACGAACGGGGACATCGCCATCCCGACAGAACGCGGCTTCCTGCCAGGGAACGGAGCGCTTACCTCGGTCCTAGCCGTCACGACCGAAAAAGACCCGTTCTTTATCGGCAAGCCGGAGCCGGTCATGGTCGATATCGCTCTTGAGATGATCGGTCTCACGAAAGATGAGGTCGTCATGGTCGGGGATAACTATCATACGGACATCTTGTTCGGCATCAACGGCGGGATCCGGACGCTCCACGTCAACTCAGGCGTGCACGGTCCGGCGTTCATCCAGGAACAAGAAAAGCTCCCGACCTACATGGTCGAGAGCCTGGACGAATGGACGCACGAAAAAAAGGGATGACACGTGTCTCCCTTTTCTAATTAGAATACTTGTTCAACTTCGACGATGCCAGGTACTTCTTCGATGAGCGCGCGCTCAATCCCGGCTTTCAACGTAATCGTTGAAGACGGGCAACTGCCGCAAGCACCCATCAAACGAAGCTTGACGATGCCTTCTTCTACATCTACGAGTTCAACGTCACCACCGTCGCGAAGCAAGAACGGGCGTAATTTATCGAGTACTTCTTGGACTTGATCGAACATTTCCATGGTATCTACCCCTTTCTGGTTCTCTTTCATTCTAGCAATTTTGAGATTGTTTCTCAATCATTAACGCCGAGCGTTTTATGACGAGGGTGCTCTTGATTTTGTATAATAGGAAAGAAGAGGGGGAATGGAGATGAAAATCACGGTATACGGGGCCGAAGTCCAATGCGCGAGTTGTGTTGGGGCACCGAGTTCGACAGAGACGTACGAATGGTTGCAGAGCGCGCTCGGGCGTAAATATCCGGAACATCATTTCGAGTTCGAATATATCGATTTCGAGACGGTCGATGATGAGATTGCGGAGGCGATCAAACAAGATGAGTGGTTCTATCCGCTCGTTCTGTTGGATGGCGAAGTGGTGGACGAAGGGGTCGTCCAACTCCGAAAAGTATATGCGGCCATCGATCAAAAATAAGAAGAGTCGGATGAGTCCACTGGACCCGTCCGACTCGTTTTTATTAGCGAAGCTGGAATGATGTCGTTGCCGACCCGGCTGTGTAGCCAGAAAGCGTCGCATCCGATTTCACTTGGTACGTACCTTTTTGTGAAGAAGACGTCGTCGAGAGAGTGAACGTGATCGAACCGTTCGATGCCGTTTTGCCTGTCCCTGTCAACGTTGCGTCGTTCGGTTGTGTGACCGTCACGCGGACGTCCGCATTGGCAACCGCTTGACCGTTCGCGTCACGTACTGTTGAAGCGATCGAGACTTGCTCGCCGGCATTGTACGTCGTTTTTGACGTCGTGACTGTCGTCGAGAGTGCTTGAACAGGTTGCGACGTGCCGCCAGAAGCTGGAGCTTGAACGAGTCCGTTACCGAACCATGTGTCGCGGCCAGTTGGGCCGAGGTCGATCACGTCTTGCGACAAGCGAGTCCGGAGCTGTGACGCCGAGAGTGATGGATACGCTTGTTTCATGAGCGCCAAGTTACCGGCGACGTAAGGTGTCGCCATCGACGTTCCGCTCAATGGACCGTAGCCGCCATTGTAGAGCGTCGAGTTGATGTTCACGCCTGGCGCTGCGACTTCGACCGTGCTGCCTGTTGCTGAGAACGAGGCGCGGTTGTTGTTGATGTCCGTCGCTGCGACCGCGATGGCTGAACTGTATCGAGCCGGGTAGTTGACGAGGTCGCCTGAACCGTCGGCCCGTCCGTTGTTGCCTGCTGCCGCGACGACGAGGATGCCGGCGTTGTTCGCCCGGTCGACGACTTGCTGAAGCGTTGACGAATGGCTCGTCGTACCTAAACTCAAGTTGATGATATCCATTTGGTTCGAGATCGACCAGTCGATTCCGGCGATGATGCTCGACAGGCTACCGCTACCGTTCGCTTCGAGCGCTTTGACGGCATAGATGCTCGCTTCGTGGGCGATCCCGACCGTACCGATACTGTTGTTGCGAGCGGCGATAATCCCGGCAACGTGAGTTCCGTGACCGTTGTCGTCGGCGTATGAGCTCGTCACGCTACTGAATGAGGCACCGCCCGAAATCGTTAAGTCAGGGTGTGCCGAGATGCCGGTATCGACGACGGAGATTTTGACGCCTTTTCCGGTGAAACCGCTCTGCCATGCCGCCGGTGCTTTTAGTTTTGGAATGCCCCAGTCTTGCGTCTGGTTTTCGATTTGAACGGTTTGGTCGACTTCGACGTGGGCGATGTTCGGGTTGTTCTTCAAGCCGTTCAAGGCAGCTTTCGGTACTTCAAGCGCCGCGGCCGGAATGTTCGCGTATTGCTGACGAACTTCAAGTCCCGGGATCGAGAGCGGATTCTTTTTGGCCGAGTCTTTGAAGACGACGATGACGCGTTCTTTGCCGTTATCGCTAGACGCATCCGCGATTTGTGGAGCTGATGACAAGACGAGAAGCGAGGCGAGTACAGTGCTGCAGATTTTCTTCAATGTGGTTCCCCCTTTAGGTTATGTAGGCGGTCTGACATTTGCTCGCATCGTGGATAAGAGCAACGTGTCGTTCATGCCGTGTCCATAATGTAACAAGTATTTCCATCGGGATGTAGATGTCAATCGTATCAATATTCAGAATATTTAAAATGCGAAATCGGGGACATCGGTCCAGGACTTTTGTCACGGGCGTCCTCAAACGACAACGATTGCGTCCATACAAAAACGTGTCATGCCGAATTCGGCACAACACGTCGTAACGAGCGCTTATTTGATGACTTTATGCTTCCACAAGATGCCCGACTTGAGCAGTCGTGCGACTTTCCCCGTGAGCGATTGTTTGCCCATGAAAACGCCGAACCCGGCTTTCTTTCCGAGTGAACCGAGCGTGCCCCGCAGTTTGATGGCGGGAAGGTCTGGATAAGCGACGCCTTTCCATTTGCAGAGGAGCACTTGGACGATTTGCTCGGCTTGGGCTTCGGCAAGTTGGCCCGAAGGCGCGTACGGAAGGCTCGCGTTATCCCCGACGATGAAGACGTCCGGTGCTTCCGGGACGTGATGGTGCGGTGTCAATTTGACACGGCCACCGCCATCGAGCTCCCAACCTTGGTTGCGGACGACCGCGACCGGTTGAATGCCCGCCGTCCAGACGATCATGTCTGATGCGAACAGCTCTTCATGGTTCCAAAGCCCGTCCGCATCGACGCGCGTAATGTTGGCGTTGTTGATGACGTCGACGCCATGATCTTCGAACCAGGACTGGACGTACATCGAGACGCGGTTTGACAAGAATGACAAGACGGACGGGCCACGGTCGAAGAGACGAACGGTCAAGTCGGGCCGACTTTCCCGAAGCTCACTCGCGAGCTCGACTCCGGACAGGCCGGCACCGACGATCGAGACGACAGAACCGGGCGAGAGGCCGTTGATCGCTTGTTGCGTCTTCCGCGATTCTTCAAGCGTTTGGATGCTGTACGTGAATTCAGCTGCTCCAGGCACGTTGTGGTACTTGTCTTCGCAACCTAGCCCGATGACGAGGTCGTCATACGGTACTTTTTCCCCGCTTGCGAGCAAGACCATTTTATCTGTCGTGTCGATGTCCGCCACTTGGCCGTATATGTAGTCGATTCCTTCCGGGAAGTCGACCCGAATGTCACGGTCTGACACCGTTCCAGCGGCTAGTGCATAATACTCTGTTTTTAATCCGTGATAAGGCAGACGATCGACGAGTGTGATCGACACGTCGTTCAGCTGATGGCTGAGCACACGTTCGATGACACGCATTCCCCCGTAACCGCCTCCTAAGACGACTAATTTGCGCATAAAAATCCCCCTTTGTTACTCTTTAACTGTATCATGTTATAATCTGCCGTAGAAGAACCATTTTCCTTAGAATAAAGGAAAGAAAGACGGTGAAAGAAATGATGAATCCAATCATCGAGTTCTGTGCCTCGAACTTAGCAATGGGCTCACAAATCGCCCGCGCCAAGCTCGAGTCTGACCCTGACCTTGACGTCGTGGAATATGGCTGCACCGGTTACTGCGGTGTGTGTGCCCTCGACTTGTTTTGTCTCGTCGACGGTGAAGTCGTGACAGGGGAGACACCGGAAGAACTCGTGACGAACGTATATGAAAAAATCGAAGAAATGGCATGGTAAAAAGTTTGGAGTTTCTTCAAACTTTTTTTCTTTTTGACCCGTTGCTTTTTTAAAAGTGGTCTGGTATATTCAAAGAGGTTCGAATGTAGGTTGTCTGACGTTTAACATCAGAAAAAGAAAGCGTTTCAAACGGTAGGACACATCTCTTTTCGGGTATGACACATTATAACGGCTTTTCTTAATATGAAAGGAGCAAAACACTAATGAAAATCATGAGTGTGGTTGGTATTTTGGTATTAATTGGAATCGCTTACATCTTCTCAACCAACCGTAAAGCGATCAAGTGGCGCACCGTCCTCGCGGCATTCGCTATTCAGTTCTTATTCGCCTTCCTCGTACTTTATACGTCAGCAGGACGGGCGGTCTTGCTTTGGATCTCGGAAGGGGTTCAAAACGTCTTGAACACGGCGAACGCAGGAATTAGCTTCGTCTTCGGCACAGCCGTAGGCGGGGACAACTTCGTCTTCGCGTTCCAAGTGTTGACGATCATCGTCTTCATGTCATCACTCATCGCTCTTCTATACTATGTAGGAGTTATGCAGTGGGTCATCCGGATTCTCGGTACGGCACTTTCGAAAGCACTCGGTACGTCACGTAAGGAGTCGCTCTCGGCAACGGCGAACATTTTCGTCGGTCAAACCGAAGCACCACTCGTCATCAAACCGTATCTTCCTTCAATGACGCAATCTGAACTCTTTGCAGTCATGGTCGGTGGTCTCGCGTCGGTTGCCGGTTCAGTACTTGCCGGATACGCTGCGCTCGGTGTACCGCTCTCATACTTGCTCGCTGCAAGTTTCATGGCAGCACCAGCTGGTCTTATGTTCGCGAAAATCATCGTTCCGGAAACGGATGTACCGGATGATAACATCGACATCGCAGTCGATGAAGAGAACAAACCGGCGAACTTCGTCGATGCAGCTGCTCGTGGTGCGTCAGACGGTCTCTTCCTCGCCTTGAACGTCGGTGCGATGCTTCTCGCATTCGTTTCACTCATCGCCCTCGTTAACTTGATTCTTGGTGGAATCGGTGGCTTGTTCGGATTCGACGGTCTTACGGTTCAATTGATTCTCGGTTATGTGTTTGCTCCGCTCGCATTCGTCATCGGTGTACCATGGGCAGATGCTGTCCAGTTCGGTAGCTTCCTTGGACAAAAACTCGTCTTGAACGAATTCGTTGCCTTCTCAGAATTCGCACCGATTATCGGTTCTGGTGAGTTGTCTGCTCGTACAGAAGCGATGATAGCGTTCGCGCTCTGTGGATTCGCTAACATTTCGTCACTCGCGATCCTTCTCGGTGGTCTAGGTGGTATGGCGCCGAACCGTCGTGGTGATATCGCGCGCATGGGTGTCCTCGCGATTCTCGCAGGTACGCTTGCCAACTTGATGTCGGCGACACTCGCTGGACTTCTTCTCTAATCAAACACGGTATACGCAGAGTGATCACTTCGGTGGTCACTCTTTTTTTGTGGGCTAGGGCTGGTCGTGGTCGTGTAGTAGGGTTGTGTTGGTATTGATGAGGGGCGAAGACGTAAAAACGCGTCTAGGAATGTTCCTAGACGCGTTCGTGTTACGCTTGAAGCTGCATGCGCTGACGTTCGATCCACGGCTTCAACTTGATGAAGAGCGGGACGAACAAGGCGGTGATCAGCAAAGCTTTAATGAAGTTAAACGGCAAGATCCCGTAAAGAACGAGGTTTGTTTTCACGGCCGGGTCCGCCATTTCAGCCATCCCGAAGAAGAACGCGTAGGCCGGTAAGATGAGTACATAGTTTAAGATGGCCAAGCTGAGCGCCATCGTGATCGTTCCGGCCACAAGGCCTGAAGCGAGCGCTTTATTCGTTTTACGTTTATGGTAGAACCAAGCGACCGGATACATGAAGGCGACACCTGCGAAGAAGTTCGCGAGTTCACCGACCGGCACGCCGCCGCCGTTAAAGACATAATAAAGGACATTTTTTAGAGCGACGACCACGACGCCTGCGAGTGGGGAAAAGACGATACCGGCGACGAGCGCTGGGATGTCACTGAAGTCCACTTTTAAGAACGGTGGCAGGAAAGGCAGCGGGAAGTTAAAGAGCATGAGCACGAATGAGATCGCCCCGAGCATCGATAACGTCACCAGTGTTGTCAATCGTTTGTTACGCGTTGTTTTCATCAAAATCTCTCCTTTTGTCGCTCCTTGATGAATGGCACCCGTCGCATAGAAAAACCCGATTGCATCATACAATCGGGAGAGTTTACGCGCATACGAAATAGATGTTCTCATCGGTATGGAGACCACGCCAAAGAAAACATCCGGATATCGGTCGGATGCCGCCATCTTCTCCCATCCAGACTATACTGTCGGCTTTCGAATCTCACGAAATCAGCAAGCAACGCCTTGCTCGCTCACGGGCTGAGAAGAACTTGTCTTCAATACCGCCGGTCGGGAATTTCACCCTGCCCCGAAGATGGAACGATTTAATTTTTTTTGTTACAGTTTAGTTATACAAGATATTTCACAAAATCTCAAGTGAGTTGACTTGATATGAAGATAATGAAGGAGGAGTTCAGATGATTCATTTGACTGAGTCAGCGGCGCTTCAGGTCATCGATATGATGAAACAGACCGAACGCCCCGAGGGTCAATATTTACGGATTAAAGTGCAAGGAGGCGGATGTACCGGCTTGTCTTATGGAATGGGATTCGATGAGGAGAAGACGGACAAAGACGTCCAGTTTGACCATCACGGAGTCCGCGTCATCGTCGCCGAGGCCGATCACGGAGTCGTCGACGGACTCGAGATCGACTATAAACAGTCGATGCTCGGGGGCGGCTTCACGATTAAAAACCCGAACGCCATCGCGACGTGTGGTTGCGGTTCGAGTTTCCGGACGGCGTCGAACGCCGGTACGCCGGGAGATTGCTGAACATACAGGTTGCAGACATTTCGTCTGCGACCTTTTTTTGTTCGCAGGTTATTCCAAGGAAATGAACGGGAATATTGGAGAGAGAAGGATGAAAAGGGGGCAGACAGGATGAGAAAAGTACTGATTTTCGGTGGGTCGCGCTATTTCGGGAAGCGATTGGCGCTCCGCTTGGCCGAGGCAGGGGACGACGTGACGATCGTGACGCGAGGGCAACTGCAAGTACCTGAGGCGGAAGGGATCCGTTCGATCAAAGGGGACCGGCAGTCGGTCGCGACGATGAAAGACTTATCGCGTGACCATTACGATCTCGTCTATGACAATATTTGTTTCTCGCCGTACCAGGCGAAAATCGCGGCAGATGCGTTTTTGGACCACGTCGGCAAGTATGTGCTGACATCCACGTTGTCCGTATATGCCCCTGGCGCCAATTTAAAGGAAAGTGACTTCAACCCGCTTCATTTCGATTATCATCTCGAAGCAGAACATGACTACGGGCAAGGGAAGCGGGAGGCCGAGTCGTATTTCTTCCATCGCGCCTCATTCCCGGTCGCGACCGTTCGTTTTCCGATTGTGCTCGGTCCGGACGACTATACGGACCGGCTCAAATTTTATGTCGATGCGATTCGTCGGGAAGAGCCGATCGTCCTTCATCACCCGGAAGCGAAAATGGGCTTCATCTCAAGTTTTGAGGCGGCCGCCTTTTTAGAATGGGTCGGCCGAGCGAACGTCACCGGCCCGTTCAACGCAGCGAGCGAAGGGGTGATGTCCGTGGGGGCACTCATGGAACGGATTGGCCACCACCTCGGCAAACCGGTCCACATCATCAAGGACGGGGAGTCGTCCCCGTATGACACGGACGTCGACTATTATATGTCGATCGCTGAGGCGAAAAAAGCCGGGTTCGTCTTCACGCAACTTGATGACTGGATCGACCGCGTCATCATTCAAACGATCCGTAAATAAAAAATTGGCCTCTCATCAACGATGAGAGGCCAATTTTTTATTTCCCGGCAAATACCGAGGTCGAGTGTTGCGGGTGGCGCGCTGTCGGGTCGACGAGCTGCTTCACTTGGTTGATGGCGATCGGGGCTTCTCCGAAGCCAGTCGCGATCAGTTTCACTTTTCCTTCGTACGTGGCGATGTCACCGCATGCGAAGATACCGGCGACCGTCGTCTCCATGCGCGAGTCGACGCGGATCGTGTTTTTCTCGAACTCCATGCCCCAGTTCTTGATCGGGCCGAGTGACGAGACGAAACCGTAGTTGCAGATGAGGTCGTCGATCTCGACGAATTTTGATGCACCGTCTTTGTCGGTCAATTCGACCGATTCGATGTGCGTCTCACCTGAGAGTGATTCGATATTGTATGGTGTCCAGACGTTGATCGTCGACGCCTTCATCTGTTCGACCGTGTGCTCGTGGGCACGGAAACGGTCGCGGCGGTGGACGATATGAACTTCTTTGGCGATGCCTTCAAGCATGAGCGCCCAGTCGACGGCTGAGTCGCCACCACCGGCGATCATGACGCGGCGGTCACGGAATTTCTCCATGTTGTCGACGAAATAATGAAGGTTCGCAAAGTCTTCACAACCATCAATTCCGAGCGGACGTGCGGCGAATGCCCCGTTCCCAGCAGTGATGATGATCGCTTTCGTGTGGTATTCGTCTTTGTTCGTCGTAATGTGGAACGTGCCGTCTTCGAGACGTTCGACTGTCTCGACGGTCTCGCCTAAACGGTAGTCTTGCTCGAACTGGTCAGCCTGAGCTTTCAGCTGGTCAATCAAATCTTGGGCTTTCACTTTCGGGAAGCCGGCGATGTCGTAAATATATTTTTCTGGATAGAGCGTTGATAATTGTCCGCCTAGTTGTGGCAAACTTTCAATCAACGTCGCATCGAGTTGTCGCATACCTGCATAAAATGCGGTGAACAGTCCGACCGGGCCGCCACCGATGATGATCACATCTTTCGTCGATTTCATCGAATTCCTCCTCAAAACGTATACATCTATTATAGTGACAATCGTCAATTAAATCCATTCTGTACAAACATGCTACACGTTCAAAAAAAAATCAAGAAGATAAGCTTTTCCATTGAGAAAACGAAACAAAGAGCGTACAATGACATAGAAGCAATTGTGAACATTGGTTGAACAAGGTTTAGGCTTTATTGTGAACAATCATGTGAAAAAACACACAACATGGTTGTTCAAGAAAACAAAACTATGAAACATAAGGTGGAAATGAACATGAAACGACCTAACATTGTTATTCTCGGCGCAGGTTTTGGCGGGCTTATCACAGCAGTCAATCTTCAGAAGACACTTTCAGCCGGAGATGCGAACATCACGCTGATCAACAAGCATGATTACCATTACCAGACGACGTGGCTTCACGAGCCGGCGGCAGGAACGATGAAACCGGAACAAGCGCGCGTTTACATTAACGACGTCGTGAACCCGTCACGTGTGAAATTTGTCAAAGGGATCGTCGATCGCGTCGATACTACGGCTAAACAAGTGTTGCTCGAAGACGGTTCGACGGTTGAATACGATTATGTCGTCTTTGCACTCGGTGGCGTACCTGAAACGTTCGGTATTCCAGGTCTCAAAGAGAACGCGATGACGATCAGCTCACTCAACAGCGTTCGTAAAATCAAAAACCACATTGAGTACTCGTTCTCAGAATATAAATCAAACGGTTCGACTGACCGTTCATACGTGACGATCGTCGTCGGTGGCGCAGGGTTCACAGGAATCGAGTTCCTCGGTGAGCTCGTCAACCGGATCCCTGAGCTTTGCAAGCAGTACGATGTACCGCGTGAAGCGGTTCGCATCGTCAACATCGAGGCGGCGCCAACGGTTCTTCCAGGTTTCGACCCGGAACTCACGACGTACGCGCAGAAATGGCTCGAGCGTAACGGCGTCGAAATGAAACTCGGCAACGGGATCAAAGGCGTTGAGCCTGGTCTCGTCACGTTCGGCCCACTCCAAGGCGACACGACCGAGACGATCGCGGCGAACACGATCCTTTGGACAGGCGGCGTCAGCGGTAGCCCGATCATCGAGAAGTCTGGCTTTGAAGCGGTCCGTAACCGCGTCATGGTCGAAGCGGATAACCGTGCCCCTGGTCACGACAACGTCTTCATCATCGGTGACTGCTCAGCTGTCATGGACCCGGTATCAAACCGCCCATACCCGCCGACAGCCCAAATCGCGACGCAACAAGCTCATAACGTTGCGAAAAACATCGCGGCGCTCATCAACGGAAAATCGACTTCGAAGTTCACGTATGAGAGCAAAGGGACAGTCGCATCACTTGGCCATAACGACGGAATTGGTATCGTCATGGGCAAAAAAATCTTCGGTCGCAACGCTTCATTCATGAAGAAAGTGATCGACAACAAACACTTCATCGAGCTCAAGAAATATGGTCTTGTCCTTAAAAAGGGTAAGTTCTAATTCAGTTGAGCCAACGCGCAGCCCGTTCGTGAGAACGGGCTGCTTTTTCATGTCGACAATCCGGCGAACTTCTTTGACCAAGCGGAAGGCGATTCGGTATAATAGATATCGGGAAAAGGGGGCAATCGCATGCATATCATCCAGGCCGTCATCGGCGCGATTTTATATTTGGTCATCTTCTTTAGCATCGGCTTCATCTTGAACATGTTGCTGAAAAAAACATGGACGCTCGTGTTCATCTATCCGATTTTCGTCATTTTGATGATTGATAACGTCAAGCTCTCAAGTTACGTCACAGAGACGTCGACGGCACTCGCGAACGTATATGAACGTCTGCTCGGGCTGCAGTTTCTTGACATCTTCATGCTCGGTTTCGGCTTGCTCGGCACCATTTTGGCTGGCGTGACGATTCGATTTTTGCGCAAGAGCGGTTATTCGATGTTCTAAAGACGACAGAAATGTTCGTCTTTTTTGTTTTCCGCCTACTTTTTTAGAAGCTGAACCGATATACTAGATAAGATAACGATTTAATTAGTAAGGGATGCGATACGAATGACATTACCGATGTATACGATCAAAAAAGTGTTGAATAATAGCGTTGTCATTTGTCAACATGATACGGATCCGGAAGTCATTCTACTCGGTAAGGGGATTGGCTTTGGCAAGAAGGCAGGCGATCTCGTCGACCCCGCCAGCGTCCCGGAGAAAGTGTATCAGTTGACCGATAAAGAAGAACAGTCGCAGTACCGTGAACTCGTCAAGCACGTCGACGAGGATTTCATCGCGTTCATGCAAGAGATTGTCGGCTTCATCGAGATGAGTACAGGCAAGAAAGTCGATGAACATATCCATATCGGCTTGACCGACCACTTGTTCTTCACGATGAAACGAATCGAACAAGGGATGGAAGTGACAAATCCGTTCTTGCTCGAGACCGAATCGCTTTATCCGAATGAGTACGCACTCGCCGAACGCATCGTCGATATGATTCATGAACGGCTCGACGTATTGTTGCCGGACGCCGAGGTCGGGTTCATCGCCCTTCATATCCATTCGGCGACGACGTTTAAAAATGTGCTCGAAGTGAACCGTCACAATCAAATCATCGGGCAAATCGTTCAGACGATTGAGAGTCGGTTGAACGTCAAAATGGACCGGACTTCACTCGATTATAAGCGCTTACTTCGGCACTTAAGGTACGCCGTTGAGCGGGTTGCGACCGGTGAGCTCGTCGAGGCTCCACAAAAAATAGAAAAGGTATTGCGTGAAGAATATCCGCTATGCTATAGTACTGCTTGGGAGCTGATGGGTATCATGGAACGCGAGTTAAAGCGTCCTGTCCCGCGAGGTGAAGCGACATATTTGACGATGCATCTCCAGCGCCTTACAAGTAGATAACTGATACCACGTATCTTACGTGTTACTGATTCGATCAGGCATGAGTAAGGAGTGGAACGGCTTACGATTTCTCCATTGGGAGAGGTCTACGTTCTATCCCTTGTTCATGCCTGTTTCTGTTTTTATAAACGTTTATTATGAAAACGTTTAGATACGTCGGTTGTCTGACATCTACAGTCGTCTTTCCGTACAAACCATTTCAAAAGGAGGATTTATCATGTTTAAGCAGATTTTTGGTGTTCTTCAAAAAGTCGGTAAAGCGCTTATGCTTCCTGTTGCGATCTTGCCGGCCGCCGGTCTTCTTCTTGCATTCGGTAACGCGATGCAAAACCCGGCCCTTACATCACGCGCTGGTTGGTTAACGAACGCAGGCGTCGTGAAATTCGCTCAGCTCATGGAGCAAGCGGGTGGCATTATCTTCTCGAACTTGGCACTCTTGTTCGCTGTCGGTGTCGCGATCGGTTTAGCAGGGGACGGCGTTGCCGGACTCGCAGCTATCGTCGGGTTCCTCATCATGAACAAAGTTATGGGTGTGTGGCTCGAGCTCACGCCTGAAATTATCGCACAAGGTGACCCGGCTTACGCGTCAGTTCTTGGTATCCCAACACTTCAAACAGGGGTATTCGGTGGTATCATCGTCGGTCTGATTGCCGCCTGGGCGTATAACAAATACTTCAACATTCAACTACCGCAATTCCTTGGCTTTTTCGCTGGTAAGCGTTTCGTCCCAATCGTCACGGCTGTTTTGGCAGTCGTCGCTGGTTTCGTCATGCTTCTCATCTGGCCACCAGTTCAGCACGGCTTGAACTCATTCTCAAACTTCATGTTGACTGAAAACCGCACGCTCGCGGCGTTCGTCTTCGGTTTGATTGAACGTTCTTTGATCCCGTTCGGTCTTCACCACATCTTCTACTCGCCGTTCTGGTTCGAGTTCGGCTCGTACACGGATGCAGCGGGTACGATCGTCCGTGGTGACCAAGCGATCTTCTTCGCACAAATTCGTGACGGCGCTGAACTTACAGCTGGTACGTTCATGACTGGTAAATACCCGTTCATGATGTTCGGTCTTCCAGCAGCAGCACTCGCGATGTACCATGAAGCACGTCCTGAACGTAAAGCAGTCGTCGGTGGTCTCTTGGCTTCGGCAGCACTTACATCGTTCTTGACTGGTATCACTGAGCCGATCGAGTTCTCATTCTTGTTCGTCGCTCCACTCTTGTTCGCAGTACACGCCGTTTTCGCTGGCCTTTCATTCATGGTCATGCACATCTTGAACGTCAAAATCGGGATGACGTTCTCGGGCGGTTTGATCGACTACCTTCTCTTCGGTGTTCTTCCTAACCGTACAGACTGGTGGCTCGTCATTCCGGTCGGTCTCGTATTCGCAGTCGTTTACTACTTCGGATTCCGTTTCGTAATCCGCAAGTTCAACCTTAAAACACCGGGCCGTGAAGATGAAGTCGTTGAGCAATCAACAGCTACTGGTTCGGAACTTGCACAAGATATCCTCGTTGGTTTCGGTGGTTCGCAAAACATCAAACACCTAGACGCATGTATCACACGTCTCCGCGTTGAAGTTAAAGATAAGAACCAAGTAAACAAAGAAGAGTTGAAACGCCTCGGCGCAGCTGGTGTCCTTGAAGTCGGAAACAACATTCAAGCCATCTTCGGTCCGCGTTCGGATGCATTGAAATCAGAAATGCAAGCGGTCATCGCTTCAGGTAACGAAAAGAAAGCAAACTAATGTAAACGTATGAGCCAATCCTTCGTGGGTTGGCTTTTTTGTGTCGGGAAACGGTTTCAGCCATATGTCAGATGGGGAAAAGTAAGTATTCTGACAAAAGGAGGGAACCAAGATGTGGAAGAAAGTGTTTGGTGTTTTGCAACGGATCGGGAAGGCACTCATGCTTCCGGTTGCGATTTTGCCGGCAGCCGGTCTCTTACTGGCGTTCGGTACCGCATTCCAAAATCCTGATCTCGTTGCACTCTTACCTTTCTTGGCAAACGATTCACTCGTTCTCATCTGGCAGGTCATGACCGATGCCGGGGATATCGTGTTTGCCAACTTAGGTCTGTTGTTCGCCGTCGGGGTCGCCATCGGGCTTGCCAACGGGGACGGTGTCGCCGGGTTAGCAGCTATCGTCGGGTATTTGATTATGAACAAAGTCATCAGCACGTGGAACGGGATTACCTCGGAAATCGTCCAAGGGGACCCGCAGTATGCGACGGTGCTCGGGATTCCGACGCTCCAGATGGGGGTGTTCGGGGGGATTATCGCTGGTCTGATTGCCGCATTTGCCTACAACAAATACTTCAACATCAAGTTGCCGGAGTTTTTAGGGTTCTTCGCCGGGAAGCGGTTCGTCCCGATTGCCACGGCAGCTTTCAGCTTGGTCGTCGGTATCGCGCTCGCCTACATCTGGCCGCCGATTGGGGTCGGGATCAACACGTTCTCACGCACGATCATCGAGGCGAACGTGGCGGTTTCGGCATTCGTCTTCGGATTGGTCGAACGGTCATTGATTCCGTTCGGGCTTCATCACATCTGGTACTCTCCGTTTTGGTTCCAGTTCGGAGAATATACGAACCAAGCCGGTGATCTCGTACAAGGGGACCAACGGATCTTCTTCGCCCAATTGCGTGACGGTGTCGAGTTCACGGCCGGGACGTATATGACAGGGAAATTCCCGTTCATGATGTTCGGGTTGCCGGCTGCCTGTCTCGCGATGTATCACACCGTACCGAAAGAACGTCGGAAAAACGTCGAAGGGTTATACTTCTCTGCCGCATTGACATCGTTCTTGACAGGGATCACGGAGCCGGTCGAGTTCTCGTTCGTCTTCGTCGCGCCGCTTCTTTTCGGTATTCACGCCGTATTTGCCGGACTATCCTTTATGACGATGCACTTACTGAACGTGAAAATCGGGATGACGTTCTCGGGCGGACTCATCGACTACCTGTTGTTCGGGGTGTTGCCGAACCGGACAGCCTGGTGGCTCGTCATTCCAGTCGGTCTCGTGTTCGCTGTCATCTATTACTTCGGGTTCCGCTTCGCGATTCAAAAGTTCGACTTGAAAATCCCGGGTCGTGAGTCGACGGAAGGGAAAGTGGCACGAGCCGTCGTCGGTGATGATTTACCGTACGAAGTACTCGTCGGTCTAGGTGGGCCTGAGAACATCAAACACCTTGACGCCTGTATCACGCGACTTCGCGTCACCGTGAACGACGTCAAACAAGTCGACAAAGACTTGCTCAAAGACCTTGGTGCAGCTGGCGTACTCGAAGTCGGTGACAACATCCAAGCGATCTTTGGACCGAAGTCGGATACGCTCAAATCTCAAATCGCCGCAATCATCGAAGGGGGCGAGTTCAAGCCGAAAGAGAAACCGGTCGTCACATCCGGTACGTCGAACCCTGAAGAAGAAGGATTCTTAGCGCCGATGTCGGGAACGATTTTGTCGCTTGATGATGTACCGGACCAAGTCTTCTCTGGACGGATGATGGGAGATGGATTTGCGATTGAACCGAGTGATGGAAGAGTAGTTGCACCATTCACCGGCACAGTCACCACATTCTTCCCAACTAAGCATGCCATCGGATTGCTCTCGGATGATGGACGCGAGATTCTCATCCATGTCGGTCTAGATACGGTCAACCTTAAGGGTGAAGGCTTCGACGCTAAAGTGAAAGAAGGCGATCACGTAAAAGCAGGTGACGTCCTATTGGAAGTCAATCTTGATTCGATACGAGACAAGGTCCCATCCTTAATCACACCAATCATTCTTACGAATGGTGACGGGAAACAGGTCATTGTCTCGTACGGCGAGTCGATCGTCATCGGGGAAAAACTAGACTTCCAAATTGTTGATCGCATCGAGTAACGTATCTTCGCTTCTATCAGTCCATTGAAACAATCAAAAATAAGCTTCGTCTCGACGAGAGACGAAGCTTATTTTTATAGCAGGTTACTTTTTAATATCGAATTTTTCACTGAGGAAGTTCACGACTTCTTCTGCTGTATCCATGTTCAAGACGTCGTTGACGATCGCTTCTGTTTCCGATTTCGTCAAACGTTTCACGAGGCTACGTGCGCGCAAGACGCTCGAAGCTGACATCGAGAACTCATCGAGACCAAGTCCGAGAAGGATTGGAATCGCGAGCTCTTCCCCTGCCATCTCGCCACACATGCCGACCCATTTGCCTGCTTTATGTGCTTCTGTGATGACGTTGTGGAGAAGGTTCAAGATGGCCGGGTTGAACGGTTGGTACAAGTACGAGACTTTCTCGTTCATCCGGTCCGCTGCCATCGTGTATTGAATCAAGTCGTTCGTGCCGACTGAGAAGAAGTCGACTTCTTTCGCGAATTGTTTCGCCATGACGGCAGTCGAAGGGATCTCAACCATCATCCCTGTCTCGTAGTTGCCGACAGCGATGCCTTCAGCTTTCAACTTCGCTTCTTCTTCGAGGAGAAGTGCTTTTGCGGCACGGAACTCTTCGAGCGTCGCGATCATTGGGAACATGATGGCGAGGTCACCGTGAGCAGAGGCACGGAGAAGGGCGCGAAGTTGCGTACGGAACAAGTCAGTTTCCTCAAGGCAAAGGCGAATCGCGCGGTAGCCGAGGAACGGGTTCATTTCTTTCGGAAGGTCGAGGTAAGACAATTCTTTATCTCCACCGATGTCGAGTGTACGGATGACGACTTGTTTGCCTTCCATACCTTCGAGCACTGTTTTGTAAGCTGTATACTGTTCTTCTTCGGTCGGGAACGTCTCTGAGTCCATGTAAAGGAACTCGGTACGGTAAAGTCCGATCGCGTCAGAACCGTTTTTCAAGACGCCTTCGAGGTCGTTCGGTGTCCCGATGTTCGCAGCGAGTTTGACCTTGTGGCCGTCAGCTGTGATTGACTCTTCGTTGACGAGTTGCTTCAATTCTTCTTTATACGCTTCGAATGAAGCGCGTTTCGCGTTATATTCATTGACGAGTTCTTCAGACGGATTGACGAAGACGTCTCCTTCTGTCCCGTCGATGACGACGAGGTCGCCGTTTTTGATTTCTTCGAGTGCTACTTTCGTCCCGACGACGGCAGGGATTTCAAGTGAGCGTGACATGATGGCCGAGTGAGACGTGCGTCCGCCGATGTTCGTCGCGAAGCCTTTGACATATTTACGGTTGAGCTGCGCCGTGTCAGACGGTGTCAAATCTTCAGCGATGATGATGACTTCTTCTGAGATTGAGGCCGGCGTCATGAACGTGACACCGAGGATGTGGGCCATGACGCGTTTTGTGACGTCACGAACGTCAGCTGCGCGTTCACGCATGTACTCGTTGTCCATCGATTCGAAGATCATCACCATTGTTTGAGCGACTTCGTCGAGCGCTTTCGCAGCGTTCATGTGTTCGCTTTCAATTTTGTCGTTCACTTGTGAAACGATTTCCGGATCTTCCACGATGAGCAAGTGAGCCGAGAAAATCTCTGCTTTGTCTTCGCCGAGTTCACGGAGTGTGATTTCACGGATTTCTTCGAGTTCTGTTTTCGACTGAGCGATGGCTGCTTGGAAGCGTGCTTTCTCAGCTGCTACGTCCTCGATTTTGTTCGTTGGGATGTCAAATGAAGGTGTCTCCATGACGAATGCTTTCGCAACTGCGATTCCTGCAGATGCGCCAATACCTTTAATGTGTGACATAAGCGTAGTCCCTCTCTTCAAAGAAATAGTTTGTTTCCGACGTTGTCTCGTTAGTTCTTACCCGAATTGAAAAAGGAATTAACGAAAAGACGGAAGTTTAGAGTAGCAACGGTCTGCGACTAGGGGAAGCCTCGACCGGACAAAATGGCCTCACCTCAAGACTGAGGGGTGCCGGATTGCGTACTAACTTATCCTATCATAAAATAAAACATCGTCACAACGAGGAGATAGCGCTTGAATTCGAAGATTTCTTGACTCTTACGCATACCGTTTCATTATTTTACAGAAGTTCGTTATGCTAACTATATATAAAGAAGGGAAGTGACACACATGTATCAAGTAAAAGACTTGGATTGGAACGGTTCATATGACACGATGGTCGTCGGAATCGGGGCTGCCGATACAATTGATGAAGGGCTCGATGCCTTATATAACGGGCGGGTCAAGTCGCTCATTCAATCAGCGGATATCTCGACGAAGACAGGAGAATTGTCAGTCGTGCCGACGTTTGAGGGGACAGTGAAGCGCATCTTATTTGTCGGACTCGGGCAACGCAACGAGAACTCGACAGAAAACGTCCGCAACTGGTTTGGCAAAGTCGCGAAAGAAATCAAGGCCCGCGCGTTCACGGACGTGGCGATCGCGCTCGAGACGTTCGAGTCGAACGGTGCGTTGTTCGCCGAGGCTTATGAGATGGCGACTTACGAACATCCTACATACAAGTCGGCGCCGAAAGACAGTGCGCCTGAGGTGACGATCACCTTGCTTGGGGACATCGATCAGGCGGAAGTCGACAAAGGCGCGGCCCGAGGCCGTGGAGTCAACGTGGCCCGAAAGCTGACGATGATGCCGGCAAACATTTTGACAGCAGAGGCGCTTGCCGACTATGCGGTCGAATTGGCGGAACGTCATGGGTTTAACCATCGTATCTTGGAGAAGGAAGAGATGGAAGGGCTCGGGATGGGCGCGTTGCTCGCGGTCAACCAAGGATCGAAACTTCCACCGAAACTGATTGTGCTTGAATACAACGGAGCCGGGGACGAAGCTCCGATCGCCGTCGTCGGCAAAGGCGTCACGTTCGATACGGGCGGTTACTCGATTAAGCCGAAAGATGGGATCGTCGGTATGAAAGGTGATATGGGTGGAGCGGCAACCGTCATCGGGTTGTTCGAGACGCTCGCGACGACGAAACCGGCTGTCAATGTGCTTGGCGTCATTCCGGCGACGGACAACATGATTTCTGGCGACGCCTTTAAACCGGATGACGTCATCACAGCGATGAACGGGAAGACGATTGAAGTGTTGAACACGGACGCCGAGGGGCGCCTCGTCCTGGCTGACGCGGTGACGTTCGCAAAAACGTATGACCCGCAAGCAATCATCGATGTGGCGACGCTCACGGGCGGTGTGCTCGTCGCGCTCGGGACAGACGTCACCGGCTGTCTGACGAACGACGACACGCTCTACGGTGCGCTCGAGGTGGCCAGCCGTGAGACGAACGAACTTGTCTGGCAAATGCCGTACTTCGACGTCTTCATCAATAAAGTTCGCAAGTCGGAAGTAGCCGATCTGAACAACTCGCCTGGCCGTTTCGGTCACATGATCTTCGGCGGCGCGTTCGTCGGGGAGTTCGTCGGCGATACACCGTGGCTTCACTTGGACATCGCCGGCACGAGTGAACGCTCGGCTGCGAACGAGCTCGGGCCTAAAGGGCCGACCGGGGTCATGGTGAGGACACTCGCTTCACTGTTGGACGGGTGGAACCGTTGAAACTTGGATTGACTTTGTTCGGCTTTGCCGTCGTATCCGGCTTCGGGTATACGGTGTGGCCGAATCAATGGTTGTTAGGGATCACCGTCTTTTGTGCGGTGTTTGGATTGTTAGTTTTCATACAGGAGGTACGACGTGGTAGGAGTAGGAATTGATGGCGCGCGCGGGGGTTGGGTACGAATCACGTACGACAGCATCTCGCTCTGTTTGACCATCTCAGAACAGTTGGAAGATTTATTAATCGACGGGGCCGTGCATTTCGTCGATATGCCGAAAGATTTAGGGACGATCGAGCAACCGGGCCGTTCGTGTGACGCGTTTATGCGGTCGCAGTTGAAACAACGGAAGTCTTCGATTTTCACACCTCCGATTGAAGAAGTGTTGAACGAGGACACGTACGAAGCGGCAAGCCTTAAGAGTCGCGAGCTCATCGGGAAAGGGATCAGCAAACAAGCGTGGAACCTCGTCCCGAGAATCCGGGAGTTCCAAGCGTTAGACCGTGATGATGTGTTCGAGTCCCACCCAGAAGTCTGCTTTGCGGTCATGACGGGTCGCGAGGCCGAGTTCAGCAAGAAGACGGAAGCCGGCGAGGCAGAACGGATTGAACTGTTACGCCGTTATTCGAACAGCTCGCCATGGAAATGGAAGATGTCGAACGTACAGGTCGATGACATTATCGATGCCTGTATACTGGCCGTCGCCGCTTATGAAGCGGGCACGACGGGAATGTCGACTTATCCCGACCGATCTGAAGGAGAACCGTTCGTGGCGGTACCCACGATAAAAGAGCGATGACGTGTCATCGCTCTTTTGGTGTCACCGGTTTCGGTCCGACGATGAAGCGCCACACGTAGTAGAAGACGCGAGCGTTGTATAGGGCTTTCAACAATACGGCGATGACCGGCCCTAATATAAAGCCGAGGACACCGAACAGTTTGAGCCCGACGAAAATTGAGACGAGCGCGGCGAGCGGGTTCAACCCGATATGCGAACCGACGATCTTCGGCTCGGCCAAGTTGCGTTGGACGATGACGATGATGTAAAGGACGAGCACGCCGATGGCGACGAACCAGTCACCCGAGATGGCGGCATAAGCGGCCCACGGGACTAACAATGTCCCGACACCAAGGTAAGGCAGTAAATCAAAGAAAGCGGCAAGGAGGGCGAACGAGAGCGGGTTCTCGACTCGGAGGATGAACATGCCGACGAGCACGATCCCGAACGTGATGGAGATGAGTGTCAACTGGGCCCGGGCGTAACCGAAAAGAGCCGCCCGCAGGTTCAACATGACCTCCTCGAATTCGTTAAACCCTTTGCGTTCGTTCAAGCGTTCGATTTGCCGCATGTAAGACGGCCAGTCTTTCGTGATAAAAAACCAAGCGAGGACGATGACGATGAAGAGCAACAATACGAGCGGCAAGGCGCCGAGCAAGCTTTGCAGCATGCCCGCGAGGCCGCGCGAGAGCACCCCGATCGCAGCACCTAGTTGCACGCCGAGCTCGGTGATGCCGCCTTCGAGGGACGTCGTCTGACTCGGGTTTAGCCGCTCGATGCTGTCGTAAGCGTCATTGACGAACGGGGCGATCTTCTCATTGAAGACGCGCTGGGCGAAAGCGGTGAACGTCTCGATTTGAGTCGGAAGTTTTTCCGCCGCGATTGTCGCGTAACGGATCAGCTGGGAAATGACGATGACAATCACGCCGGAGACGAGCCCCATGACGATGAGGAGGGCGAGGAGCGTCCCGAGGGCGCGCGGCATGTTGGCTTTTCGTTCGAACAAGTTGACGAGCGGTACGGTCAACAAGGATAACAAGAACGCGAGGACGAAAGGATACGTGTACTGAAAGATGATGCTGAGCAACCAGATGACAGCGCTCATCCCGATCACGACGAGGACGAGACGAACGAGTTGCCAAAGCCGGACAGACGACATGAGGCATTGCCCCTTTCCGCACAAGTGGATTGAGCATAGTATACCATGTGACCGGTTAATAGAGCAGAAGGACAGGTGACGGATATGAGAGAGATTCAACGACAAGTCGATCAGATGATCATTCATTTAGGGGGGTATTGGCGACCGTTGTCGGGCTTAGCCCGTTTGTTGGAAGAGGTCGGGGAAGTCGGGGCTGCGCTTCACGATCACGACGAAACGGCGCTCGTCGAAGAACTGCTAGACGTGTTCGTCATTTCGACGTGTCTCGCCAATCAGTACGCGATCACGCTTCAGCCTCAGACGAGTGAAGCGAACGAGGTTCCGATTCATGTGACGTATTTTGCGCTCGTCCGCGAGGCGGGGGAGGTCGCTCGCATCTTAAACGCATATGAAGGAGACAAGAAGCTGAAGGCTTCGGCCACACCGGGTTCGTTGAAGCGGCACATCGAAGGCGTCCAGCGTGCAGTCGTGGCGATGGCCGAACGAATTGGGCTGGATGTATACGCATCGATCGGGGCGCTCGTGGAAGAAAAATCGTCACGGGACTTTGGACGGTTTGACCATACACCGGATCCGATCACCGAGCCGTCGGTCCGTTCCTATCCGCGTCAGGAGACAGGTCGATATTGGGGAGGAATTGGGCCTAAACCTTCTGAAACGTTTGACCGATATATAGAGCGAGACCATAACGTGGCCCGGTTTTGTAAGATTGCCCCGGTAGAGGGTCTGGACGGGTTTGTCATTCGGTTAGGTGATCAACGTTGGACGCTGACGGAGAGATCGGTCGAACTCATTCCTGGGTTTTACATCGAAGAAGAAATATATGGGAATGACAAATACATTGTCATTCGACAACCTAACTAAAAATCATTCCCCTTTTTATCAAAAATATTCATCTTTTTTTCAAATACTTACTTTTTTTTAAAAAGCAGTATGCTAATATGAAGTTGTTGTTAGTAGTAAGTAGCGCGAGAGGAAAGGAATATTTTGGATGAAAATGAAACTATTGAAGGTTGCTCTTATCTTGTCGCTTTTATTGTTCGGTGCCCAAATCCCAGCGGTTGAGGCCTCGACGTTAGATGGCGAAACGACTGTCAATTTGAACGTACGTACGACAGCAAGTACGACGGGAACCGTCTTCACGACGTTGCCGAAAGGTACAAAAGTAAAGTATGGTATTCATAACCAATCATGGCATAAAGTGTATTTAAATAACCGTACTTATTATGCCTCGGCCCAGTACATTAAAAAGATTACAATTCCAACAAACATCACTACTCAAGCCGTATCTTCCACGGGCGTGACTACCGTGAATTTAAACATTCGTGTTTCTGCTTCTAGTAGTGCTGGAATTGTACGAACGCTAAAAAAGGGAACTGAAGTTCAATATACTTCCCACAACACATCGTGGGTAAAAGTATTTTTAAGTGGACAAACGTATTATGCGTCGAAGGCTTACATTACACCTAAAGTCGGGGCGACAGTCTCGCATAAGCAAACGGGTTATACAAACAGGACAATCGAATTGTTCAATCGGACGCTACAGACGTCTCCGGTCGTCAAGACGATTCCTGCGAACCGTACAGTCACGTTCAGCATTCACAACTCGAGCTGGTCCGTCGTCTATGAAGGGACAAGTACTTATTTCACGCCGACACAAGGCATTACGGCGGGAGCACTCCAACCATCAGTCACGAAACAGAACGGCTATGCGAACCGTGAGATGAGGCTGTTCGAAACTCAAATCCAAACTTCCAAAGTTATGAAAGTACTTCCGCTGCATACACCGGTCGTCTCAAGTGTATACAATTCGAGTTGGTCAATTGTATACGACGGAAGCGCCACGTACTACACCCCGACGGCATGGATCACGCCAGGCGCACCACCTGTCCAACCGCCGACGACAACGACGCCGGAACCGACAAAAGTACAAGGGTACGCGAACCGGAACATCAACTTGTTCGGTCAAACTCTTCAGAGCTCGCCAATATTGCTCGTGTTACCGCAATACTCGGCCGTGACGTACAGCAAGCATAACTCGAGCTGGTCGGAAGTTCATATCGGGTCAAAGACGTATTACACACCGACGTCATGGTTGACAGCTGGAACGGCACCGTCAGCACCGGTCGCGCAACCGCAAGGAAAAGTGTTCACGAACACACCGGGCGACGCATTGAACGTTCGTTCGACGGCGTCGGCAAGTTCAGCCATTCTCGGCAAACTTGCTCACGGGACGCAAGTCGACCATTACGGATTGACGAACGGTTTCTATAAGATCAAGTACAATGGACGCGACGGCTTCATCTCGGCGGCGTTCACGATGGCGACGAAACCGAGCGTATCGAGCGGTGCTGTCATCGTCTTAGATGCCGGCCATGGCGGAACCGATCCAGGGGCCGTCAGCGGATCGCTTTATGAGAAAACGGTCGTCCTCGACGTGACGAAACGAGCTGAAGCGTACCTCCGTTCGAAGTACGACTATCAAGTACGTTTGACTCGTTCAACGGATGTTTATTTGACACTTGACCAACGTGTACAAATCGCGAAGAACCTTCGTGGCGACCTGTTCGTCAGCTTCCATGCGAACGCAGCGACTTCATCGGCGGCCAAAGGGATCGAGACGTTCTACTCATCGTCTTCTGCCCATAGCGCCCGGAGCCGTGTGTTGGCGACGAACATCCAGTCGAACTTGGTATCGACGATGTCAGGCATGACGAATCGCGGTGTCAAAACGGCGAACTATTATGTCATCCGTTACAACACAATGCCGTCAGCGCTCGTCGAACTTGGTTTCATCTCTTCACCGCAAGATATCATTCATTTACGTAGTGATGCATCACGTCAGCGCATGGCTGAAGCCATCGCTGAAGGAATCGCCCAATACGTCAGAGCATACCATTGATTCTGACCTGCTCGCGCAGGACGATATGAATATAGCCCTCGACCACGGTCGAGGGCTTTCTAATGGACGATTAAAAAGCGCAAGACCCCATCCGAATGATGAGGTCTTGCGCTTTTTCGTGGCTTACAAGTCGTCGAAGCCGTTGGCGTCCGTGACTTTTGCGTAAGAGCGGGATTTTTGTTCGAAGAAGTCCGATTTCGTCGCGTTGAGCGAGTCGTCCGAGTAGGCACGAATCCAAGGCATGACGTCTTCGTTGAAACCTTCGTACAAGTCGTTCAAGCCGATGACGCGCAAGCGTTTGTTGGCGAGGTATTTGACGTAGTCGCGCATCTCGCTGACATCGAGGCCGTCGAGGTCACGGAGAACGTATTCGCACCATTCGATCTCGAGGTCGACTGCTTCTGCCATCGTGTCGTAGACGAACTGGCTGAAGCTGCCGTCAGCGTCGATTTCAGGGTTTTCCGTCAAGACGGCACGGAGCAACTGGCTGACGAAGTACGAATGCTGCATCTCATCGCGTTGGATGTAACTGATCATCGTCGATGTCCCGACCATCTTCTGGTGACGGGCCAAGTTATAGAAGTAAGCGAATCCGGAATAGAAGTTGATCCCTTCGAGAATGATTGAAGCGACGAGTGATTTGGCGAACGTTTCAGCCGTTTGCTCGGCCCGGAAATCTTCGTATAAGTTCAAGATGAACTGGTTCCGTTTCATGACCATCTCGTCGTCTTTGGCGATATCGAAAATTCGGTTTTGTTCGCTGAGCGGAACGAGACTTGACAGCACGTAGCTGTATGACTGGTTATGCACGACTTCTTGTTGGGCGATGACCGCGAGTACCGCATGAACCGACGAATCAGACGAGAACATCGACGATTCGAGGATGTAACGCGTCTGAACAGAGTCGAGAATCGACAACAAGCCGATAATGCGTTTGAACGCGTCTTGCTCGCGTTCGCTCAATTGAGGCCATTGCTGCATATCTTTCGACATCGAGATCTCATCTGGGATCCAAAAGTTCGAGAGCAACTGTTTATAAATCGTATAAAATTGCGGGTAGGCGATATCGTTCCAGTTGACGATAGAACTTGTCTCGCCCCCGACGATGGCTGTCGCCCGGTTAGGATGTTTGGGCGACAGAAGTTTGATCTTTTGAATGGTCATAAGCGTATACTCCTTCTTCGGCGTTTCGTGCCAACCGCTCCGTCCAGTGGCGGACGTTGTACGGCTGGTTGCGCGGCGACTGTTCGATTTTCAACAGTTCGCCGACGAGGGGGATTCCATATTTCGAAAGGTGGTACGCCATCTCGTCGACGGCTCGGCAGAAGTGGACGAACATTTTGTCGCCGGTGCCGAACACGGCCGCTTGTCGAATCGGTACGGACAGTTCTTTTAAAACGAGACGGAACGTATCTTTCATCTCATCAGGGAGCACCCCGTCGGCCCACGTGTATGACCCGAAGTAGACGAGGTCATACGTCGCGAGAGACATCGCTTCCCGATGCCCGATTCGGTCGGCCTCAAACGTGACGACCCGGTCGCCGCGTTCGAGATGGGTCGCCTCGACGAGCGAGGCGACTTCTTCCGTATTTCCGCTCATTGAACTATAGACGATTGCGATGTTCATGGTCGGTCCCACCTTTCTTTTCACTCAACTTAAGAAGCGCAAGATTCACACTCGTCGACTTCGACGGTCGTTGAACGCGTGTAGTAGATTGATTTCATACCGAGCGACCACGCCTCGAGGTGCATCGCCAACATTTCAGTCGCCTTGACGTCATTTTTGACGTACAAGTTGAAACTGATTGCTTGGTCGATGTGACGTTGGCGCGCCGCATTTTGACGGATGCTCCAGAGTTGGTCGACTTCAAACGCTGATTTATAGAACCAGTTCGTTTCCGGGTTGAGGTCAGGAACCGTGACCGGAATCTTATAGTTTTTCTTCTCTTCTGAATATACTTTCTTGTAGATCGGGTCGATCGAAGCGGTGCTACCGGCAATGATCGCTGTCGACGAGTTCGGGGCGACTGCCATCATGTAGGCGTTACGAACACCGTTTTGGTGAACTTCAGCCGCGAGGCCGTCCCAGTCGAGCTCATCGTGCGAACGATAGTTGCGACGCTTGAAATATTCGCCTGTGTGCCATTCGGAGCCTTCGAACACACCGAACGCACCTTTTTCTTTGGCGAGTTCCATCGACGCTTGAATCGTGAGATAAGCGATTTTCTCATACAGCTTCTCCGCATATTGGACGGCGTCGACCGATTCCCAGCGGATGCCTTCGAGTGCGAGCAGGTGATGCCAGCCGAACGTACCGAGACCGACGGCCCGATATTTTTGGTTCGTGATCATCGCTTGCGGCACTTCGATCGTGTTCAAGTCGATGACGTTATCGAGCATGCGCATTTGAATCGGGATGAGTCGTTCAAGGACGTCCGACTTGACAGCCCGGGCCAAGGCGATCGAGCTCAAGTTACAGACGACGAAGTCACCCGGTGTCTTCGTGATGACGATTTTCCCGTCTGCGGTATACTCTTCATCGATGACCGTCGGAGACATGTTTTGAGCGATCTCTGAACAAAGGTTCGAGCTGTAGATCATGCCGGCATGTTTATTTGGGTTGGCGCGGTTGACGGCGTCCCGGAAGAACATGTACGGAGTGCCCGTTTCGAGTTGTGAGCGCATGTATCGTTTGACGAGGTCGATGGCTGGGACAGTCACACGCGACAGTTCCGGCGTGTTGACGCAAGCCATATATTTCTCGGTGAATGAACCGCCGTTCTCTGTCTCATCGTAGAAGTCTTCGAGGCTAAAGCCCATGACCGTCCGAACTTCATGCGGGTCGAACAGATGCCAGTCGCCGCGTGCTTCTACGGTACGCATGAACAAGTCCGGCAAACAGACGCCCGTGAACAAGTCATGGGTCCGGAGGCGCTCATCGCCGTTGTTGAGTTTCGCATCGAGGAACTCGAAAATGTCTTTATGCCAAATGTCCAAATAGACGGCGATCGAGCCTTGGCGCATGCCGAGCTGGTCGACTGACACAGCCGTGTTGTTCAATTGCTTCATCCAAGGCAACGCGCCGCTTGAGACGCCTTTGAATCCTTTAATGTCACTGCCGCGCGAGCGGATCTTGCCGAGATAGACGCCGATCCCGCCGCCGCCTTTTGAAAGGGTGGCGACGTCCGTGTTCGAGTCATAGATTCCGCGGAGCGAATCGTCGACCGTGTCGATAAAGCACGAGCTGAGTTGACCGTAAGACTTGCCGGCGTTTGACAACGTCGGCGTCGCGACCGTCATATATAGGTTAGAGAGCGCCCAGTAGGCTTCTTCGACGAGCTTGACACGCTGCGTCGGGTTTTCTTTTTGCATGAGCGTCATGGCAATGACCATGAACCGCTCTTGCGGGAGCTCGTACAAGTTTTTGACGTGGTCACGTCCGAGATAACGGTCCGACAACGTCCGGAGCCCGATGTATGTGAACAAGCGGTCGCGTGACGGATCGATCAACGTCTCTAAGTAGTCGACGTCTTCTTTTGAATACGTGTCGATCAAGGCTGACGTGAAGATGCCTTTCTTCGTGAGCGTCTCGATCATCGGATAGAGCGCACCATAACGCATCGACGCATCGTAGCCGCGGTTGCGTGCCGCTTCGAGATAGAGGCGGTTCAAGTACATCTCGGTCGCCACGAACGTCCAGTCCGGCTCCTCGGCTTTCAGCATATCGAGGGCGTGCATCGTCATGAGGTCATATACTACATCTTGTGTCAGCGTTTTAGATTCGAGCGCCCGGACCAAGCGTTCTTCATATCGTTCCACACTGAGTTGTGGGTAGCGTTGTGTGATGGATTGGATCAAGGTCGAGACGTCTGTGAGCGTTGGTGTCACAGGCAACATCGTCTCGTGGTGGATAGGGGATGTCAAAATGATCACTCCTTCTTAAGATGTAGATATTATAAAGGTATAACTCGTAATACCCTGCATACCGTCAATATATAGCGAAGCGTCGTTTTTGCTTTTAACTATATATTGACGTTTTTTTGTCTTTTTAATCATAAATCACCTATATTTAGTTTTGCAATGCTTGACATTCGCCAAACTGTTGCCCCATATATTGCTTTCACCGTAAAATGGCGCTGTCATCCGATTTGAGATGGGATTTGAGATAGAAAAAAATTTATGCGTCATCGATCGGAGGAAGGTCCAGATTTTTATGTAAGCGGTCAATTGAGGAAAAAGGGATAAGAAAAGGTATATGTGATTATTTTCACATGAATCCATTCCATTTTCTCGCTTATCTTCACATACTATATATAGAAATGCCGAACTTTTGAAAAGAGGGAAATCGGAGCGGGTGCTAGCATCGAGAGTGAAAGTGAGGTAGATTGAGGGAGTAAGGTTTGATATCAGCTTAAAAAGAAGGGTTTAACAAATGAGAGCAGAAGACTTATTATTAGCATGGGACCCACTCGGTTACGGGGTCGGGTCGTATGGACCAGAGTTTGATGACATCGCGGTGGCGCTCACGCAACTCGACACAGCAGGCGAATTAGACGCACGCATCCGACACGTGTTGACGGAAGCGTTCGGCGAATGCCCGCCTCCGTCTGAGACGCGCGCCATGGCGATCCGATTACTCGCGTCTTCACAATCTTGTCAACTATAAGGGGGAACTTACATGTTACGAATCGATCCAACACCTAATCCAAACGCAATGAAAATCACACTTCCGGAAAACGTCTTTGGAGCAAAAAGCCAAAGCGTGAAAGCGGGCGAGGCGACAGACCAACCGCTCCTCGCGAAACTCGTCGAAATCGAAGGCGTCGAGAGCGTCTTCGCGTATGGTGATTTCGTCACCGTATCAAAAGAGAACGGCGTCAGCTGGGAAACGATTTTGCCGCACGTCGAAACTGCTTACCGCGGATGAACCCGCTCGTATCAATCGTCATCCCGGTCTATTCACGGGAGACGGAACTGACCGAACTGCTCGAAAGTCTCGTCGTTCAGACGTTCCAGCAGTTCGAAGTCGTCGTAATCAATAATGACGGGCCGCCAAAACAACATCTTTTGGCGCCTTTTTTGAATCGCTTGTCGATTCGGTTGGTCGAACTCGGAGAGAACCATCACGTCAAGGCGCGAAACCGTGGCGTGAACGAGGCGAAAGGTGACTATATTTTGTTGCTCGACGATGATGACCTGCTCATGCCGACGCATATCGAGCAGGCACTTCAAGACTTAGAGACGGCCGACCTCGTCTTTACCGATGCCGAACTGTTTCGCTTCGAATGGAAAGACGGCCGCCGTGTCGTCACCGATTGGGAGGCGTTCGCCTACGACCTCGATCTCGAGCGTCTCCGGCAGGACTCGACATATATCCCGTCCGGCACGTTATACCGCAAACGGATCCACGATCAAATCGGTCCGTTCGATGAGTCGGTGTACAACTACTGGGACTGGGACTTCATTTTGCGGGTGAGTGAGCACGGCACGATCGTTCATCCGGCACGGGCGACCGTGTTGTATGCGTTTAACGGCTCGGACAACTTGTCGGCGAAACAAGATGAGACGCGCCGCCGCTACTTTGATCGTTTCTGTCAAAAGCACGGGCTCACCGACATGGAGATGAAAAACTTTCACATCGTCCAGTCCGAGCGGCGGGACTATGTGAGACGGACAGAAAGAACGTTCACAGGGGCATTCCCCGGTAGAACGGAAGGAGAATAAATCATGTATACATCAAAAGAACTAGAACTGTTAGAGTTGCTTGAAGAAAAAGGGTATCTCGAGACGAAGATCCTCGCAGAGATGCTCGCGACCGACGTCGCGACAGTCGAGGCGATGCTTGAGAAGTTCAAACAGGACGGCATCTTACTCGGGTTCCGGGCCATGGTGAACTGGCAAAAAATCAATCGGCACGACGTCACGGCGTTCATCGATGTCAAAGTGACGCCGAAACGCGGACGCGGATTCGATGAAGTAGCCGAGCGGATTTATCGCTTCCCGGAAGTGACGGCACTCTACTTGATGTCAGGCGCTTACGACCTGCAAGTCGTCATCCGGGCGAACTCGCTTCAAGACGTCGCCTCGTTCGTGTCCGACAAACTGTCGCCGCTCGACTCGGTCGTCTCGACGACGACACACTTCAAGTTGAAGACGTATAAACATGACGGCATCTTGTTCACCCCGCACGTCGAAGATAAACGGTTGAACATCACGCCATGAAGTCGCTATCAAATCAAGTCGTCTCGATGAAGCCGTCCGGCATTCGCCGCTTCTTTGATTTGGCGCAAACGATGGAAAACGTCGTCTCCCTCGGGGTGGGGGAGCCTGACTTCATCACGCCTTGGAACGTGCGTGAGGCGAGTTACGCGGCGCTTGAACAAGGTTATACCGCGTACAGCGCCAACGCCGGACTGCTGGAATTGAGAGAAGAGATTGCCAGCTATATGAAAGAACGGTTCGACGTCGGTTACGACGCGGGCACCGAGTTGATCGTCACGACAGGGGCGTCTCAAGCGCTCGATATCGCCTTCCGGGCTTTATTGAACCCAGGGGATGAAGTCATCGTCGTCGAGCCGGCATTCGTCTCGTACGGTCCGCTCATCGAACTGGCGGGCGGAACAGTCGTCTCCGTCGCCTGTCGTCCCGAGACCGGCTTCCGTTTAAACCGTGACGACGTCGAGGCGGCGATCACGGAACGGACGAAAGCCATCTTGCTCTGTTTCCCGTCAAACCCGACTGGCGCGACGATGACCGGGGAAGAACTCGGTCAAATCGCAGAGCTCGCGACGAAGCATGACCTTTGGGTCGTCAGTGACGAGATTTATGCGGAACTATCGTACGATGAACCGTTCACGAGCTTTGCGACGCTTCATGATATGCGCGACCGGACGATCGTCGTCAACGGCTTCTCGAAGGCGTTCGCGATGACGGGATGGCGGCTTGGCTTCACGTGCGCACCGGAAGTCGTGACGCGCGAGATGCTCAAAGTTCATCAATACGGCATGATGTGCGCTCCGACGCTCGTCCAGTTCGGCGGTCTCGAGGCGCTCCGGACCCGAGACCAACACGTCCCGAAGATGGTGAAGAGCTATCGCCAGCGCCGAAACTACTTCATTCAAGCGCTCAATGATGCCGGACTGCCGACCCACGTCCCAGGGGGAGCTTTTTATGCGTTCCCGTCGATTCGTCATACGGGCCTATCGAGTGAAGAGTTCGCTGAGCGGCTCTTGCTCGAGGAACGGGTCGCCGTCGTCCCGGGCAACGCGTTTGGAGCGAGCGGGGAAGGGTTCGTCCGCGCCAGTTACGCGACGTCGATCGAACAGTTACAAGAAGCGATTCGTCGCATCGACCGGTTTATGAGCCAGTTCGAAGTGACCGTCACATCAGACTCTCAGCAGTGAGGGTCTGTTGACGTTTTATCGGTATAGTGAACGGGAATAAAGGGACGGGGTGAGGCAAATGGAACGAGTGGATTTTGTCGCCGTCGGTTGTGGGCCATACAATCTGGGATTGATGGCGCTAGCGGAAAAGACGACGTTACGAGGGATTTGTTTTGAGAAACGTACCGAGATGATGTGGCACGAAGGGATGCTTATCGAAGGCATGACGATGCAAACACATTATTTGCAAGACCTCGTCACGCTCGCTGACCCGACGAATGAGGCAAGCTTTTTAAATTACTTGAATAAGACGGGGCGACTGCAGACGTTCATCACTCAAGAGCGAAACACGATTCCTCGTACGGAATACAATCGTTATCTCAGATGGGTTTCCGAACGCTTGTCGACGATTGAGTTTGGTCACGAGGTGTCAGACGTGACTCTCGAAGCTGAAGGTTTTCTCGTGACAGTCGAGTCGGCAGGACAGACGAAGCAACTTCGTGCTAAACACCTTGTGCTCGGGACGGGGATGGCGCCGTTCGTTCCAGCCGGATTTGAACAAGTGATCCATACGAGCGAATACATGACGTATCGAGATGTATTGAAAGACCGATATCGTGTTGCCGTCGTCGGCAGCGGGCAAAGCGCGGCGGAAGTGTTCCTAGATTTGCTTCGTGACGCGACAGATGAGCAACGTGTCGACTGGATCACACGATCAGACCATTTCGAGACACTGGAGGCAGGCAAGTTAGGGGATGAAATCTTTAGTGTCGACTACGTGAAGTACTTTCACAGCTTATCGTACACGTCACGAAAAGAGTTGATACGCTCGTTCGAACGCTTTCGTCATGGTGTCAATCCGGAGACGATGACAGCGATTTACGAGACGTTGTATCACCGAACCGCAGAACGTGACTCAACGAAAGCGGAGTTACTCACACAAGTTGAAGTCGAATCCATCACATACGATTGGTTGACCCATCAGTTGACAGGTAAAAAAATGTACACGGGAGAAGAGGTTGAACGAACGTACGACCTCGTCGTCGTTGCGACGGGATATCGTCCGGTTCTTCCGTCTTGGATTGATCGACTGCCGATCGTCTGGGAAGCTGAGCGTGAATGGCGTGTAGGTGAGACATACGAGGTGCGCATGGAAGAAGAGTTAAGTGGAAAGTTGTTCACCCATACGAATCTCGAACATTCCCATGGACCGGCCGCGACGAACCTCGGCATGGCCGTGTATCGAAACGCGATTATCGTGAACGAGATGGCGGGAGAAACGCTCTATGAAGTGGGTGGTCAAAAGCCGTTTACGACGTTTTGAACAAAAAAAGGGCTAGGCCTCAGCCTAGCGGAATCAGGGGGGAATACTTGAAGTCTTGCTTGATTTGTATTTACCCCGAAGTTCGACTTTGAAACGTAAAAATGTTTTCGAATAATCTTTTTTAGGAATTTCTACACTTTATCGAAAAAAGTATGTTATAGTAAGTTGATGAATTTAGCATAGGAGTGTTTGTAATGGCAAAATACGAAAAAGATCAAGTTTTAAAAGGTAAAGTAACAGGAATCCAACCTTTCGGTGCGTTCGTCGCACTCGACGACGAGACTCAAGGTCTTGTCCACATCTCTGAAATCTCACACGACTACGTGAAAGACGTGAACGAGTACGTTCAAGTCGGTCAAGAAGTTGAAGTGAAAATTCTTGAAGTTGATGAAGCTTCTAAGAAAATCAAGCTTTCAATGAAAGCGACACAAGAAGCTCCAAAACGCGAGAAGTCTGCTAAGCCAGCTCGCCGTGGTGGTCAACGCCGCAACGAAGCTTCTAACTTCAAGCAAGAAGAAGCACCAGGCTTCACTGTCCTCAAGGACAAGCTCGAAGACTGGATCAAAAACACGAACTTCAAAAAGTAAGTGATTAAGGCGACCTATTCGTAGGTCGTCTTTTTTGTTGTACAGGAAATCGGCGACCCCTTCCCGAACAGTACAGAAAAGGAGGGGTTAACATGAACCTAGGTATTATCGGTACAGGCGGGATTGCGACAAGCGCCCATATCCCGCAATACATCGCCGCCGGAGCGGACGTCGTCGCCGTCATGAACCGGACACGTGAGCGCGGTGAGGCGGCCGCTCGTCAGTTCGGGATCGAGCGGGTATACGAAACGGTGAAAGAGTTGTTGGCGAACGAACAGCTCGACGCGGTCAGCGTCTGCACGCCGAACGCTCTGCATAAAGATCATGTCATCGCAGCGCTCGAAGCAGGCTGTCACGTCCTGTGTGAGAAGCCGCCCGCCATCTCCGCCCGAGAAGCGGGGGAAATGTTAGAAGCAGCCAAAGCCGCGAACCGGACGCTCCATTATGGGTTTCATTACCGCCACCGGTCAGATACCCAACTGCTGAAGCGCATGATTGAGGCGGGCGAACTCGGTCATCTTTATGCGGCGACCGCGATCGCGCTAAGGCGCCGCGGCATCCCGGGGTGGGGTGTGTTCACGGACAAAGAGCTGCAAGGGGGCGGCGCACTGTTAGATCACGGCGTCCATATGCTCGATTTGGCGCTTTACTTGATGGGGTATCCGAAACCGGTGGACGTGATCGGTCACACCGGTCAATATCTCGGGACACGGCCTGGTGTCGGCTTGATGGGGACATGGGATCCGGACACGTTTTCTGTCGAAGACACAGCGCGGGCGATGGTGAAGTTTGATGACGGGGCGTCGCTCTTATTTGATGGGAGCTTCATGGCCAATATCGGGCCGAGAGACACGATGCGTGTCGAATTGCGCGGGACTGAAGGCGGGGCAACCTTATTCCCCCTCCACGTCCATACGGAAGCATACGGCGCCTTGTTCGATCAGACGCCAGCCCATCTCGAACATGTCGACCCGTACGCCGTCCAAATTCAAACGTTTCTTGACGCTTGTCAGCGAGAGCCAGAGTTTGAGCAGGGGGAACAAGCCGTCATCTTGCATACAATCATCGATCGCATCTACGGGGAGGCATGATGCTTTTCATTCCAGAAAAACAGGGTATATAGTGTAGGTGTTACATATTTTCGTGAGGAGGATGAATCATGCACAACTTTGAATACAAAAACCCGACAAAATTGATTTTCGGGACACATCAAATCGAAAAGCTCGCCGGTGAGCTCACAGCGCTCGACGCGAAGAAAGTGATGCTCGTCTATGGAGGCGGGAGCATCAAAAAGAACGGGACGTATGAAGAAGTCGTCGCCGAGTTAAACAAAGCCGGCATCGATTTCGTCGACTTCTCTGGCGTCGAGCCGAACCCGCGCATCGAGACGGTACGTCGTGCTGTCAAACAAGCGCGCGAAGAAAGCGTCGACGCCTTGCTCGCAGTCGGCGGCGGATCGGTCATCGACTGTACAAAACTCATCTCGGCGGCCATCCCATATGAAGGCGACGCTTGGGATATCGTCCTTCGCGACCACATCCCGGCGGAAGCAGTACCGTTCGGAACGGTGCTCACGCTCGCGGCGACCGGTTCTGAGATGAACTCGGGCTCGGTCATCACGAACTGGGAGACACAAGAGAAGTATGGCTGGGGCCATCCGCTCGTCTATCCGACGTTCTCGATCCTCGACCCGCGCTACACCGTGTCGGTCCCGAAAGACCAAACGATTTACGGCATCGTCGACATGATGAGCCATTGCTTCGAACAATACTTCCACCCGAACCATGCACCGGTCCAAGAACGCATGACCGAAGGCGTCTTAAAGGCGGTCGTCGAGTCGGCGCCTAAACTTGTCGACGATTTAGAAAACGTTGATTTGCGCGCCATCATCTTGTTCGCTGGCACGATTGCCTTGAACGGCGTCTTGCAAATGGGCGCATCAGGGGACTGGGCGTCTCACAATATCGAGCACGCCGTCTCGGCCGTCCACGATATTCCCCATGCCGGCGGTCTCGCCATCTTGTTCCCGCGTTGGATGGAACACGTCCTTGATGAGGACAATGCGGCACGCTTCGCCCGCCTCGGGACAGAAGTGTTCGACGTCGAGCCAGGGGAGAGCGACCTCGAGACGGCGAAACGGACGATTCAAGCGATCCGTGCTTTCTTTGACAAACTAGGCGCGCCGAGCTCGTTGCGTGATTACGAGATTGACGAGTCGACGTTTGATGCGATCCTTGACTCGGCGATGAAGCGCGGGTCGTTCGGGCGTTTCCGCACGCTTGAGCGTGAAGATGTGGCGGCGATTCTCGAGTTGAGCAAATAAGGCGATTTCATGCCTATTTTGCAATAATGATTGAACGAATCCGGCGTTTCCGTTTATGATGAGTCATGTATGGCTCTTTGATGAGCGATTTAAAGGAGGAAATGATATGTCAACTGTACGTTTCGATTATTCTAACGCCCTGTCTTTCGTCGGGGAACATGAGATCGATCAAATGCAAGAAACGGTAAAAGCACTTCACTCGGTCATCCACGACCGCAGTGGGGCGGGCAGTGATTTTCTAGGCTGGGTCGACCTTCCAACGAACTTCGATACGGACGAGTTCGCCCGCATCAAAGCGGCAGCGAAACGGATCCGTGACAACTCGGACGTTCTCGTCGTCGTCGGAATCGGCGGTTCTTATCTCGGTGCCCGCGCGGCGATTGAGATGCTTCAACACTCGTTCTTTAACGTGTTGTCAAAAGAAGAGCGCCAAGCGCCGCAAGTGTTCTTTGCCGGACATAACATCTCGTCAACTTACATGACAGAGTTGCTTCACGTCTTGAAAGACAAAGACGTCTCGGTCAACGTCATCTCGAAATCAGGGACGACGACTGAACCGGCCATCGCTTTCCGTGTGTTGAAACAGTTCATGGAAGAGAAGTATGGTCAAGACGGCGCCCGTGACCGCATTTATGCGACGACAGACCGGGCTCGCGGAGCGCTCAAGACGCTCGCTGACGCTGAAGGCTACGAGACGTTCGTCATTCCGGATGACGTCGGCGGCCGTTTCTCGGTCCTTACGCCAGTCGGACTGCTTCCGATCGCCGCTGCCGGCATCGACATCGACGCCCTCATGGAAGGTGCGCGCGACGCAGAGAATGCATACAGCTCACCTGAGCTAAGCGAGAACGAAGCGTATCAATATGCGGTCGTCCGTAACGCCATGTACGCGAAAGGGAAGTCGATTGAGCTTCTCGTCAACTATGAGCCGGCTCTCCATTACGTCTCGGAATGGTGGAAACAACTTTACGGCGAGTCAGAAGGAAAAGACAACAAAGGGATTTTCCCGGCGGCGGTCGACTTCTCGACAGACCTGCACTCGATGGGACAATACATCCAAGAAGGACGCCGTGACTTGTTCGAAACGGTCATTCGTGTCACGAACGTCCGCCACACGATGAACGTACCGGAAGACGCGCAAGACCTTGACGGTTTGAACTTCCTTGCCGGCGAGACAATCCAATTCGTCAACGACAAGGCGGCAGAAGGAACACTCCTCGCCCACACGGACGGAAACGTTCCGAACCTCGTCGTCGAATTGCCGGAGATGACGCCGTACCACCTCGGCTACATGTTCTACTTCTTCGAGAAGGCATGTGCGATGAGCGGTTACATCCTCGGGGTGAACCCGTTCAACCAGCCGGGTGTTGAAGCATACAAAGCGAACATGTTCGCGCTTCTCGGAAAACCGGGCTATGAAGAGCAAAAAGCAGAGCTTGAAAAGCGTTTGAAGTAACGAATCCAAGTCGGTCCACCTCGGTGGACCGATTTTTTTGTTTGAAACTAGGGTGAGACAAGGTAAAGTGAGAGTAGACACGGGAAAGAAAGGGATGGACTATGTTGACATTCACGGACTACTATCATAATCAAGTCGAGTTGAGCTTCACCCACTATCCGTTCTCAGATAAGCCGCTCCACGTCTGGGTCGTCGCCCGTTACGGCGACAAATGGGTTTTGACGAAACATAAACAGCGAGGTCTCGAATTTCCTGGGGGAAAAGTGGAGCCTGGGGAGCATGAAGATGACGCGGCAATCCGCGAAGTGTTCGAAGAGACCGGGGGCATCGTCGAGTCGCTCCATTATCTCGGGCAATACCGGGTGCTCGGACGAGGGGACACGGTCATTAAAAACATCTACTTCGCCGTCATCGAACGGTTCGAGGATCATCCGGCCATCGAAGAGACGGACGGCGCCGTTCTTCTCGATGAGTTGCCGAAAAATTTGCTCCGCAATCACCAATACAGCTTCATGATGAAAGACCGGGTGCTCCCGGAAACGATGAAGGTGCTCCATGCCCAAAAAATGGTTTGACCGGGTCGAGGTGCTCCCGCCTTACGCTGGATACCCGGTCCATCGTGGATGGTACGAGACGCGCGACGGCGAGGATGTCGTCGCGTATACGATCACGCCGAAACGTCCGAACGGACAAGTCCTCTTCTATTTGCGCGGCGGGACGGGCCGAATCGGTGACGTCCGGCTTCCTCGCTTGATGCAATTCGCCGCCCGCGGCTTCCACGTCGTCGCGCCGGTCTATCGCGGCAACCACGGCGGCAGTGGGAAAGAAGATTTTGGAGGAGACGATTTAGAAGACGTGTTGTCATTGTACGACCGGGTCAACGATACATGCCCGACGATCCACGCGCTCGGTTTCTCACGTGGCGGCATGATGGCGCTCTCCTTGGCCGCAGCGCGCCCGCTCGCTTCGGTCACCTCATGGGCGGGTGTGACAAATCTGGCATGGACGTATGAGGAGCAACGGACGATGCGAAAGATGCTTCGCCGCATGACCGGGGGAGATCCGGAGACGGCTAAAGAGGCGTATGTCGAGCGGTCACCACTGTTTAAGGAATGGCAAGCACCGACGCTGCTCATTCACGGCACCGACGATGAGCAAGTGCGGCTGCGTCACGCGACGGCAGTCGCCGAGAAGCTCGGGGATCAAGCCGAACTGTGGGTCGTGCCGTATGCCCACCAACTGCCATTTTGGAAGAAGTGGGAGACGACGGAACGGGCGATGGATTGGATGCTCGAGAAGACGACAAAAAATGACTAGTGCCGCTCGGGGCACTAGTCATTTTGTGGTTAGAAGACGATCGGGCCGGCCGCGACGACCGACTCACTCGCTTTTGTGAATCGCTTGAAGTTGTCTTGGAATTTACGAGCGAGTGCTTTTGCCTCGGCATCGTAACGTTCGCCGTCTTTCCACGTCTCGCGTGGGTTGAGCACGTCTTTTGGTACGCCTGGGATATCGAGCGGGATTTCCACGTTGAAGATGTCGTGCCGCATCGTCTCGACGTCACGAAGTTCGCCGTTGACGGCCGCATTCACCATCGCCCGAGTATAAGGAAGTTTCATGCGTGATCCTTCTCCGTACGCGCCACCCGTCCAGCCCGTGTTGACGAGATAGACGTCGACATCATGTTTCTCGATCAACTTGCCGAGCATGTCAGCGTAGCGCTCCGGTGCGAGCGGCAAGAACGGTGAGCCGAAGCAAGTCGAGAACGTCGCTTGCGGCTCGGTGACACCGCGCTCGGTACCGGCCAATTTCGACGTATAACCAGAGAGGAAGTGATACATCGCCTGTTCTTTCGTCAACTTGCTGATTGGAGGCAACACCCCGTAAGCATCGGCCGTCAAGAAGACGATCGTGTTCGGATGACCGGCTCGCGATGGGAGCATGGCGTTATCGATATAGTTGATCGGATAAGCCGCTCGCGTGTTCTCTGTCAATGAGATGTTTTTATAGTCCGGTGACCGGTCATCGTTCAACACGACGTTTTCGATGAGTGACCCGAAGCGGATCGCATCATAGATTTGCGGTTCGTTCTCGCGCGACAAGTTGATCGTCTTCGCGTAGCAGCCGCCCTCGATGTTGAAGATGCCGTCCGGTGACCAGCCGTGCTCGTCGTCCCCGATGAGGTGGCGTTCCGTGTCAGCTGACAGCGTCGTCTTGCCGGTCCCTGACAGGCCGAAGAAGAGCGCGGTCTCGTTTGCGTCATTGACGTTCGCCGAGCAATGCATCGAGAGGACGTTTTGCTCAGGCAACAGGAAGTTCATAACCGAGAAAATCGATTTTTTAATTTCGCCGCCGTATTCTGTTCCCCCGATCAGAATCGTGCGTTTGGCGAACGAGACGAGGATGAACGTCTCAGAGTTCGTCCCGTCGACAGCCGGGTCGGCCTTATAGCTCGGCGCGTAGATGACCGTGAACGGGTCGAAGGCGCCAGCAGTCGGCCATTCCCGCAAGAACAACTGCTTGGCGAACAAGTTGTGCCATGCGTATTCAGTGATGGCCCGTACCGGTAACGTGTAATGTTCGTCAGCCCCGGCTGACGCCTCGAGGTAGTAAAGTTTGTCTTTCGTCTCGAGGTGGGTGAGCACTTTGTCGAGCAGTGCCGAAAACTTTTCTTCGGCGATCGGTTGGTTGACTGGACCCCAGTCGACCAAGTTGTTGCTGACTTCATCTTTCACGACGAATTTGTCCTTTGGTGACCGTCCTGTGAATTTGCCGGTACTGACTGATAAAGCCCCGTCTTTCGTCAGTACACCTTCCCCGTTGCGAATGGCCTCTTCCACCAGTTGCGGAACCGTCAAGTTCCGCAATACATCGGTACCGTTAATTAATTCTTCGATTTTCAGGAGCGTTGTCGCCATCCCGAATCCCACCTTTCCCCTAAATAGATGTGGATGAAATCCGCATACTTCCGCGATTGATTAGTATGACGTTTTTATTATATGTGACACACTAATCAAAAACAAGAGTTAATTCATTCTGTAAAGTAAGCGCTTTCTTACACTGTCATTCTAACATATTCTGTACCAGGTCATAGTACAAAAACGGAAACGGACAAAAAAATGTTTGTTATTTCACAAACATAACTATTAGCGAGTTCGTGAAAAGTTTTACGAATTCGGTCGATACGCTTGACAGAACGGTACGGCATTTATATGATGGTCTTCGTAACGGATACTCTTATTCTGAGCGGTGGAGGGAACAAGGCCCTACGAAGCCCAGCAACCGTCCGATTTGTCAAAGTTTTTCGGAAAAGGTGCTATCCTGAAGCGAAGCGTAAGCTTCGAACGATAAGAGGGTAAGGAAGAACGATTCAACCTTTCCCATTGAACGTGGCGAGAGGTTTTTTTCATTACCGTCCCAAAGCAACGCGTAAGGGGAACGAGTACCGTCCACACATCACCCTTATTATAGGAGGTTTTTCGAAATGGCAAACTTAAACCGTCGTCTTTTCACTTCGGAGTCCGTCACGGAAGGACATCCGGATAAAATTTGTGACCAAATCTCAGATGCGATTTTGGACGCGATTTTAGCTGAAGATCCAAACGCCCGCGTTGCGGCTGAGACATCTGTCACGACAGGTCTCGTGCTTGTAGCAGGTGAAATCACAACATCAACTTACGTGGATATCCCGAAAGTTGTTCGTGAAACAGTTCGTGAGATTGGCTACACACGTGCGAAATACGGTTTCGACGCAGAGACATGTGCTGTCCTCACTTCGATCGATGAGCAATCAGTCGATATCGCCCAAGGTGTCGACCAAGCACTCGAAGCACGTGAAGGTCAGATGACTGAAGAAGAGCTCGACGCAATCGGTGCCGGAGACCAAGGTCTCATGTTCGGTTATGCGACGAAAGAGACACCGGAACTCATGCCGCTCCCGATCTCGCTCGCACACAAATTGTCACGCCGTTTGGCGGAAGTCCGCAAGAACGGTACGCTCGCTTACCTTCGCCCGGATGGGAAGACGCAAGTGACAGTCGAATACGATCAAGACAACAACCCGGTCCGCATCGACACGATCGTCATCTCGACACAACACGCTGAAGAGATCACGCTCGAGCAAATTCAAGCGGATCTTAAGAAACACGTCATCGACGCAGTCATCCCGACTGAATTGATCGATGCAGACACAAAATACTTCATCAACCCGACTGGCCGTTTCGTAATCGGTGGGCCACAAGGTGATGCAGGTCTCACAGGACGTAAAATCATCGTTGATACGTACGGCGGCTACGCTCGTCACGGCGGCGGTGCGTTCTCAGGGAAAGATCCTACAAAAGTTGACCGTTCAGCAGCATACGCGGCTCGTTACGTGGCGAAAAACCTCGTCGCAGCAGGCCTTGCTGACAAAGCGGAAGTACAACTCGCGTACGCAATCGGTGTCGCTCACCCGGTATCGATCGCGGTCGACACGTTCGGCACTGGCAAATTGAGCGAGACAGAGCTCGTTGAACTCATCCGTGAGAACTTCGACCTCCGTCCGGCCGGCATCATCAAGATGCTCGACCTTCGTCGCCCGATCTACAAGCAGACAGCAGCTTACGGCCACTTCGGTCGTACGGACGTTGAACTCCCTTGGGAGCAGACGGACAAAGCGGCAGTGCTTGAAGAAGGCGCGAAACGCTTCGCTTAACCAAATGAAAGACGACCTTTCTCTCGTGAAAGGTCGTCTTTTTTTACGTTTGTGATTTTTGGTCAGTCGATGTATCTTCTTGCCCGAGAGCCGTATCTTTCGCCTCGACGACTTTTTCGCCGATTTCTTGCAGGTCGGCTTTTGCTTCTTGCGCCGTCTCGACGACTTTGTTCACGTCTTGCTTGACCGTATCGGCTTCACCGGCGACTTTTTCGTACACGTTCTGTACGTCTGTCGCGACTTCTTGGATGATCCCTGAGGCCGATTTCACTTGATCGATCACTTGCGACGCTTTGCCGGCCGGATCTTCTTTCACCGTGTCGACGAGTCCGCCGACCGAAGCTTTCGCATTCGTGAGCGACTGTTTCGTGTTTTCACGGTTCGATGAGCTAAGCATAGCGATCAGACCGCCGACGAGCGCGCCGAGCAACATACCGGTGACGACGTTGATCTTTGGACCGCCCGACTCGTGCTGGTCAAACTGGCGGTTCGGGTTGTTGGCTTGTGTGTCATTTTGTAATGGTGGTTGCATAAAAACACTCCTTTGTAAGTTGGCATTGGTACCTTTATACCCTTGTCAAATTAGAAAGTAACGTTCCATCCGAATTCGACATGAAAAAGTAATGAAACAGCAGGATATTTTTATCGGGAGAGGGAATGATAGTACTAGATTGGCCAAAAGGGGGAAGCTGTCATGAAGATGAGGGAAGCCGTGCCGGAAGATGCCGCGTTGATTCGAGAAATCGCGCTCGCGACGACGAGTGTATCGAACGACGTCCGATCGAAAGTTATGGAACGGGCTTATCAGCTCGAAGAGATCGTCCGAGCCATCAGTTCGAGTGAGGAAGCGAAAGAACAGTTGTTCATCGTCGGCGAGTCTGACGGCGACGTCATCGGATTTTACCACGCCATCGACCGGGGCGATATGTGGGAAGTGCTTCGTCTTTATCTTCACCCGGCCCATCACCGTCAAGGGTTAGGGGCAGAGTTGCTGACGCATCTAGAGGAGCGGAAGACGCAACCGATCGAACTGTACGTCGAAAGCTCGAACGAGCAGGCGATCGGATTCTTGAACCACCAATCTTTTATCGAGTTGAACCGGATCCAAGAAGAAGTATATGACCAACCGATGGAACTCATCCATTTGCGCTATGATCCGCGCTAAGACTCCAGACGGATTTTCATACAAACATCAGTCGCGGCTGATGTTTTTTGTTAGAATTAAACAGACATACTAATAATGAGGTGACAGCATGACATATGAAGAAACATCACGAAAAGGGGTCATCGTGATCGTTTATCCGCTCCAGTTCTCGTCGCGCGTCAGCGAAGCGTTCTTGCAACGCTTGAGCGTAGACTATGAAGTACTCGTCGTGAGCGGCCAAGCGCTCGGAATCACGGCGGAAGAGCATAAGCAACTGATCAAGAAGACGCTTCGTGAGGCGGGCCAGTACAAAGTGCCGATTCACGTCGTCGCGTTCAGCCTAGGAGCGCTCTTGACGAACCGCTTGTTGCAAGAATACGATGTGCCGCTCGGCAGCTTGACGTACATCTCACCGTTGTTTGATTGGCATGCGTCTCGCCAAATCGGCGGATTGAAACAAGCCGTCGCCAGCGCGGTCGACCGATTCCGTCCCGATTTGCCGCTCGGCATGATGACGTTCACAGGAGGCGGAGAAGAAGCTTCACGGTTCGGAGAAATCACCTACGCCCAGTATCGGGAAATCGAAGAAGAGATCGTCGAACATCAGGAAGAGAAGAAACATTTGCCGCGGTTGCCGCTCGCTTGTTTTTACGCACCGGACGATCGCTTTGCCGATGTGAAACTGACGCTGAACGTCTGCCGAAAGATCGGCGGCGACCAAGTATACATCCGCCGACTCGAAGGTTTCCCGCATTTCGGATATGAACGGTTGAACACGAAGTTCGCCGAGACGCTATTGACGTTTTATGAATTGATTCAAGAATAAGGAAAGGCGACTCGAGTAGAGTCGCCTTTGTCATGCCCGTTTTTCAATCGCCACGATAAATGGCGGATGGTTCACTTGGTTGATGAAGCCGTAACGAAGCACCCCGGCTTTCGTTTGATCGAGTGCTTCCACATAGGCGAGCACGTCGTCGCGCTCCGCTTTGCCGCTGTCATGCCCGTGGTAGATGACGACGACGATGACCCCGCCGATTGCCATGACAGCAAGCAACTGTTCGATGGCGTCAATCGTCGTTTTCCCGGAAGTCGTGACCGTCTTGTCGCTTCCCGGTAAGTAACCGAGGTTGAAAACAGCTGCCGTGATCGGACGCGTCTCGTCCGTCACAACGTCTTGAACGGTATGGTGGCTGTCATGGATGACGCTCACGCGTTCCATCAGCCCAGCTTCCTCGAGACGTCGCCGAGTGGCGAGGACCGCAGCTTCTTGGACGTCGAACGCATACACATGGCCGTCTCCGACGAGTTCAGCTAAAAATAACGTATCATGCCCGTTTCCGGCCGTCATGTCGATGGCGACCGTTCCAGGTATGGCGTGTTCACGTAACAGATGTTTCGCGAACGGTAACACTCTCATTAATCCCATATCTCTCATCCTTCTTTTTTCCTTGGAAGGAATCGCGGCGCTCCAATTCGGCGTGGATGGCGTTCAAGACAGCCATCTTTTGCCGGCTCCACATCGGTCCGATCAACAAGTCGGGCGGACCGTCGCCCGTCAATCGATGGACGATGACATCTTCAGGCAAATATTCCAGCTGGTCGCAGACGAGTGAGACGTACGTCTTCTCGTCCATCAGTTTGAGCAAACCTAATTCGTATTGGCGTGCGAGCGGCGTCTGTTTCAAGACGTGGAGCAAATGGATCTTGATTCCTTGTATGTACATTTTAGCAACTTCTCGGGCTGTGTCGAGCATCATCTCCGTCGTTTCTCCCGGAAGTCCGTTAATGATATGGACACACACCCGAATGTTGTGGCGCCGCAGTTTGGCCAACCCGTCTAGGAACGTCGCGTAGTCGTGGCCGCGGTTGATTTTCTTGCCGGTCTTGTCGTGAATCGTCTGCAGTCCAAGCTCGACCCATAGAGACGTCCGTCCGTTCAGCTCGGCGAGGTAGTCGACGACGTCATCCGGAAGGCAGTCAGGACGTGTCGCGATCGACAGACCGACGACGCCTTCTTCTTCAAGTGCCGGCTCGAACAGTTCACGCAAACGCTCGACAGGGGCGTACGTGTTACTGAACGCTTGGAAGTAAGCGATATAGCGCGCGTCTTTCCATTTACGATGCAGCCGGGCTTTTCCTTCTGCGAACTGGACCGAAATCGGGTCACAGGCGTTCCCCGCGAAATCTCCGCTCCCATCGTCAGAACAGAACGTGCAGCCGCCTCGAGAGACGAGACCGTCCCGGTTCGGGCACGTGAAGCCTCCGTCGAGTGGGACTTTGAATACTTTTCCGCCGTATTCGCGACGATACGCTTCATTCAATTTGTTGTATCTGGCTTCGCCAAATGGGTGGTTCATGGTCATCCTCTCCTTCTTTGCTCATGCTATCACAAGCAAGTCGTTCATAAACTTCAGAATGAGTACTTTTTCTTGACAGTTATACACGGTTCCGTTAGCTTGGAGAAGGACTTATTTCAGATTCGGCCACCGTGCCGAATTTTTATTGTTTATAAAGGAAGGAGGAGTTGGCGTGAACAATAAAATGCCGATTTCTATTTGGATTCTGGTCATTGCGATGGCGCTCAACACGACGGCGGCGTCTTTTTTGTGGCCTTTTAACACACTGTATATCAACGGTCATCTCGGTGAATCGATGACACTCGCTGGCGTCGCATTGCTCGTCAACTCGGCGCTCGCGATTGCCGGGAACTATATCGGCGGGACGTTGTTCGACCGGCTCGGCGGCAAGAAAACGCTCGTCATCTCGGTCACGCTGTTGCTTGCGAGCTCGCTTGGTTTCTTATTGTTCCACGCGACGTTCTTCGGCTATTTAGCTTGGCTCGGGATGATCGGCTTCTCGGGCGGTCTCGTCTTTCCGACCGTATACGCTTTCGCCGGTTTGATTTGGCCAGAAGGGGGGCGCCGCTCTTTCAACGCGATTTACGTCGCCCAAAACGTCGGGGTCGCCCTCGGGACGGCGATGAGCGGCCAAGTTGCACGCATCAACATCGAGTGGATCTTCTATGCGAACTTCTTCTTGTCGGTATTGTTCGTCGTCGTCCTCTTGTTCGGCTTCCGTTACTTGAAGAACCCGGGTCGCCCGGTCGTTCAGTCTCAACTCGAGGCCGCTGCGACGACGTTGTCAGGTGCGACGATGAAATCGATGTGGTATGTTGCCATCGGTTATGCCGTCCTCTGGTTCGTGTACGTCCAATGGCAAGGGACGATCGCCGTCCATTCGCAAGGGCTTGGCGTCAGCATCAGCCAGTATTCACTTTTATGGACGGTGAACGGGGCGATGATCGTGTTCGCACAACCGCTCCTTAACCGGATGCTCCGACAATTTGAAGACGACTTGAAACGTCAACTCGTCATCGGCGGTGTCATCTTCCTCGCCGCGTTCGCGATCGTACCGTTCGCGGGTGCGTTCTCGATGTTCATGGTGGCGATGATCGTCATGACGATCGGGGAGATGTTCATCTGGCCGGCCGTTCCGACGATCGCCGCGAAACTCGCGCCTCCAGGAAAAGCCGGTCAGTATCAAGGGCTCGTCAATATCGCAGCTTCGGTCGGACGGATGGTCGGTCCGACGTTATCAGGTCTATTGTATGATGTGATGGGGATGAATGCGGTCTTCGTCTTGCTCATCGTCTTAAGTTCGACCGGTCTATTCTTCTTCACGAAAGCGAGTTCACTGAATCGTCAAACATCGGAACAATGAGCATATCGGGAGCATTTTCAAACGCGTCGCATGCTTGTTCTTTCCTATAAAATAAAGTAAAGGATCCTTTCACATAAAATCAGTTGTCGTCTTTAGTCTGTTCTCATGCGAAGGAGAGGGACAGAATGAACGAAGAAGTCAATTTGCTCGTGTTGGCGACACAGTATATGTTTTGGGTCGGTTTTGTCGGGATGGCAGCAGCGACGCTTTACTTTTTAGTGGAACGGAACAGTTTGGACCCGGAATATCGTTCGGTCGCGACCGTCGCGGCACTCGTCACGTTCGTCGCCGCGATTCACTATTACTTCATGAAAGACGCGGTCGGCGATACAGGGTTGTTGTCAGAGATCACAGGCTTCCCGACGGAGATACGGTATATCGACTGGCTCGTCACGACGCCGCTCCTGCTCGTCAAGTTTCCGCTCTTGCTCAGTCTGAAAGGAAAGATGAAGTCGGGGTTGTTGACGAAGCTGATTGTCGCGGACGTGATCATGATCGTCGCCGGGTATCTCGGGGAATCCTCAATCAACTTGAACGGCGGCTTCACGCAACTCGGACTATGGGGATATTTGATTGGCTGTTTGGCGTGGATTTATATCATCTACCTTCTGTTCACGAACGTCACGAAAGCGGCCGAATCATCGCCTGCACCGATTCGGAAAGCGCTCCTCAATATGCGGCTGTTCATTTTGATCGGCTGGGCGATTTACCCGATCGGTTATGCCGTCACGCTGTTTGCGACAGGAGTCGAAGTGCAATTGGTGCGTGAATTGATTTACAACGTGGCCGACTTGGTGAACAAAGTCGGGTTCGGTTTGATCGCCTTCTTCGCCGTCAAAACGATCTCGACGATGAAACAAATCAAGACGTGACGGAAAGTTGACGTTGACGCGGTTTTTTATCTTGAGATAGAATAAAGAAGTGAGATAAATAATCGCGATGAAAAGGAATAGTATCGTGTCGTCTGTATTGTAGAGAGCCGGTGGGTGGTGTGAACCGGTATATGGACCATGAGAACTCGCCTTGGAGCAGTTCGCCTGAACGAAGAGTAGGGAGAACCGGAGTTACGCCACGTTATCGGCGTCTCAAGTGGCAGAAATGCAACATGGGTGGTACCGCGGAAAGCTTTCAAGCCTTTCGTCCCATTACCGGGGCGGAAGGCTTTTTATTATGCAGAGGAGGAAGAATTTTGAGTTATTTTAAACATCAAGACATCGAGCCGAAATGGCAAAAACGTTGGGAAGAGCGAGACTCGTTCCGGACGACAGAAGACCCGGATAAAGATTGTTTCTACGTCCTCGACATGTTCCCGTACCCGTCAGGAGCCGGACTTCACGTCGGTCACCCGGAAGGTTACACCGCAACGGATATCATCGCCCGCATGAAGCGGATGCAAGGCTATAACGTCCTGCACCCGATCGGATGGGACGCGTTCGGTCTTCCGGCCGAGCAGTACGCCCTCGATACAGGGAATGACCCGCGTGAGTTCACAGAGCGCAACATCGGGACGTTCCGCCGTCAGTTGAAAGATCTCGGCTTCTCGTACGATTGGGACCGTGAAATCAGCACGACCGACCCGAAATACTACAAGTGGACGCAGTGGATCTTTACGCAACTTTACGACCGCGGCCTCGCCTATGTCGATGAAGTTGCCGTCAACTGGTGCCCGGCACTCGGCACGGTACTCGCGAACGAAGAAGTCATCGACGGTCTGTCAGAGCGCGGGAATCATCCGGTATACCGTGTCCCGATGAAACAGTGGGTGCTCCGCATCACGGAATACGCGGAACGGTTGCTTGATGATTTGGAAGGGCTCGATTGGCCAGAGAGCGTGAAAGAGATGCAACGCAACTGGATCGGCAAGTCGGTCGGGGCCGAAGTCGACTTTAAAGTCGATGGCCATGAAAAAGTCGTGACGGTGTTCACGACGCGCCCTGATACTCTCTACGGAGCGACGTATGTCACGCTCGCGCCGGAGCATCCGTTCGTCAAGGCGATTGCGACGCCGGAACAAGCGGTAGCCATCGAAGCGTACATCGAAGAAGTATCGAAGAAGACGGACCTTGAACGGACCGACCTCGCCAAAGAGAAAACGGGCGTGTTCACGGGTGCCTACGCCATCAACCCGGTCAACGGCGAGAAACTCCCGATTTGGATCGCCGACTACGTCTTGTCGACGTATGGGACAGGTGCGGTCATGGCCGTACCGGGACATGATGAGCGCGATTACGAGTTCGCGAAGACGTTCGACCTTCCGATCCGCGAAGTCGTCACAGGCGGCAACTTGGATGAGGCGGCTTACGTCGAGGACGGCGTCCACGTCAATTCAGGCAGTCTCGACGGCCTCAACAAAGCTGACGCCATCGCCAAAATCATCGAAGAGCTCGAGCTTGCCGGGACGGGCCGTGCGAAGACGACGTATCGTCTCCGTGACTGGTTGTTCAGCCGCCAACGTTATTGGGGCGAGCCGATTCCGATCGTTCACATGGAAGACGGCACACTGAAGACGGTACCGGTCGAGGACCTCCCGCTCGAGCTCCCGATCATCGATGAGATTAAACCGTCTGGAACAGGGGAATCACCGCTCGCCAACGCTAATGAGTGGTTGACGTACACAGACCCTGTCACCGGTGAAAAAGGTCGTCGCGAGACGAACACGATGCCGCAATGGGCCGGCAGCTGCTGGTACTATATCCGCTACATCGACCCGCATAACGAAGACATGATCGCCGACCCTGAGAAACTCAAGCGCTGGCTCCCGGTCGACTTGTATATCGGCGGTACCGAGCATGCGGTGCTCCACTTGCTTTACGCCCGTTTCTGGCACAAAGTGCTTTACGATATCGGCATCGTCCCGACGAACGAGCCGTTCCAAAAGCTGTACAACCAAGGAATGATCCTCGGTGAGAACAATGAGAAGATGTCGAAGTCAAAAGGCAACGTCGTCAACCCGGACGATATCGTCAAGTCGCACGGAGCCGATACGCTCCGACTTTACGAAATGTTCATGGGCCCGCTCGATGCGGCGATCGCTTGGTCGACGAACGGTCTTGACGGAGCCCGTCGCTTCCTCGACCGCGTCTGGCGTCTCTTCGAACAGACAAAACTCGAAGACGGCGCTCCGACGGCCGACTTCGAACGCACATATCATCAGACGGTGAAAAAAGTGACCGAAGATTACGAGGCACTCCGTTTCAACACGGCGATCTCGCAACTCATGGTATTCATCAACGAAGCGTATAAGCAAGAGACGCTTCCGAAACAAGAGATGCTCGCCTTCATCAAGATGCTCGCGCCGGTCGCGCCGCACTTGGCCGAAGAGTTGTGGGAGCGTGTCGGCATGACGGAAGACTTGACGTATGCGGCTTGGCCGACGTTCGATGAGTCAAAACTCGTCAGTGACACGATTGAAGTCGTCATCCAAGTGAACGGGAAACTTCGCGCGAAGATGCACGTTGGCCGTGACGCTTCAAAAGAAGTGCTCGAGGCAGAAGCGCTCGGAAACGAACGCGTCCAAGAGTTCACGGAAGGGAAGACGGTCCGCAAGGTCATCGTCGTCCCTGGCAAACTTGTCAATATCGTTGTCGGATAAGTGAAGCGCGTGTGACATTGTCACACGTTCAGGCTGTTGACGCAACACGTAGCCTAACGCGGCCGGGTTGGGGTTTTTTTTTTTTTTA
>NZ_JAFIFD010000029.1 GCF_020832205.1 Exiguobacterium sp. | reverse complement strand
TTATAATAACATGATTAATATGCTTTTGACGTAATTTTATAAAATCAATAGTCGGGCTAGTCGTCTTTTTTAGTACACTTTATCCCCGTTAAAGATTGAGTTTTTTACCATGACGTAATCGACGGTACGTAACGCGTCGAGCGTGTCCCCACCCGAGTAAGAGATGGCCGACTGAAGGTCTTGCTCCATCTCGGTCAACGTGTCTTGCAATGCCCCTTTATGCTCCACAAACACCTTCTTGCCTTCGACGTTCTTCCGTTCCCCTTTTTGGAATTCAGACGCCGACCCGAAATACTCTTTGAGCAACTTCCCATCCTGCTCAAACGTCTCTCCCGGAGACTCATCGTGACCGGCGAACAGTGAACCGATCATGACCATCGAGGCGCCGAACCGGATCGATTTGGCGATATCCCCATGTGTGCGAATGCCCCCATCCGCAATGATCGGTTTTGTGGCCGCCTTGGCACACCAACGAAGTGCGGCGAGTTGCCAACCGCCCGTGCCGAAGCCGGTCTTGATTTTCGTGATGCACACTTTTCCTGGCCCGATCCCGACTTTCGTCGCGTCGGCCCCCGCATGCTCGAGTTCACGTACCGCTTCCGGCGTCCCGACGTTCCCGGCGATGACGAATGATTGTGGCAGGTGGTGTTTAATATGTTGAATCATCCGGATGACCGCATTCGAGTGCCCATGAGCGATGTCGATCGTGATGAACTCTGGCGTATGGCCGGATTCGGCGAGCATCTCGATGAAACGGTATTCATCCTCTTTCACGCCAACGCTGATTGAGGCGTACAGGCCGCGTCCGTGCATGTCTTCGATGAAACGCAGCCGCGACTCTGGGTTGAACCGATGCATGATATAGAAATAGCCGTTCTCCGCGAGCGAGAGCGCCACATTCTCATCGACGATCGTCTGCATGTTTGCGGGTACGACCGGCAGGCGGAACGTGAAACCGCCGAGCGTCACGCTCGTATCACATTCCGAACGGCTATCGACGATACATTTTGCGGGAATCAATTGAATATCTTCATAATCAAATACTTTATCCATCATCAAACACCCCTATTTACGAACATTTTAGTTACTCACATCAGAAATACTTCGTCCATTCGGTAATGTAACGCAAATACTCGATAAAGTCAAAGGTTTAGGGGAAGAAACTATGTTTTTAACTGATATTTAACTAAAAACACATTTTAATGTTCGTGTTTTGATTAGAAATTGATTGTTTCACGTGAAAAAGACCGCTCATTGGCGGTCTTGGAACAACGCATAACGGTTTCGGCCGTTCGACTTGGCCTCGTACAAGGCGAGATCGGCTTGTTTTAATAACTGCTTCGGTGTAAGCCCGGTTTTGCAACAGGCGACCCCGATGCTCGACGTCGTCACGAACGTATGATTTTCGATATGCCAAGGCAGTTTGAGAGCAGCCAGTAACTTTTCAGCGACCCGGTGCGGTGCGACCGGATCGTTATAGCGAATCAACACGGTGAATTCGTCACCCCCGAACCGCGCGACGACGTCCTGTTTGCGGAGGGCGGTCTTTAGGCGAGACGCGAATTGACGCAACAGTTCATCGCCGACGTCATGGCCGAGTGTATCATTGATTTGTTTGAAACGGTCGAGGTCGAGCGAAAGAATGGCGAGCGCTTCCGTCTCGTCTTCGATCCGTGTGAGTGACTCCTCGAGATAGGCGAGAAAATAGCGTCGGTTCGGCAAGTCCGTCAACGTATCGTGGTAAGCCAAGTGGCGTAACTGCTTTTCGACGACTTTCCGCTGCATGATCTCTCGAGTGACCGTCAAATAATGCAGCAACTTGCCATCCTCGTGATAGATGGCTTGGATTTTCGTTTCAAGCCAAATCCAGCGACCGTCGTCGTGGGCGTGACGAAATTCGAGTGTGAGCGGTTCGCTTCCGTGCGCCGACGCGTGGAGCTGCAGGCGCGCCAGTTCGACGTCGCGTGGATGAATGAAGTCAAGCGTATTCTTCCCTTCATAGAACGACGGGGGATAGCCGAGCACGTGGAGGTGAGACGGGCTCGCATACCGGACCGTTCCGTCCGCCTCGAGCATGCAGACGAGGTCGCTCATGTTCTCGGTGATTAATCGGTAGCGCATCTCGCTTTGACGGAGTGCCCGTTCAATGTCCCGTTTCTCCGTGACATCGCGAAGGACGGTCAAGATGGCAGCTGTCCCTTCATAGTCAATGACGAGACTGGCCACGTCCATATGGAAACGTCGGCCAGCGCGTGACATGACGACAAGTTCCATTTCTTGTACCGCATCATCAGGGCGCATCGAGGCGAGTCGAGCGGCAGCCGCTTCGCGATACTCCGGTGCGACGAACGTGAAGACGGACATGCCCGTGATCGTGGTTTCACCGATCGTCTCAAGCGCTAACGTATTGGCGTACACGATTTCTCCTTCCCGATGGACGATGATCCCTTCAGGAATCGTCTCGATCAATTGACGGTAACGTCGCTCACTCTCTTGTGTCGCTCGTTCCGCGTCTTTCTCGGGCGTGTGGTCGATGATGATGGCGAACAGCCCATTGATGTGACCACCGACCTCGATCGGGATATTCAAGATTGCCAGGTCGAGTGAGGCGCCCGACTTCCGCTGTCCCTGGATTGTATATTTGTGCGGTGCCCCCGCCATGGCGTGCTCGAGCCCGGCTTGAACCGTCTCTCGCTCGGACGGGTCGACCCAGTCAATGAATGAATGGTCAATCAAATCGGCTTCCGTGTAACCGGTAATGGTCGTCACGGCCGGGTTGAGCGACTTGATCCGAAAATGGTGGTCGAGGACGAAAATTCCGTGCGGAGAGTACCGTCGAAGTGATTCGTGTTGATCCCGCAAAATCGTCAATTCGAGCTCTCGGCGTTTTCGTTCCGTCACTTCTCGGACGACAGAAATAACATGGGTGCACGTCTCCCCGTCAAAGACGGGCGTCACTTCCGACTCGAAGTAGTGGAGCGGCAACGAGAGGACGTCTGTCGATTCCAGCGTATCTGTAAAGAACGAATCGGCGAGACGATAGTCCTCGAAGACGACACTCTTTCGTTCACGGATCGCTTCGTCGTAATGTCGCCTAATCAACAGTGCCGTCTCGGGCGGGACCAAGTCCTCAATGCTTTTCCCGAGGTCATCTTCTTTCCAACCGATGGCGCGCTGCCCGGGCTCGTTGACGAAGGCGTACCGGTATGTCGGACCGTCGACTTCCATGAAGAACACATAATCTGAAATTTTATCAAACGTCCGGAGCAAGGCGGCATAGTGGTTATAAATCGTCTGGTCAGCGTGCATAATGTTCCTCATTTCCATCCAAAGCTTTTTGACACGTCATTTTTATATTACCGTAAGCTGAATCTAAATGTGTGAACATTCAAAAAAAAGACAGAACTTTGGAAAGTCCTGTCATGCTGACCGTCGTAACTGAGTCCGTTCCTGGCGCCCGTTCATGACGTCATATAAGAAAATCAATAGGGCCACGACACTTGCGAGTCCGAGATAAAGTGTCGAAAAACCGGTCAACGGAATGATGAGGCCGATGAAGTAAGGGCCAAAACCGAGGCCGGCGTCGAGCGCGATGAAGAACGTTGAAGTGGCCATCCCCATCCGGGCTGGAGACGCGGCCTTAACGGCAATCGCTTGTGTCCCGGATTGAATGTTGCCGAAGCCGAGCCCAATCAACGCACCGGCTACCAATAAACCGACAGCGGTCGTCGTTTGGCTCAACACGAGCAACCCGATGGCAAAGACAGCAATGGCTGGATACATGACGATGTTCGCTCCGCGTGCGTCCATGAGCCGCCCCGTGATCGGGCGCGAGATGAGGACCGAGATCGAATAGACGAGGAAGAAGACGCTCGCCGCTTCGACGAGGTCGAGTTCGGTGGCATAAAAGTTAATATAGGACAACACGCTCGAAAAGCTGAGCGCGGCGACGGCGACGATGAGCGCAATCGGGAGAGCCTTCGGTTCAACGAAGGCGCTCAGTGAGAACCCGCGGATGACGGACGGATTGTGTGCTTCCGGCACGTTGACGAATAAAGCGCTCACGAGACTGACCGCACCGACGACGAGACAGCTGAAAAAGATGGTCGAAAAGCTCGTATATTGACTCATCAGCAGACCGACGAACGGACCGATGGCCGTCGCGAGCGTCGAACTCATGCTGTAATAGCCGATGCCTTCTCCTTTTCTTGAAGCCGGGATGACTTGGGCGACGATCGTCCCGGTCGCCGTGCTCGATAGCCCCATCCCGAGACCGTGCACGAAACGGGTAAACAACAGGAAACCGACACCGAGATCGACAAAATAAAGTAAAATCGTCGCCGTGAAAAACGTGAGACCGATCAGCAACGTTTTGCAGCGGCCAATCGAATCGATGAGTCGCCCGATGAAGAGACGGCCGACGAGCGTCCCGATGATGAAAATACCGGTGACGAGCCCGGCCTCGCTTGTCGTCGCCCCGTATGTCGACACGGCGTGAACCCCAATCGTGACCATGAGTAAAAAGAAGATGAGCGTCAACAAGAAGTTGACGAGCGAGATGATGAGGAAGTCTTTCGTCCATAATTTTTGTGCGGTCAATTGCATCGGCGATGACGCCTCCTTATTTGTTCGAACCTGAATAGTTAGTAAACATAACTAAAGGAGTATAGCAAATTGAGGGAAGCTTGTCAGAGACGACGCATTATGCACAAAAAAACCGATTCACGTGAGCGAATCGGTTCATCGTCAAATCGACTGGCGACGATACCACAGAACGAGCGGGACGAGGACGAGCGATACGATCCCGCCGAGGAGGGACAACGTCAAATAGCTCGACTGCGACGCGATGACCCCGGACAACATGCCACCTGAAGCGCCCGATAAGGCGATCCACACATCGACCGACCCTTGCGTCTTCGCCCGAGTCTCAGGCGTCGTCGCATCGACCAAAATGGCGGTTCCGCTAATCAAGCCGAAATTCCAACCGATGCCGAGTAAGACGAGCCCGACGATTAACAAGAAGAGCGAGTCGGCCGGGGCGAAGGCGGCGACGATCCCTGCGAAGAATAACGTCACGCCGGAGGCGATGGCCATAATTTCACGGCCGACTTTATCGACGAGCACACCGGTCACAAGCGAGGGCAAGTACATCGCCCCGATATGGAACCCGATAACGAGCCCGACCGCGCTCAGTTCGTGACCGTGATGCCGCATATGGACGGGAGTCATCGTCATGATGGCGACCATGACGATTTGACTGAGTACCATGACGAACGCTCCGACATAGACGCCGTTTCGGTTATGTACATCTTCCGATTGAGGTTGCGTCGCATCAAGCGAGGCTTTCCGTTTCGATTCGATGGCCCGGGCGACGAGAAGCGGATCCGGGTTCAAAAAGATGAGCAAGATGAGTCCGGCCACGAAATAGGCGGCCCCTGCCAATAAGAACGGTCCGGTGAGCGTAGGCAGTCCGATGCTGTCGGCGACGCGTCCCATCGGTTCCACTAAATTCGGTCCGGCGACGGCCCCGAACGTCGTCGACACCATGGCGATGCTGACAGCTGTCGCCCGCTCCGTCGCATTCGCTAAATCCGTACCGGCATAGCGCGCTTGGAGATTCGTCGCTGTCCCGGCCCCGTAGATGAGAAGCGCGGCGAACAGCAATGGCACGTTTTCAAGCGTAGCTGCGAGGATGACGCCGAACGCCCCGAACGCCCCTGTCATAAAACCAGTGGCGAGTCCGAACCGGCGGCCGACACGTTGTGACATGAGACCGATTAAAAAGGCTGCTGCGGCAGAACCGAGCGTAAAGAGTGCCGTCGGGACACCGGCATAAGCGTCGGTGCCGAGCAGGTCACGTGCGAGCAACGCGCCGACCGTAATCCCGGCGGCAAGCCCGGCACCCCCGAAAATTTGCGAGAGCACGACGACGAACAACGTCCGCTTATACAAACGTCGTTGTTGATCCGGGTCGTCAACGTATGACATGTGTTTCATGAAGTAATTCCTCCCTGATCGATATATACCCCACCAAGTATAACGCGGACATCTAGAGAAAAGAAAGTGACATGAAAAAGACTCGCCCGATTTAACGGGTCGAGTCTTTGCATCGTTCATATGTTTACGTCCGGTCCCAGAATCGGCCCTTGGCAATCCCGTCGATAAACGTATCGAATCCGTCGAGACTGTGTTCCGGGAATGAGAACACCCCGGGTTGATCCGTCTTCACGCGGCACTTCGCGAGCACTTCATCGTGATGCAGATGCAACGCGAGCGGCTTGAAGTGCTTGTACGTGTTCTCGATAAACTCGAGGACGTCATCTTCTACGCTGCTGGCGGCACTGACGAGGAAAGCGGCGTCGAACAGGCTTGAATCGACCGTGTCGTACGTCTCTTTCACTTTGAGGTCACCGAGCGTATACGATTTCTTCCCGACGAGGCTATAGTTCACCTTGTTGTCGGCGAGTACTTGCACCCACGCCTTCACTTGCGCGGCATCGACGTCTCCGGCAAGCAAAACGGCGACGCTCTTCGTATCGGGTTTCATGACGGTGTTGGCCATGCTGAGAGCCGGTGACGTCTTGTCCGAGACGACTTCATTGTTCTCGGCCGGGAGCTCGACGCCTAAGTTGTCGGCGACGACCGAGGCGAGGTGACGATCGATTCGGTTCAACAAGTCGACGGCGTTCTCTTTGACCATGTCCGACTCACATTTGCCGAGCTCGAAACTGTAGGCGTCTTGAATGTGCTGCTTCTCGACGTCGGTCATGCTGTTATAGAAAAGTTTCGCTTGCGAATAAAAGTCGAGGAAGCTGTCGCTGCGTCCACGAATCTTATGGCCGTCGACTTTCTCTTGATAGTGCTCGAATCCGCCCTGGTCGGCTGGGACGGGTTCCGGTTGATTGTTATTGAGCACATTTTTATGGTAGCTCGTCTGCCCTTTATGGACGGCCATCTGATGCATTCCGTCACGTTGGTTGTTATGGAATGGACAGACCGGCTTGTTGATCGGAATTTGATGGAAGTTTGGTCCGCCGAGGCGCGACAGCTGCGTATCCGTATACGAGAACAAGCGACCTTGCAGGAGTGGGTCGTTCGAGAAGTCGATTCCCGGCACGAGGTGACCAGGGTGGAATGCGACTTGCTCGGTCTCAGCGAAGAAGTTGTCGACGTTTCGATTGAGCGTCATCTTGCCGACGAGTTTGACCGGCACTTCTTCTTCCGGCCACAGTTTCGTCGGGTCGAGGATATCGAAGTCGAATTTGAACTCATCCTCTTCCGCGATGATTTGAAGTCCGAGCTCCCACTCCGGATAATCGCCTTTATCGATGGCTTCATATAAATCGACGCGATGGAAGTCGGCGTTCTTGCCGACCGCCTTCTGGGCTTCGTCCCATACTTGTGAATGGACGCCGAGCTTCGGTTTCCAGTGGAACTTGACGAAATGGGCTTTTCCTTCACGATTGACGAGTCGGAACGTGTGCACACCGAACCCTTCCATCATCCGCAGGCTGCGCGGGATGCCCCGGTCACTCATCGCCCACATCACGTGGTGGGCCGCCTCATGGTTTTGGCCGACGAAGTCCCAGAACGTGTCGTGGGCGCTGCCGCCTTGTGGCACTTCCGTGTGCGGCTCCGGTTTGACGGCGTGGACGAGGTCCGGGAACTTGATGGCGTCTTGGATGAAGAAGACCGGCATATTGTTCCCGACGAGGTCATAGTTACCTTCATCCGTATAGAACTTCGTCGCGAACCCACGGACGTCACGGACGGTGTCCCCCGATCCGCGTGATCCTTGCACCGTCGAAAAACGGACGAACACCGGCGTCACTTTCGACGGGTCGTTCAAAAAGTCGGCTTTCGTATACTCGGCGAGCGGCTCATACACTTGAAACTCTCCGTGCGCCCCGACACCACGGGCATGAACGATGCGCTCCGGGATACGCTCGTGGTCGAAGTGGGTCATCTTCTCACGGAAGTGGAAGTCTTCGATGAGCGTCGGTCCACGACGTCCGGCTTTGAGCGAGAACTCATCTTCTGCCATCTTCAAGCCTTGATTCGTCGTCAATCCTGCTGACTGTTCGTTATCAATCGTATGTTGCTTCAACTGCTCTTCTTTTTTGTTCCCCATGTTGTTGCCTCCCCTTAAGTATGCACTCCCGACGCAAGCCCCAATTTGGCCTACTTAACGAGTTTTCCCTAACCGAACGGAAAAAAACCCTCTTTTTAGGAAAGAGGGAGGAGTCAGCGGAGCATCGACAGCGTCCCTATCGTGCCGTCAGAAAGTGTGTAACGGACGAGATGGTGACGGGGCGTTGTCTCTACTTTATACGATTTGATTTTTGTTGGTTTGTCGCCAAGATGAAGGAGCGTCAAATACGTCACGCCTTTTCCCCGTTTCGTCGTCACGACTTGGTTGCGTCGTTGCCAGTCGTAATCACGATACGAGACGTAGCTCGAACCGACGGCGAGTTTTGGCACAGGTCCGATGTCTAGTTGCAACACGTGGAGGGAGCGTCCAGCCGCATCTTTGAAGTAGGCGTAACGACTGCCGTTCTCGACCCGATTCAACCCGACGCCGAGATGGAACCGTTGGACAAACGTCGAGGCGACACCGACTGACGTGATGCTGCTCCGTCCCAAGTTACTTGGCATCAGCTTGAAGCTTTGACCAGAGACGTGAACGGTGTTGTGAGCGGCTGCCTGCAAGACGCTTTGGCGTTCGGGCCGGTTCGTATAGGCATAACGGCCGCTTTCGACGATGAAGTCGCGTCCGTAGCCGGATACGTCGATCGACAAGTCGTCGGCATGTTTGTGGACGTTGCTATGATAGCCGGCCGTCATCATGATATGGACCGCGTCTTGGAATTTACCGGCCCGTCCGCCCCAATGTTGACGGAAAAAAGCGTACTGATCCGATAGCCGCCCGACTCGTGTCGTCGGAGCCGTGCCGCTCGTTCCACCGCTCATCGCATAACGAAGATGAGGATAACGCTCGATGTGGGGAATGGCCTCTGGGCGGTGGACGAGAGACGGGGTGTCTCCGAACATCGGCAACGTACCGTTCGGTTTGAGCATATACGTCAGGGCGCTCGGCATGTCCCTAACGTCCCGCATCCGGTTCGATAACGTGAACCGGTTGGCCGCCGCCCAGTCGTTGAAGCGGCTGAGCGTATCATACATATAGATTTGATAGAACGGGGAGTGTTCGAGATGCACTCCGTCGGTGCTCAAACTATGATTCAGTTGTTTCGTGAGGCGTGTCGTGGCGAGGGAACGCCAAGCGGCGGAGCGGTCGAACGAACGATGTGTCTCGGCGACCGCGGTCAGCGCCATATCTTGAAAGATGCCATGATTGTTGTTCGGCTTATAAAAGCTCGGGGTCGATAAGAGTGCCGCGTGCTCATATAACGTCTTGGCAAACAGTTGGGAGAACGCCGGGTCATCGTTCACGCGTGATGTCCGATACACGTTCCAAAAATTGAGCAGGTGAAACGTCCGAATCGCGGTGCCGTGGTCGTGGTACGGCCAAGGATGGCGTTGATAATCTTGGACCGGATATTGTTTCGTCCAACTTAAGATGATTCGTTTCCCGTAACGGAGATAATCGTCCCGTCCGTTTACCGTGTACGCTTGGGTCAACTGGTTGAGTGTCGTGAAGTAATGAATTTGGAACTTGAACGAGTTCGAGTCGACGTTCGGGATCGATGCGTCGAACCGGTATGTATCGATATTCGGGACCCGCAGTTCGTAAGGGGGAGAAGGGATATACCAATTCCCTTTCAACACGGCATCGGCCCGGGAGACCGCGGTCGAAGGTTTGAGTTCATCGTAGTTATAAGGGGTATGGCCGCGCGGGAGTGTCCGCATATACTCGTGGGTCAGTCGCGCATATGTACTCGCTGAAAGGATCGAGCGGGACAAGTTCGTCGCTTGAAGCGCTCCGTCTTGTTTACGAACGTACCACGTCGTTTTTCCGTCGAGCACGCGATAATAGCTGCCGGACGTCGTGACGGCAGGGAACGTCTTGGCGCTTTTAAGCGTCGTCTTCGGGACGAGCGTCTTGCCGACAAATTGATAAAGGACGGCGCCGGTCCGAACGTTCAGTTGATAGGGAGAGTTCGTGGCGGCTTCGGCGGTTACCGGGGTGAGGGTCGAACCGATGAGAAACAAAGCAATCCATACGAACAAATGTCTTTTCATAGATGTCGTCCTTTCTAGGTGAGCGGTGCACAAAAAACCTTCCCTATCCAGTTAGCCGAAAGGGAAGGAAAGTCCTGCATGTCATATCGAAAAGGGTGTTACAACGCCGCCCAGACGTTTTGTTTCAAGACGATGTGCTGTACGTCTTCCGGTTCGAGCCCGTACTTGGAAGAGATGGTACGGGTCACCCGCGATCGAATGTCGGGATGGTCGGAATCTTTCTCTTCATAGACGTCGTTCCATGCCCGCCAGACGCGTACCTCATCTTCGGACAGCTGCGTATCCCATTCCTTCTCACGCAGTTGCCACCCGAACGACATCTCGTCGTAATCCCCAGGTTCGACCGTCCCGGCAAGCCCCCAATCACCTCCGGGACCGAATACGGCTTGACCGAGTGGGGAAACCGTGCCGATATAGGCCTCGTGGTCATAAAATTGGATTAACGCCGCCTGGAACGTGTCACGCATTGTGACTTCGTCGATGACGTCGTGGCTGATTGCCTGCAACGCTTCGACGTCCGGTTGACCGTGCACGACGACGTCGTACTCATAACGGAGCGAACCGTCTTCTTCTACGGCACGGCTCGCTTCAATTGTATACGCGACATCGTTTGTCGCTTCGGTCGTTTGGACGGTCTCCGCCTGTTCTGACTCGGATTCGTTCGGCCAAGCGTAAATGGCGAAAGCGACGGCTGGAAGGAAGAGCAGACCTCTCCTTAAGCGGTATACCCAGCGCGGTTTTTGGTTTTGATTGATTGTCATGTCATTCACTCCTTGCCTATGTACAAAAACATCCCCTGAATGTCAGGGGAAGGTCAAGTCTGATTGGCGCGTCCGTTCGAGCCGGACGATGCGTGCATCTTCGTTCTCGACGCCGCGCACGGCATCACTCAACATTTTAGAGCCGAGCATACTGTACACGGTGCCGTTGCCTCCGTAACCGAGCAGGTAATAAAGGTTCGGCCGGTCGGGGTGCTCCCCGATGAACGGCAACTGATCGATCGATTCCCCGAACAACGCGACCCAAGCGTATTCAACTGTCAAGTCGTACATCGGGAACAGCGCCTCGACTGCTTGGCGGATCTGTTCGGCCCGGTGTTGGATGAGAGCTTCGCTATGCGGGGTCTCCGGCTTCTCTTCATCGAGCCCACCGGCAATGATTCGACCGTCGACGGTCGTCCGCACGTACAAGTACGGCCGCTTCGTCTCCCAAATGAGTGCTCGGCCGTCCCAGGCGCGGAAATCGTCGACGGGGTTTGTGGCGATGGCGTATGAGCGGTTCAGTTCGATCCGATGGGAGTCGAGCAGGGGAGAAGCCCCATACCCTGTCGCAAAGATGACGTGGTTCGCTTTGAACGTGGCGCCCGGCGTCACGACGAGCCAACCGTCCCCGTCCGATACGACGTCGGTGACGTCGGTCTCTTCAAAAATCGGGACGTTCGCCTGTGACAAGTGACGGACGACTTGGCGGCTGAGCGTGAGCGGGTTCACTTCGGCATCGCCTTTCGTGACGAGGGCAGCGGGTTTATCGAACGGGAAACGCGTCTTCAATTCGTCGCGCTCGAGCCACTCGGCCGCAAAGCCATGTTTCGTTAGCATCTCATATTCACGTCTCAATTTAGTGACATCTTCGTCACAGCTGGCGAAACAGAGACTGTCCCGTCGAATATATACGTCTTTCGCACCCACCGTCTTGGCCACCTCGTCGAGTGAATCGACCGCCTCCGCGCAAAGCTTATAAAACCGGACGGCGTCGGCCTCGCCGATTTGCGCGGCGAGCTCGTGCAACATGATGTCGTTCGAGTATTGGATGAGCCCGGTGTTCGCGGCCGTGCTCCCAGCCCCGACTTTTCCTTTGTCGAGGACGGCGAAATCGACACCGTCTTGATAAAGCGTGTACGCGGTCAGCGTGCCAGACATGCCGGCCCCGATTACGAGCACGTCATAGCGTTCTTTTTTCTTCGGCCGTTCGAGGACGACCTGTTCTGATTCTGTCTTCGGCCAATACAGTTCACCGTTATGCATCTCCATCTCGTCAGCCTCCGCTTCGTTCACATCTTCTTTTAAATCCCCGAATTTCAAAAATGGAAACACAAAAAACCGCAGACGGACTCGTCTGCGGTCATACGCGTCAGTTTGTGATGACGACTGTTTTGGCGGATGCGCCTTTCGTATACGTGATGCGTTTGACGTTTTCTGCGCCTCGAATCTCGGCGAGGTTCGTCCCGTCGACGATCACTTCTTTGACCGTCGCACCTTTGAAGTCGATGATGGCACCGGCTTCTTTTGGCTTCACTTGCACGACGATGTTCTTGAGCGGGTCACCTGTCAATTCCGTGTAGATGCCGCGGACGAAGATACCGTTCTTGAAGTTCGTCCCTTTACCGATCGTCACGCCGATGTAGTCGTCTTGAAGGACGAGGCGGGCGGCCGGGTGGTTCTCGACCGTATAACGCGTCAACTCGACTTCTGGCGTTTCTGGCTCTGGCGTGAGGTCGATTTGAACGAGTACCGGATCGTGGTCACTGGCGCGGCCTGACATCTCTGTGAAGTCGGCGTTGACGTGAATCATATCGATCTCAGTCGACGCAGCGAGACGGTTCGACACGAGGATGTGATCGAGCACTTGCGAGTTGCCTTGATAAACGTACGAGTAACGGTCGACGGCCGGGACTTTCTCGACCATGTTCGTCATCAAGTCGCCTTTGAAGATTTGCATGGCGTCCGAGAACTCGAAGTCGTTGAAGTCACCGAGGGCGACGACGTTCGCGTCTGGGTTGTCGGCTTTCACATCGGCCACGAAATTATGGACGATTTGTGCGATTTTTTTACGTTGGACTTCACTGCCGAGCACGACCGGTTGCTGTGAACCGAAGAAGCCTGTGTCGCCGCCTTTTGAGTTCCAATGGTTGGCGATGACGATGACGTTCTCGCCTTGGAAATCAAACTGGGCTGCGAGCGGTTTACGCGAGCTGTTGAACGCCGGGTTGAGCGGGTCGATTCGCCCTGGGTTATGTGTCAATTTACCATTCTCATAACCGACAGCCGTCGTCGCGTCACCTTCTGGCGCACCTTCTGTGAGCGAGACGCGCTCTGGGTCATACAGGAAACCGACACGGATGTTGGCGTTCGGCGCACCGCCGTCCTTGTTGTTTTCTGGGTCGATGTTGACGTACTTATACGTCTTACCGCCGACAGCGACGATGTTGTCGATCAAGCGCTGGTAGCTTTGATCCGCTTTCGAGTCGCCAGTGCTTTGACCGTTGTTGTCTTGAACTTCAGTCACGCCGATGATGTCCGGGCTGTTCAACTCTTCGACGAACGCTTTCGCGAGTTTGAGGGCTTTGTCATCTGACGTCTCTTTCACGTTGTTCGAGAAGTTCTCGAGGTTGTATGAAGCGATCGTCAATTTATCTTCTTCTGCTTGGATGAACGTCGTCTCGCGTTTGGCATCGCCTTTGACGAAGGCAGATTTCATCTCATCGAGACCGACTTGGATCTTATAGTTACCGAACGAGTAGCCGACGACACCGACAATCGGGCCGTTGAACAAGTCGCCCGTCGCCACGTCAAACTCACGCGCTTCGACGTTCGGCTCGAGACGGAACTGGATCCGCTCGGCGTTCGCATCATCTTTTTTCAAGAGGATTCCGCCGTTGAACGTCTCGGTCGGTGTGCTCTCGAGGACGGTGACGAGGTCGCCATACTGTTGCGGAGCGACTGATTTGAGGTTGCCTGTCTCGACACGCATGCCTTCAAGGCTCTCCCAGAAGTCGATCGCATCTTTCTCCGGGTTGAAGATGGCGAGCGCATCACTGTCGATGAATTCGGTCGGCAAGTTCGACTCGTCGATTTTGACCGGTTTTGGAAGCGTGACGCCGCTCTTGAGCACGTCGACTTTTCCGTTGCGTGTGTCGATTTGCGTCATCTTCATGTCTGTCTGCTGGCGATCGCTGTAGCCCTCGATCGCATATTCGCTGACGAGACCTTTCACGCTGACGAGGTCGCCGACTTGGAGGCCAGGAATCGATCGGCCGCCGTACAACACGATCGCTTCAGACGTGCGTGGGTCCTGGTCTGCTTCCATGTCCGGCGTTTGAATGTAGTAATAAGTCGTTCCCATCGATACGAACGAGTACGTGACGATCCCTTCGACGCCTTCAACAGTCTGCCCGTTCATCGGGGACGTATGGCTTGCGCCTTGGATATCGTGGATGCGAATCTTGTCCGTGATTTTATAGTCGTACGTCGTCACGGCGCTGAACGTGTCGTTCGATTTGACAGCCGTCTTCAACGTCTTCGACGACTCGATGCGGATCGGTGCCGTGTAGCGAATACCGTTCACTTTCGGGTCCGAACCGTCGAGCGTGTAGTAAATCTCCGCATCGGCGGTCGTCGTCGTGAGCGCCACATCTTGCGGTCCGACGAACGTACCCGCACCCGGTGTCGCGATGGCCGGACGGAGGACCGAATTATCGATCACGGTGTCGGCTGCACTGCGGGGAATGATTTGATACGTATTGTCAAACTGCTGGACGATTCCAGTGATCGATGAATAGTTGACGTCCGTTTGAAGATCAAGGATGCCGCGCTCATCACGGACGACGAATTCTTTCGTCCCGTCTGTCGCCGTCAAGTTTTGGCCGCTGCCCGAGAGTGTCACGTTCTTTACGGTGACGAGTTCAGATTCAACGTCTTCATTGATTTGGTCGCCCGTCAACACTTGCGGGGCCGGAACGGTCGTCGTTTGTTTTGAGACGACGACGGCGTTGTTCAATTGAAGGAGTTCACGATACGAGCCAAGCGCGCCTGTGACGACGATTTCATCACCGACGTTGACCGCAAGAGACGTCGGACGAATCGAGAGACCGCCTGTCTCGTCTTGGATGGAAATCGTGTTCGCTAGCTTCGCCGTGACAACACCTTTGACCGTCACTGTCGCGCCATCGGCTTGCGTCCGCGCATCTGCGATCGAAATCGGTGTCGCCGGTGCCGGAGGCTCTTCGATTGTCCCGCCGTTACCATACTCGACGCCCTGGAACGTGTGCTTCCCGAGGTTTGTGAACGTATCGATTGGAAGGCTGTTCCACTCGTCGGCCGGTTCGAACGCGTCGCTGCCGTTCGTATCGCCTGCTGTGACCGTGTCTTTGCGGACTAACGTTTGATCCACTGTCGAGACCGTCGTTCCCCATTTCGTCCCAGGATCAAAGCCGACTTGTCCGAACACGTCGAGGACGGTCGACCCTTTCTTCAAGACGATCGCATCGTCCCCGTTGAAGTTCGTCACACCACTCGTGGCGTTCGATTTTGCTTTAAGCGCATCGTTTGCACCGCTGTTGACGATGACGTATGTCGCCCCTGGTTGTAACGTCCCCGTCAAGTTCAATGTCGTTCCAGCTGTCGCACTACCGTTCGTGTACAACTCCAACTTGTAATCAGCGAGATTGATGACCGAGTTTGTGCCGTTGAACAGTTCGATGGCTTTATTGTTGCTCGAGCCTTCCACGTATTCCGAGATGAATAAGTCTGTCGCATTGAGTCCTTCTGCTTGCACGTTGGCCGCGATTGGCGTCAAACTGCTCGCGATGAGTCCTACCGACAAAGCGAACCCTGTCATTTTTTTGAACGAGCGTGTAGATTGATTCCCCATGTTTTTTTCGTCTCCCTTGACTTATGTAAGATGTCCGATACGATGTCCCACTTCGTTGTCGTCGCTTGTTGAGTCGGTTAGCCCCCTCCATAAAAAAACCAAACAATAAATGATAGCGCTTACATTACTCCACTTGTCGAATCGCCGAAGCGTTTGAATTCTTGGATGGTTTGGTGTATTTCGTTATCATTTACCAACTTTTTAACTACATGTTAAACATAACCAAGCAGACGTCAGAACTCAATCCTCTTATTGCGAAGTTCATGTTACATTTTGATGACAAAGGTAAACGGGTTTTTGGATTGTCGAATTAGGTTGACGGAATGACGTTCTCCTCTTACAATTCTCTAATACAAATTAAATGTATCGGCTAACTGTGGATTAAAAGGAGGAAACAAATGACGACAGCAACTTATCCGGTCATACCGGGAGCAGGCTCGTTCTACTATGAAGGAAATGGAATCGGCATCTTGTTATGCCATGGGTTCAACGGGACTCCGCAAAGCGTTCACGATGTCGGTCTCGATTTGATGAGCCGAGGCTTCACGGTGTATGCCCCGCGGCTTGCCGGCCACGGGACAGACCCGGAGGAGTTTAGAGGGACGACTTATCAGCAATGGTACGAGACGGTCATCAACGGGCTCCATTTTTTGCAAGAACGATGTCGTCACGTCGTTATCGTCGGTCAATCGATGGGCGGGACGCTCGCTTTGAAAGCGGCGCTCGCTGGAAAAGTCGAGGCCGTCATCACGATCAACGCGGCACTATCTGTCCCGGGATATGCTTGTCATGCGAAGGACGGGGAGTGTCGTTTCATCGATGAGGACGACCCGGATATTTTGGCGGAAGGCGTTCATGAAATCGTCTATCCAATCGTGCCGACGACGGCGATTCGAGAGTTGCTCGCCTTGATTGAAGAAGTTCGTCCTCAAGTTTCTGAAATCAATGTCCCGACATACGTCATCCATTCCGCGGTCGACAACGTCGTTCCGCCGGAAGACTCGGTTTGGTTGCATGAACAGATTCGAGCACCAAAGCGACGAGACGTGCTCGAGCGCTCCTATCACGTGGCCACGATGGATCACGACCGGGAGCGACTTTCCCACCTCATTGCGTCATTTTGTGAACAAGTCGCGACCGTCACGAAAATGTAGTCTACGGACTGCATTTTTTTGTGCCCTCTCTATTTGCAAACGCTTGCACTAATGCTATTGTAGGATTAGATTCACGTAAAAACAGGTATGTACCTTCTTTATAAATTGACTACAATCACTAGGGGGAAATTGACGTATGGAGACGGCGTTCAGACGAGTGGAGCAACAAGGGGTCGCGCGGGCATGGTGGAAAGAGGCGATCGCATACCAAATCTATCCGCGCAGTTTCAAAGATTCAAACGGTGACGGCATCGGCGATCTCCGTGGCATCATCGAGAAGCTGGATTATCTTGAGGAGCTTGGCATCGATGTGATCTGGATTTGTCCGATGTATAAGTCGCCGAACGATGACAACGGCTATGACATCAGCGATTACCAAGGCATCATGGAAGAGTTCGGGACGATGGAAGATTTCGATGCACTTCTTAAAGCCGTCCATGCGCGCGGAATGAAGCTGCTCTTAGACCTCGTCGTCAACCACACGTCAGACGAGCATCCATGGTTCGTCGAGTCGAAACAGTCGAAGGACAACCCGAAACGAGACTGGTACATTTGGCGTGACGGGGAAGATGGCGGACCGCCGAACAACTGGGCGAGCATCTTCGGTGGTTCGGCGTGGGAGCTCGACCCCGAGACCGACCAATATTATTTGCACGTGTTTTCAAAGAAACAACCCGACCTCAACTGGGAGAACGGGGAAGTGCGCACGGCAATCTACGATATGATCAACTGGTGGCTCGACAAAGGCATCGACGGGTTCCGTGTCGACGCGATCAGCCACATTAAAAAGAAACCGACGGATACGATCCTCCCCTCGCCGGATGGGAAAACATACGTGACGGCGTTCTCGATGTATTCGAACATCGAGGGGATCCACGACTATCTCCAAGAGATGAAACGCGAGACGTTTTCGAAATACGACATCATGACGGTCGGGGAGACGAACGGCATCGAGCCGGAAGCGGCGGACTTATGGATGGGACCGGAAAATGGGGCGATGAACATGGCGTTCCACTTCGACCACGTCGATATTATGCGAAAGTCACGCCTGGCTCCGCTTGACGTCGTAGAGTTGAAGCGAATCTTCGACAAATGGCAACAAGGGCTCCTCGAGACGGGGTGGAACGCCCTTTACATCGAAAACCATGACATGGTCCGGGCCGTCTCGCTCGTCGGTGATGAAAATCACTATTGGAGGGAGAGTGCGACCGCGCTCGGAATGATGTACTTCTTCATGCACGGGACACCGTTCATCTACCAAGGGCAAGAGATCGGAATGAAAAACGTGCCGCTCCCATCGATCCATGATTACGACGATGTCGCCACGAAAAACGAGTATTTCGAGCGCATCGCCAACGGCATGAGCGAGATCGATTCGATGCAACAAGTGTGGGGGACGTCCCGGGACAACGTCCGGACCCCGATTCAATGGGACGCTTCGCCGCATGCCGGGTTCTCGACGGCAGCGCCGTGGATGCCGGTCCACGAAGAGTACGAGACGCTCAATGTCGAGGCGCAGACGAAAGACGCGCATTCGATTCTATCGTTCTACAAAGCGATGATCCGTCTTCGCCGTGCCGAAGAGACGTTCACGTACGGCAGTTACACGGACGCTTTACCGGACCATACGCAAGCGTACGTCTATGAGCGCGCGTTCGAGAATACACGCTTCATGATTGTCGTCAACTTGACGGCGAATCCGGCCATCGTCACGCTCCCGGACGTTCTAGAGGCGACCCTCGTCTTGACGAACGAGACGGACCCAGAACCGATCGATACCGAAACGTTTATGTTGAAACCGTTCGAGGCGAGACTTTATCGTCTTTGACCGAAGAAAGAAGCACTTTCCGAAGACTCGGAAGTGCTTTTTTTGTCGCCTGCAGAGAGTCTTAGGATGTAACAGGTTTGAAAATAAAAGATTTTAAAGAGCCATTTTTGGATTTAAGAGTAAATTAATTTACAATAAAAGGTTTTTACAAACGGCGTTTAAAATAAAAAAATATCGCGTTTCTTCTTATTAACAAGGTCATATGAATTTGAATTAGAGAGAGCGGGAGAGATGAATCGAACGAAAAAGTGAGTTATACTGGGAATCAACAACAAATCAAGAGAGCATTCAAAATAATGTGTGAGGTTGAGCGGGTGAAAAATCGGGTATCGAAGTTTAGAAAACCGAAACGATCATCCGCTCCTTAGAAAAGGAATCTACATTCACTAATGTAAAAGATTACCTTACAAGGCATATTGAGAAAAGTTGAAGGAGGGAACACATTGTCCGCACTGCATTGGGTGATCTTATCGCCTTTTTTATTCGCGCTCATCATACCGTTCTTGTTTAAGTACGTCTCGAAAATTCATACGGGTTGGTTCGTCTGGCTGTTGCCGACGGCACTGTTCATCTATTTCATGAACTGGTTGCCGGTCATCTCGTCTGGCCAAGTCGTCGAGACGACCATTTCATGGATCCCTGCGCTCGGCATTGATTTCACTGCTTATCTAGACGGATTGAGCATGCTGTTTGTGCTTTTGATTACTGGGATCGGCTCGCTCGTCGTGCTCTATTCCATCTTCTATCTGTCTAAAAAAGAGCGTCTCGGTAACTTCTATGTATACTTGATGCTCTTCATGGGGGCGATGCTCGGTGTCGTCTTGTCCGATAACCTGATCGTCTTGTACGTGTTCTGGGAAGTGACGAGCATGGCGTCGGCGCTTCTGATCAGTTACTGGTTCCATAAGGACAAGTCGACGAAAGGTGCCCAAAAGTCGATGCTCATCACCGTCGCAGGCGGACTCGCCATGCTCGGTGGTTTCATCTTGCTCTATCAAATGACGGGCACGTTCAGTATTCGGACGATCATCGACAACGTTGATGTCGTTCAAGCGAGCCCGCTGTTCGTTCCGGCGATGCTGCTCATTTTGCTCGGTGCGTTCACGAAGTCGGCCCAGTTCCCGTTCCACATCTGGTTGCCGGACGCGATGGAAGCACCGACGCCGGTCAGTGCGTACCTCCACTCGGCGACGATGGTCAAAGCCGGGATTTATCTCGTCGCTCGGATGACACCTGTATTCGGCGGCTCGAACGTTTGGTTTTGGACGCTGTCGATCGTCGGACTCGTGACGCTCCTATGGGGCTCGATTTCAGCCGTCCGGCAAAAGGACTTGAAAGGGATTCTCGCTTTCTCGACGGTGAGCCAACTTGGTCTCATCATGTCGCTCCTTGGTGTCGGCTCGGCTGCGCTGACGGTTGGGGCAGATGACCCGATTTACTCGCAAGCGATTCTCGTCGCGATTTTCCACTTGTTCAACCACGCGACGTTCAAAGGCGCGCTCTTCATGGCGGTCGGGATCATCGACCACGAGACGGGGACGCGGGACATCCGCAAGCTCGGAGGCTTGATGACGGTCATGCCGATCACGTTCACCGTCTCGCTCATCGGTCTCGCCTCGATGGCGGGGCTCCCGCCGTTCAACGGGTTCTTGAGTAAGGAGAAGTTCTTCTCGGCGATGTTGAACGTGCGTAACTTTGAAGCTTTCGACGTCGGTTCGCTCGGTTTTCTATTCCCGCTTATCGCCTGGATCGCGAGTATCTTTACGTTCCTCTACAGCTTGATCATGTTCTTCCACACGTTCCGCGGAAAGTTCGAGCCGAGCAACTATGAACGAAAGGTGCACGAGGCGCCAATCGGGATGCTGATCAGCCCGATCATTCTCGTTGTGCTCGTCATCGTCTTCGGCTTGTTCCCGAACTTGTTGTCGTACTCGATCATTGAACCGGCGAAACAAGCGATTTTGCCGACGGTCTTGCCGGAAGGCGAACAGTTCGTCGTCAATATCAAGATTTGGCACGGCGTCAACACAGAACTGCTCATGACGCTCGGTGTCGTCTTGATCGCCTCGTTCTTGTTCTATCTCATGCACCGTTGGGCGAAACTTGCAATCTACAACCGCGAGCGTGACCCGTTCAACTGGTTCTATGACAATGCGCTCACTGGCCTCACGTCGGGATCACAGTGGATCACGCGTCTTCAAATGACAGGGCTGTTGCGCGATTACTTCGCTTACATCTTCACGTTCATGTTGCTTCTCGTCGGCTACACGTTCTGGCGGTTCGATGCGTTCGCTATCGATACGGCGAATACGAGTGTGATCGAGCCGTTCATGTGGATTCTGATCCCGCTCCTCATCGGGGCGATCGTCACGATCCCATTCTTGAACCACCGCATCACGGCGGTCATCGTCGTCGGGGTCATCGGGTTCTTGCTCGCGCTCTTGCTCATCGTGTTCCGCGCGCCGGACCTCGCTTTGACGAAACTGCTCGTTGAGACGGTGACGCTCGTCATCTTCATGCTCGCTTTCTATCACTTGCCGGAAATGCGAAAAGAGAAGTTCACGCCGCGACTGAACGTGGCGAACCTGTTGATCTCGATTGGCGTCGGAGTCATGATGACACTCGTCGCCCTCAGTTCGGCGGCACTCGGGAACGAGGCAGGATACGAGTCGATTTCAGATTACTTCCTCGAGAATGCGAAAGAACTCGCCGGCGGATACAACGTCGTCAACGTCATTCTCGTCGACTTCCGTGGGCTCGATACGCTGCTTGAAGTGCTCGTGTTGGCCGTCGCTGCCCTCGGGATTGTCACATTGATTAAACTGCGCTTGAAAGGAGGAGAAGACGTATGAAGAGACATGTGAGAGCGAGCAATTTGATGCTCCACAGCATCACCCGGGTCGTCACATTCGTCTTGCTCGCATTTTCGATTTACTTGTTCTTCGCCGGACACAACAACCCCGGCGGAGGATTCATCGGTGGATTGATGACGGCGAGCGCGCTTCTCCTCATGTATTTGGGCTTTGACATGAAGCGCATTAAAAAGGCGCTTCCGTTCAACTTTACGACGATGATCGCCGTCGGCCTGCTCGTCGCCTTGTTCACAGGTGTATCGAGCATGTTGTTCGGTTATCCGTTTTTGACCCAGTTTTTTGACTACTACGACTTACCGGTCCTCGGGACGACCGAGCTGTCGACGGCGCTCCCGTTCGACCTCGGGATTTACTTGGTAGTCGTGGCCATTGCCTTGACGATAATTTTAGCGATTGCGGAGGATGATTCGTAATGGAAATACTCATGTCGATTACGGTCGGTGTCCTCTTCATGGTCGGCACTTACCTGTTACTGACGAAAAGCTTGTTGCGAATCGTGCTCGGTTTAATCCTTTTGTCGCACGGGGCGCACTTCTTACTGTTAACGATGTCGGGACTGCAAAGCGGGACCCCGCCGCTCCTTAACTTAAATTCAGAAGCTTATGCTGACCCGTTGCCGCAAGCGCTCGTTTTGACGGCGCTCGTCATCAGTTTCGGGATGACTTCATTTTTACTCGTCTTGTCATACCGGACGTACAAAGCGTTCAAGACGGACGATTTAGAACAATTGAGGGGGTCGGCTGATGAATAACTTGCTCGTACTCCCATTTTTAATCCCGTTCGCGGTCGGAGCAATCTTGATTTTGTTCTCGAAGCGAATCGGATTACAGCGCTTCTTGAGTGGTTTGACGGCAATCCTCATGCTCGGCGTCGCGATTTACTTGCTCAGTGTCGTCCGGGCCGAAGGGGTCGTCGTTCTCGAGGTCGGGAATTGGTCGGCACCGTTCGGGATCGTTCTTGTCGCCGACTTGTTCGCGGCTATCATGGTACTCATGTCAGCGATCGTCGGTCTGCTCTGTCTCTTCTTTGCGTTTCGGACAATCGCACCGGAACGTGAGAAGTTCTACTTCTATCCGTTCTACTTCTTCTTGTTGACGGGGGTGAACGGGGCGTTCTTGACAGGTGACATTTTCAACTTGTTCGTCTTCTTCGAAGTGATGCTTATCTCGTCTTACGTGTTGATCGTCATGGGCGGGACGAACTACCAGCTGCGCGAGTCGCTCAAGTACGTCGTCATGAACATCTTCGCCTCGATTTTGTTCATCGCGACGATGGCGTTCACGTACGCCGTGACGGGCACGCTCAACATGGCGCAACTCGCCGAGCGCGTCGCCGAGCTTGAACAAGTCGGTGTGCTAAACGTCATCGCCATGTTCTACTTCATCGTCTTCGGGATGAAAGGGGCATTGTTCCCGCTTTACTTCTGGCTGCCGCGTTCGTACTTCGGACCGCCGGCTGCAGTCGCCGCCTTGTTCGGTGGCCTGTTGACGAAAGTCGGGATTTACGCGATCATCCGTACGTTCACGCTCATTTTCCCGCACAACCAAGAGTTCACCCAACCGATTCTCATCTGGGTCGGTGCGGTCACGATCGTTATCGGCGGCCTTGGTGCCGTCTCGAACTTCGACTTTAAACGCATCCTGTCGTATCATATCGTGTCGCAGGTCGGCTATATGGTCATCGGTCTCGGGCTATATACGAGTCTTGCGGTTGCGGCGGCGATTTATTATATCGTCCACAACATTATCGTGAAGACGGCGCTCTTCCTCTATGCAGGGACGGCGCAACGTATTACCGGTACGACCGACCTGAAACAGATGGGCGGGCTGTTGAAGACGCATCCGCTCCTCGGCTGGATGTTCTTCATCACCGGGATCGCCATCGCCGGCATCCCGCCGTTCAGCGGTTTCGTCAGTAAACTGTCGCTCGTCGTCTCGAGTTTTGAGACCGAGCACTACGTCGTCGGCGGCATTGCGCTCGCCGTCGGGATGCTGACGCTCTTCTCGATGATCAAAATCTTCATGTACGTGTTCTGGGGCGAACAGAAGCATACGAAAGCACAAGGCAAGACGAAAGTTGGCGACTTGTTGCTGCCGGCCATCCCGCTCGTCATCTTGACGACGGTGCTCGGTGTCGCGGCGCAGCCGATCCTCTCGTTCTTCCTTGAGGCGTCGAACCAGTTGCTCGACCCATCGATTTATATTGATTCGGTCTTGAAAGGAGGGGGAGCATGACGTTCCAAGTCGTCTTAAACACGGTCATCGCCATCATGTGGGCAGTGCTTTGGAATAGCTACACCGGTGTCGACTTCCTGCTCGGCTATATCGTCGGGATCTTTATCTTGTTCGTCTTGCGCCGCTTCCTTCATTTCGATTTCTATATGCGCCGCGTCTTCGCCGCCTTCAAACTGATCGCGTTATTTATCAAAGAGCTGATCATGTCGAACATCGATGTCGTCAAAGTGCTCCTTAGTCCTAAATTCGACATCGAGCCCGGCATCATCGAAGTCCCGACCCAACTCAAGTCGGATTGGGAGTTGACGCTCCTTGCCTCGCTCATCAGTCTGACGCCGGGGACGTTATCGATGGATTTCTCAGAAGACAAGAAGTCGATTTTCGTCCATTCGATTCACGTACCGGACAAGGAACAGATGATTCGCGAGATTCACGACACGTTCGAAAAAGCGATAATGGAGGTGACGCACTGATGTTTAAAGTGTTGCTTATGATCGCGTTGTTCTTCATGTCGATCTCACTCGTCATCTCGTTCGTCCGGACGGTGAAAGGGCCGACGATGCCAGACCGAATCGTCGCGCTTGATGCGATCGGTATCACGCTCATCGGGGTCATCGGTATCTTGATGATCTTGCAGGAGACGATCGCCTACGCTGAAGTCATCCTCGTCATCGGTATATTGGCGTTCATCGGGACGATTGCACTGTCGAAATTTGTGGAGAGGGGGGATATCTTTGACCGCGATTGAATGGATTGTTGCGATTCTTTGTCTGATCGGTGGGTTCCTCAGTCTCGTCGGCGGAATCGGTTTTATTCGCTTTCCGGACGTTTACGGGCGGACGCATTCGGCGACGAAGAGCGCCACGCTCGGCGTCATCACCGTCATGGTCGGGACGTTCCTCTACTTCTTGTTGGCAGAAGGGATGTTCTCCGGAAAAATCTTGCTGACGATTCTCTTCGTCTTCTTGACGGCGCCGCTCGCCGCGCTCATGGTTTCGCGGGCCGCGTATCGGACCGGCGTCCCGCTCTCTAAATTGACGACGCAGGATGATTTGAAAAAGAAGTATCCGGAAGCACGAAAAGACGTACACTGACACTCTCCGTTCCGGGGAGTGTTTTTAGGAGGGGTTCGATGCATCGAATTGAAATCGGGAATGAAGTCGAGACGCATCGGCTGACCATCGTATGGGCTAGTCGAAAGACGGTGTCCATCGATATTTTCGGGCACGTCGAAGCCGTCAAGACAGTCGATTATGTCCTGTTTGCCCGGGCCCTCACAGAAGCCTACCACAAACTTGACGGCACGGCACAACTTGTCAATGAAGCCGGACACGCGATTGTGACGTTGACGTTCAAACGCGGTGTCGTCGACGTCCGTATCGTCCGCGGCGGATCGGTTCGGACGTTTCGCACCGACCAAAGTTATGTGACTCCGGCACTCGCTCAAATCGGCGTCATCGAATAGGTTGTGACAAAAGCGGGAAAAGAGCATATGATAGAGGTTGACTATACGGAAAGGGGTGTCGGGTATGGATGGCACGAAACGCGCGGACATTCGCCCAGGGCTCCACGTCCAGATTGTCCTTAAACAAGATCAGCGGAGTGGGAAGTTGACGAAAGGCGTCGTCAAAGACATTTTGACGAACTCGCCGCGTCACCCGCACGGCATTAAAGTACGCTTAAGCGATGGACAGGTCGGTCGGGTGAAAGTGATCGAAGCTGGAGGTGAATAAGATGAGTGAGAAAAAACTCAATTTTCAAGAGGCGATGAAGCAAAAACTCGCCGAGAAGAAACAAAGTCAGACGAAAGTGCCGACAGGACTTCATGGGACGAAGCAGAAACCGTTGACGAACCAGTTGACGAAGAAGCCGAATAACCAGAAGAAACGGACAGGCATCTAAAAGGCAGCCGCTCAATTGGAGCGACTGCCTTTTTCTTCGTTCACACCCGTTCAGTCATGCGACGTACCGATGAAAAGCCCGTTATTGAAGTCGTCGAGCAGTTGTTGATAATACTTCATTTGGTCGATGTTCTGGCTCGCAAGTGCCGCGTCAGCACCGGCAATCATCTCACCGACTGTCAAACCGACCTCGACCCCGCTGTCTCTATAGACGAGCTCAAGGTTTTTGAAGTCAGCGTCGTTCAAGAGGACGTTGATTTTCGCAGCCGTCAACTGCATGATCAACCGTTTCTCTTCTGTCATTCCTTTTTTCGCAGGATCCATGAGAAGGGCGAGTGCCTCGCGATCATGAATCACACTGTAATCTGTTCCTCCAATGTTGATGACCGTGCCGTACGAGAACGTCACTTTGTCGAAGTTGAAGATGTTTTTCCAGAACCCGAGCGTATAGACGTCATAATCGTCCATCGGTGGCGGTGGTGTGCATTCTTCCACCGTCAACTTGACGTAGCGGACCCAAGGATTTCCGGTACCTGGATCGCCTGGATAGGCGGTTTCGTCAGCGCCATTCACCAATGTGTCCAAGTGAAGGAAGACGTTGAATTGGAATCCGTCCGACAAGAGCGTCGATACAGGCACTCCGAGGTAGAAGGCGAGATCCGCATACGGAATCAGCAAGTGTGTCGGATCGACGTTCGAGTACGTTTTAAAGTCGTATGCCCCTGGGCTTCCCCGTTCAAGCGATTCGGTCAATAAACGGAAATCAATCTTGATGTTTTCAGCGGCGTCTTTCAGCACGACCTCGTCATTCAAATCAATCACGATTTTCAGCCCGTTTGCGACAAACTCAAAGTCGACCGTACCGATGGGGATGTCTTGTCCCGCATAGATCGTTTTATCCGACGTCGTCGAGACACACCATTGTTGGCTACTTTCTTCCGCGACTACTCCTTTCATTGGCAACAGCGACAGCACGAACATGAGCACGAACAGCAGTGACCACCATTTGCGATGCTTCTTCATCTCATTCCCTTCTTTCTTCGTGATGACTGAACGTGGTGTTAGAGAAGGTGCGCACCTATAGTAATTCATTACCCGGTTAGTCGGAATTCATTCAGAGATATGGGAAAATTGTCCTAAAAATCAAAAAAAAATCCCTAGCTTGAGCGCGCACTAGGGAAAGTGAATCGTTTACTTTGCTGGGTAAGCAGGTGGTGCGAATGACGTCACGAACGTCTCTTCGCCGTAGATCACTGAGAAACCGAGTGACTGTGACGGTTGGACGTTATTGAAGTGACGTGTATCGTAAAGCGTTTCGCCATTGCTCAACTTGAATGCGACGGTCGCTTCCAAGTGATAGCCGAGAATGGCGCCATGAGCATTCGTTTTGGCGACGGTATAGTTGTAAGCTACTACTTCAGCCGAAACGACTGTGACGGCGACCGCCTCAGGTTTTTCAACGACTGTGACCGAGACGGTCTGTGGTGCAGTTGTGCTATGGACGAGACCGGCTTTCTGACCATTTTTGAAGTATGTGCTTGCTTGAACTGTGAACGTATACGTGCCAGGAGCAAGGACATGGTCGCCAAAGTCATAAGCTTGTCCAGATTGATCCGTGATTGACCATTTCAATGTATCGAGTGGTCCATCGATGACGACGCCATCGACCGAAATCGTGAGGGCATCGCCTTCGACGAGTTCCGTGCCTGAGAAGGCGAGCCCTTCGATGACGCCTGTGCCAATCCCGTTCGTTTGACGGCCGTCTGCGAGTGATTCGAACTTACTCGCCGTTTTGCCGTTCGTCGCTGCTGATGCGTCAGCCGCTCCGACAAATAATAGTGATGCTGCCAACATGGTCATACCAACTTGTTTTTTCATGGTTTTAGTCTCCTCTTAAAGTAGATTAAGAGGGTCGGTTACACTACTCGCTCCGTATAGCTCAAGTGTCCATATACGAGTCTATACTTCATCGCGCCCCTTCTATTAGGGGGTCCGGTTACACTACTCGCTCCACCTTCCCCAAGTGTCCAGATACAGAGAAGGCTTCATCGCATTACCCAAAAAGCATGCGCTCAATCATGACTCGCTGTAAGCGGTTCACTATATTCAGTATAAGTCAAAATGGTTGTATTTACCTATATTATTATTTTATAGGTATTTATTACTACTTATATATGTAGATAGTATATATAATGAAGAAAAAGTCTGAAATGACAAAAAAACTGTAACGGATAGTCAACTTTATGTAAGCAATTGATGATTTTTTATTTCTTTTAAAAACTTTTGTAAGCGCTTTAAGTGTCGGTTTTTCGGGATTTATGTCGAATTTTATGTGAACTTTCTGTGAACCAACCTATAAAAAAATTATTGCTAATTGTCAGAATCTTTGTATAATTCAAAACAAGACATTATAAAATCTCAACAACTTCAGATTCACACAACAGGGAGGAACTTATTCATGGAAGCTGTACAAAACTTATTGCAAGGAAGCGTCGACTTTTTAAACAACGTTTTATGGACGTACGTGTTGATCGTCGCACTTGTCGGAGCAGGGATTTACTTCACCATCAAAACACGATTTATGCAATTCCGTTACTTAAAAGAAATGTTCCGCGTCGTCACTGACAAATCAGACGTCACACTCGCGAAAGATGGCAAGAGCATCAGTTCAGCGAAGTCGTTCTTCATTGGAGCGGCGACACGAATCGGAACGGGTAACTTGGCCGGGGTAACGGTCGCCATCACACTCGGCGGTCCTGGTGCCGTCTTCTGGATGTGGATCGTCGCGCTCCTCGGTGGAGCGACAGCGATGATCGAGAGCACGCTCGCTCAAGTATACAAAGTGAAAGACGACGTCGCGTACCGCGGCGGCCCAGCTTACTACATTGAAAAAGGACTCAACAACCGTGTCCTCGGTATCATCTTTGCGGTATTGATCGCCTTCACGTTCGGTCTCATCTTCAACTCGGTTCAATCGAACACGATCGCGGCAGCGTTCGACAACGCGTTCGGTCTTGAAGCGGCCATCGGCGGAGCCGTACTCGTCGTGTTGACAGGTCTCGTCATCTTCGGAGGCGTTCAACGCGTCGCGAACTTCTCGGCGATCGTCGTCCCATTCATGGCAGTCCTTTACTTGATCGTCGCTCTTTACGTCGTCGTCGTGAATATCACAGAAATGCCAGCAGTCCTCGGCATGATCTTCCAAAGCGCGTTCGGTCTCGAGCAAGCGTTCGGCGGATCGGTCGGAGCGGCGATCATGATGGGTGTACGTCGTGGTCTCTTCTCGAACGAAGCCGGTATGGGTTCGGCACCAAACGCCGCTGCGACAGCAGAAGTGTCTCACCCGGCGAAACAAGGTTTCATGCAGACACTCGGAGTCTTCTTGGACACGTTGATCGTCTGTACGGCAACAGCAGCTATCGTTCTTCTTTCGGACAGCTACGCGTCTGGTAACGGCGAAGGGATCGCCCTCCTTCAAAACGCGTTGGCTGAGCAAATCGGCTCGTGGGCACCTGCTTTCATCGCCATCAGCGTTCTCTTGTTCGCCTTCAGCTCAATCGTAGGTAGCTACTACTACGGTGAGACGAACATCGAATTCATCAAGAAGAGCAAAGGTGCCGTCTTCGGCTTCCGTCTTCTCACGATGGGCTTCGTCTTCCTCGGATCGGTCGCAAGTCTCGGCTTCGTTTGGAGCCTCGCCGACTTGTTCATGGCCGGCATGACACTCATCAACTTGGCGGCGATCACGCTTCTCGGCGGCGTAGCCTTCAAAGTCCTCCGTGACTATGAAGAACAGCGCGCCCAAGGTCTCAACCCACGCTTCTCGGCCCGTAAACTCGGCATCGAGAACACGGAGTGTTGGGACGTCGAAGAAGACGAAGTCGCGCAAGGTACGGTCCAAGCGGCCGCTGCCGACTCATCAAAAGCATAATCGATTGCAACAACAGGGGCCCTGCTAATCGGGGCCCCTGTCTTTATGCGTTTTGGCGGATAGATTTAACGGTAGTCGAGGAAGATTGTGCGTTCAAATGGACATACGTGCCGGCGACGAACAAGGCGCCACCGACGATATTGCCGAGTGTGGCGAAGAGCAAGTTGTTCAAGGCGAGCCCGATGTTGATCATTTCAGAAGGCGCGTAGTACAGTGCGAGTCCGAAGATGCCCATGTTGGCAATCGAGTGCTCGAAACCGGCAGCGAAAAACACGACGACCGGCAACATCGTCAGCATGATCTTCGCAACGTCATTTTGCGTCTTGAGCGGCATGAAAATGGCGATACAGACGAGGATGTTACATAGAATCCCTTTCAAAAAAATCGCGAACGCGTCGCCACCCATTTTTTTCGCGGCCACGACGGACAGTAAATGATCACTTCCGACTTCACCCATACTGTGGGCGCCGATGACGAGGACGACGAGCAAGAGGGCACCGACCAAGTTACCGATCCAACTGATGCCCCATACGTGAACGAGGTCACGCCACGCGACCCGGCCTCGCTTCGCCCCGGTATACAAGTACATCGTGTTGCTCGTGAACAGCTCTCCGCCCATCCAAACGATGAAGACGAGAGCGACAGAAAAGCTCATCCCGGCAAACAGCATCGTTCCAGGGACGTCGATGAACATGTTCCCGACGGAAAAAGCGAAAACGACCCCGATCCCGATTAAAAAGCCAGCGACAATCGAGCGGAGTGCGTACTGGCCGAAAGAATGACGCAGAAGCGTCGCCTTTTTGTACGCAGCTTCTTCCATATACTCCACAACTTGTTTTTCCATTTGAAAAGACCTCCTTAGACACTTTTAAGTCTAGGAGGTCAGATAAAAGTTTGCAATTGTTTTCACAAACTTTTGATAGGTGCCGTTCCAATCGTTCACATCGTTGCCACGAGTTCGACTTTGATCCGGTCCGGGTCCTCGAAATAGAGGGCGATATCGTTCGGACCGCCAGCATAAGGGAAGCGGTCGGCATACAGTTCCCTGAACCCGTGACGCGGCAACTCTGGGCGCAACCGTTCGAGCTGATCGAGTGACTCCGCATGAAAGGCGAGGTGGTTCAAACCGGTCTTTTTTCGATGGTAAGGGGGCTCCAGATGTGCGGCCTCGGTTTGGACGAAGACGAGATACGTTTCCCCGAAGCGGTAACTACGGCCATGCTCCCATTGCTGATAGACGGTGTAGCCGAGTTCGGTGAGGAGCCAATCCCAGGCCGTGAGGCTTTTTTTCAAATCGGAGACGTATAGTTCGAGATGGTGCAACATCTGTCTCATCCTTTCGTCGGACGTTTCAAACTTGTCCATTTAGTATAATGGTTATTATACGATGAAGGCAGGGGGAACGATATGGACAACACGGGGCTTGTCTCGAACATTTTAATCGCGGGGAAGACCGGGGTGGGGAAGAGCGCGTTTTTAAACTATATTTACGGACGTGACGTCGCCGAGTCGCGGGCCGGCAGACCAGTGACGGGCGAAGGGTTGCACGAGTATGAGTATTATGACCTCGAGCGCGGCATCTTATTTCGTTTTTTTGACACGTGGGGGCTTGAGGCGGACCGGTCGGATGAATGGCACGATGCAATCCTATCGATCGTCAATGAACGGGAAGGCGCGCTCGACATCGCGGACTGGTTTCATACCATCTATTACTTGTTGTCCATCAACTCAGGACGAGTAGAGGCGTACGAGCTAGAATCGATTTTAAAACCGCTCTATGCGAAACAGAGCAACGTGACGATCATTTTAACGAACTACAATCCAGACAGCGCCATGAACGTCGAGAAGGCGGAGGCGATGGAAGACGTCTTGATCCGTGAGCTCGGTGTGACCCGTGATGCGATCATTCGCGTCAACAGTGTCGAGAAGAAGTTGCTGAGCGGGCAAGTCGTTCCGCATATCGGTTATGAGGCCGTATGGAACAGAAACCGGACGAACTTATGGCGGGACGTCGAACGAAAATTGCCGCTCAATTTGACTCGGCACTTATTGGACGAGCTCGAGGCGTGGCGTCAACGAAGCTATCGCTCTGCTGAAACGATCCGCATGATCACGCCGCAGGCGATGATCAGTTGGAAGGCTAGACGCATCGAGAAAGACTTAGAACAGACACTCGAGGCGGCAGCCGAGACGACGGAAGAGGCGATGTCGCAAGGAATCCGCCACTACATTCAACTGATGCAACGGTATCCGCTCGTCGGAGCGCCTTCTGACCTCGTGTTCAAAACACGTCGAGTCGAGCTCGGTTTCGACTACTCGTTCAAGCGGACGATTCGTAAGATGGTGCTCGGGATGATTCCCGGTGTCCATTTCATTTATTGGGCGTTCAAACGACGGACGGCGGAGCGAGGAATCAAAAAAGCGGTCGATCAGCAATACGAATTGGTCAAACAGACGATTGAGTTGGATGTCCGCCGAGGTTTCGAGGAAGAGATGCGCCGGCTCGGACGAACGCTCAGTCAATGAGGAGGAATTCCGATGGAGAAAAAAATACCGTTCAACTTAGACACGTATGACCTGAAAGAAGAATTGGACCGGTTACGCGGAAAAGTGAAGAAACCGAATATTTTAATCGCCGGGGCCACCGGATCGGGTAAAAGTTCGGTCGTCAACCACGTGTTCGGCCGGGATTTGACGAAAGTCGCGGCCGGGGAACCGGTCACACGAGGGATTCATCAGTTTATGAGTGAGGATGTCGCCATCGTCCTTTACGACAGTGAAGGCTATGAAATCGGGAGCGCCCGGCAAGAGGCGTATGCGGACGAAGTGATCGGTTTTGTGGAGCGGGCACAAGCGAAAGGGGCTGCCGAACAGATGCACCTCGTCTGGTATGCCATCAACGCATCGATGAAGCGGGTCACCCCTCTTGATCAGGCACTCATCAAACGGTTGAGCGCCGTGACGTCGGTGGCTGTCTTGTTGACGCAAATTGATCAAGTCGATGCCGATGAACTGGCCGCTTTACGAAACGAGTTAAAAGATGTGGTGGCGAGCGAGGCGGTATTCCAACTCAGTGTCGCCGAAGAACTGTTAAACGATCAGGAACTACGCGCCCATCTCGACTGGGAACGTCTTGTCACGTGGTCCGTCGATCAACTCGACCAGTCGCTTCAAGAAGGACTGCTCATGGAAATTCACGCTGAGAGCGAAGCGATGCTCAAGTTGAAGCGGAAAAAAGCGAATCGAATCATTTCGGGCTACGTCGCCAGTGCGGGGACCGCGGCCGCCGTGCCGCTCCCGTTCGCGGACGCGATCGCGTTGACACCGATTCAAGTGACGATGAGCGTCCATTTGTTCCGGTATTGGGGTGTGAAAGCGAACGATGACATGTTGAAGACGTTAATCGGGAGTACGATCATTCCCCAAATCGGCCGGGCGCTATCGAAGACGATTTTACTTAACGTGATGAAATTCTTCCCAGGGGCGAACGCGGCGGCGAGCGTCATCAACGCGACGGTCGCTTCCGGCATCACATGGGCGATCGGTCTCGCCATCAACGAGATCGCTTTCCGAAATGCGATGGATTCGTCGAAGACGATCGAACAATTGCTCAACAGTGACTTCGGTTCGCTATTCGAACAGTTTATGGAACAGAATCCGGTGACAAAAAAGAAAGACTGACTATAGAGACGAGGAGCGATTGGATGAAGAAACGTATTTATATTACGAGACGCTTGCCAGAAGAAGCGGTGGCTCCGCTGCGAGAGGAATTTGACGTACGGATGTGGGAAGAAGAGGCCGTGAGTGTGCCGCGTGACGTGTTGCTCGAAGAAGCAGCGGCGGCCCATGGGCTGTGGACGATGTTGAGCGATACGATCGACCGGGAATTGATCGAGCAAGCGCCTCATCTCGAAGTCATCTCGAACTTGGCGGTCGGCTACAACAATATCGACGTGGAGGCAGCGAAGGAACGGGGAATCATCGTCACGAATACGCCGGACGTATTGAGCGAGACGACAGCAGACCTCGCTTTCGGATTGATGATGATGACGGCACGCCGTCTCGGTGAAGCCGAACGTGATTTACGGGCCGGGGAATGGAAGTCGTGGACGCCGATGGGATACGTCGGCATGGACGTGTATCGGGCCAAACTCGGGATTATCGGCATGGGACGCATCGGGGAAGCGGTCGCGCGCCGGGCTCGTGGGTTTGATATGGACGTGTTGTATCACAACCGGACAAGACGGCATGAGTCGGAATCGATGTACGGTTTCGTTTACGCTGAACTCGATGAACTCCTCGCTGAGTCTGATTTCGTCGTCGTGCTCGCACCGCTCACTGAAGAGACGCGCGGTATGCTCGGTGCCGCCGAATTCGGTAAGATGAAAGAGACGGCTGTGTTCATCAACGTCGCCCGCGGTGAGATCGTCGATGAAGAAGCGCTATACGATGCGTTGAAGGAGAAACGGATCTGGGCAGCCGGCCTCGATGTGTTCGCGAAAGAACCGATCTCGATGGATCATCCGTTGTTGACGCTTCCGAACGTCACGACGTTGCCGCACATCGGCAGCGCCTCGATTCGAACCCGTCTCGCCATGATGGCACTCAACCGAGAAGCGATCATGAGTGTGTTGACCGGCGCAGAGCCAAAAAACCGATTAACATAAGAAAAAGGAGTCTGACACGTGTCAGGCTCCTTGCTTTGTTTAGAAGCGGCGGATATTATCCGGATCTTCATGGTCGTTACGAAGCGCCCGGTCATCGAGACCGCGGAGTTTCGCTTCTTTGTCGTTCAATTTAGCTTTTTCATCCAGTTTGTCCTGTTCAGGATCAACGGCCCGGTTTGGATTGTCTCCGACCGATTCATTGAACGGTTTCGAATCGATTTCGAGTCCGTCCGCCGTGTGATGCCCTTGGTGGCTCGTGTCATGCTTTGAATCGTTGTATGGCGTCGAATCGATCGTCAAGCCTTCATTGTGGCGACGTTCGAAGTCTTCGTCGACGTAGATGAGGATTTTGCCGTCTTCGACGTCGCGATAGTGGCGTTTGACTTCTTCTTCACTGAGTCCCATGTTGCGAAGGCCGCTATGGACGTCCTCATGACCGCTTAGGAAAGCGCGGACTTTATCGAACCAGCCTGTATCGTGCGACGCTTCTGTGTGGACGTCAGTTTGTCGACGCAAAATCGAGACGTTATCCTCGTGCTTGGCGACGACGTAAATGTCTGAATCCTTATACCCTTTGGCACGCAGTTCCTCGACTTTACCGAGGGCTGACTGTTGGGTGTCGAACATGCTAATGAACCGTTTCTCACTCATGTGTGTTCCTCCTTATAATCGGCGATGGTCTTCTAGTCCGGAATGGCCGCGCACAATCGGGTCGTCTTTCGTACCGCGCGGTTTTTCATCATGATCGTTGAACGGTTTGGCATCAAAAGCGATGCCGTCCGCTTCTTCCCCTTTTTCATGGTCGAGCTCGCTATCTTTTTTATACATGTTCGGATAGCGCTCGTATGAATGCTTATCGACGTAAAGCAACAGTTTGCCGGCGTCGATCGCGGTGTGGTACTCTTCTGCCTCGGCGTCACTCAACCCCATATTGCGTAACTCGTCGCGAATTCGGTCACTTCCGTGAAGGAATGATTTGACGCGGTCAAGCCAGTTCACGTCACGAATCCCGGCTTCGGCGTTCACGTCGGTATGATAGCGCAATGCGGAGATTTCCCCGTCCCGCTTGGCGACGACGTGCATGTTCTTCTCGGCTTCCCCAGCCGTCCGAAGCTCATCTACTTTGTCCATTACTTCTTGCTCGCTTGCAAACAGCCCGATAATTTTACGGTCAGACATATTGTGCCTCCTTTGTTATGTTGTCGTACTTTACAAATTGGCGTCACGCTATTAGTAATTTCCGTTCTTGGCTAGATTCAAACAAAAAACGCCTTCTCGTAAGAAAAGGCGTGACATTTTAATAGTAGATGATGATGTCGTCATTGCCGAGTCGGCAGCGGGTGTTCCGCCAGACGAATTCGATTAAAGTCCATAACGCCATGAATCCGCTGATGCCGAGCAGGACGATCGCATAGATCGGGGTCAATTGAATCAAAAACGACCACTCGAGCGCCATGAGCAGCGGTTGGGTCAAAATGACGAAACCGATATAGACGAGCACGATGAAGAGTGCGAACAAGATGCGTCGCCCAAGCGTTTGGAAATGATGACGAAATCGGGTCAAGATCCCGAAGACGGCCCCGGTCAGCAGAACCGGGAGGACGAACCCGAAATAGTCGATCGCATACGTGCCGGTCGGGGCAGTAAAGAGACGCAAGCTGAACAAATCGTCCATGACAAGCAACAGATTCGCATAGGCGAAAGCGAGAATCATGCCGAGCAGCCATCCGAACTGGTTCCAGGCGCGGCGCGATGATTTCATCGCCTCGATTTTCGTATAGGCGAGGAAGGAGACGTCTCTCATCTCGATGTCCTGCAATTTTAATTTCATCTCGTTCAAGCGATCAATCGCCCAATCGAACTCACAGGTGACTTGTGTTTTTTCGTGAGGCTTGAGTTCGTCGGACTGTTCGACGATCGTATGGTATCGTCGTCTGAACTCTTCGTTCGTGGCCGGCTTTTCGACCAAAAACAAAGCGTACTCACTCGGGTGTTGTTTTAGTAGTCCTTCAAGTGATTGACCGTTCTTCTCGGCTTGATGGATGTATCCGGCCAAGCTCTCGAGTAAACGTTCTGCCTCTGCCTCGTCGTCGACGAGTTCCAACAAATGGGTTCGGACTTGGTCATAGTAGGCTTGGAGGGCCGGATCGTTAAATATTGGTTGCTTCAGAATGATCCCTCTCTTCTTGTCGTTATAAGGTTCATAAAGGCGGCTCGTCGTTATGGTCGAGTTGGCGCGCCTCGAAATCCCCTTGTTCAATACTGCGAATCAAAATCTCGCTTCCACCCATGTTCGTGGCGAGCGGGATTGAATAAACGTCGCAAAGACGCATGAGCGCACTCACGTCAGGTTCATGCGGTTGGGCTGTCAACGGGTCGCGGAAGAAGAGAATCATGTCCATCTCTCCGCGGGCAACGGCGGCCCCGATCTCTTGGTCACCACCGAGCGGTCCCGACTTGAAACAATGGACCGGAAGTCCGGTCGCCTCGGCTACACGCGTTCCGGTCGTGCCGGTTGCGAACAGTTGATGGTGCTCTAAGATGTGGGCGTACGTTTTCACGAGTTGAATCAAATCATCTTTCTTCTTGTCATGGGCAATCAGGGCGATGTTCATCTTGACTCCTCCTAAAAAAGATTTTCCTCCTCATTCGTACCACATTTGATTAGGAAAGACACGTCTTCTTTCTAATGAAAGCAAAATCAATTATTCCTAAATCTTTATCACACTATATAAAACAGGCGAGGTTTAGTCCCATGAAAATGTTGGTATTAATACAGAGAGTCAATGTTAACCAAAATTTAAAAGAGATAGGAGGAAGATGTTGGATGAACAATACAACATATAATTTCAACACGTTCATGTCATGGCTACCAGATCTTTTACTCGCACTTTTAGTCCTTGTCGTCGGTTTTATTTTAGCGAAAGTTCTGGAAAACGTGACACGCAAGGCGCTTCGTAAAGCCCGCCTTGATGAACGCGTTGGTGTCAAAAAAGAAGGAGAACCAGGTAAGCCTGGAAGAGAGGAAAAGCGGTGGACGCCTGAACGGATTATCGGTAAGGTCGTCTTCTTTGGAGTATTGCTCCTCGCCTTCTTGATCATCTTCGAATTTATGAACGTACCAGCAGTCACGCAACCGTTCAGCCAAATCTATGCTGGGCTCTCTGGATTGATCACAGGAGTCGTGAAAGCGGGTCTCATTTTACTCGTTGCCTGGATTATCGCGACGTTGTTGAAAAAAGCGATTCAGATGGCGGGTCACCGTCTCAACTTGAACAAGTTGATGGAAAAGACCGGACAAGAGTCGACGAGCGTCAATCAAACGAAATGGGTCGATACGGTCGCAAACATCGTCTTCTACCTCGTCTTGCTATTAGCGCTCCCGGCCGTCCTTGACGCCCTCGGATTACGCGGGATCAGTGGACCGTTCGAAGATTTGTTGAACAGTTTCCTTGCCTTCATTCCGAAACTTGTCGCGGCAGCACTCATCTTCGCTATCGGTTACATCGTGGCGAAAATCGTACGCGATATTTTAACGAAGTTCTTGGAAGCAGCAGGTTTGAACAAATTTGCTGAGAAACTCCATTTATCGGATTACGTCAAAGGGTCGAGCCTTGCGAAAGCAGTCGGCACGATCGTGTTCATCCTGATCATGATCCCGGTCACGATTTCAGCGCTTGAAGCGTTGAACATCCGTGGTATTTCAGATCCGGCGATTTCGATGCTTAACAATATTTTGGCGATGATTCCAAACATCATCGTTGCCATCGTCTTGATTCTCGTCGGTGTGTTCGTTGCAAAGTGGCTCAAAGGTGTCGTCGTCTCACTCCTTGAGAACTTAGGCGTCAACTCGCTCGCTGGAAAGATGGGCTTCGGTGGACGTTCTGCGTCATCGACGTCGGTCGCTCAAGTGATTGGAACGATCGTTCAAATCATCGTGATCTTGTTGTTCGTCTCAGAGGCGCTCCAAGTCGCTAATCTCGACTTCATGGCGTCGCTTGCGACAGCAATCTTCGCTTACTTGCCAATGGTCATCGCGGCCATCATCATCTTGGCCGTCGGTTTCTGGCTCGCTAACATGGCAGAGCGTCTCGTCGGCAGTGTGCTCGTCGATGGAGCGGGACAACCGAGCGTTCTCCGTCACGTAGCGAAATATGCGATTCTCGGGATTGCCTTCTTCATGGCAATCAGTCAGCTCGGCATCGCGCCGATGATCGTCAATACGGCGTTCTTGCTCATCCTCGGTGCAGTCGCTCTCGCTTTCGGCCTTGCCTTCGGTCTCGGTGGACGTGAAACAGCGGCCCGTTACTTGAAAAAAGCTGAGAAAAGCATTGATGAGACAGAAGTCTCAAAAGAAGGACTCGAACAAGAAAAAGCCCAAATGAACGAAGAAGCCGAAGCTGCGAAGCGTCAGGCGAAACAAGGCATGGATCAATCGAAACGTGAAGCGAATCAAACGAAACAAGAGTTGAAACGTGAAGCGGATCGGACGAACATGCCGAACCAGACGAACGTCGACGGTCCAGAACCGAACCCGTTCCACGAAAACATCACGCCAGACCAAGATAACCGGTCGCTTGATGACAATGAAGGACCACTCCGTCCGTAATCGTTAGTTGCACAGGTCTCTCTCTGAGAGGCCTGTTTTTTTGTGTTGGCATCAATAGTTGGAGTCGCACAGTCGATATATAAGGTAATTAGTAGTCAGAGGCAGGAGTGGATATTGTGTTTAAAACGTTTCAACGGACGTTGTTATTCAATTACGTGCTCGGATCAGGAATCGCTGTATTCGGGGTCGGCGGCTTATTTATTTTCCAGACGCTTGAGTTGTCGACGTCTGAGATTATGATTTTATTTTCCATCATGGGCGCATCAGGGGCGGTCATGGCCGGACTTGAACTGTCCATGTATCGTCGACACGTGGCACCGATCCGGGCAGTGTGTCTGACCGAGTTCCCGGATCATGCGGCGCTCCAACAAGCGTACAGTCAGACGAGCCGTTTCCCGGTGCTGACGGTCAAACGCATTCTCGGTCCACACTTGTTCGGGCTATCGATTCCAGCGATGGCTCTATCCGCAGTTGCCATTCAACGAGGGTGGGTCGACTTGCCGTATCGAATGATCGGGCTGGCTGCACTCGGTGCCGTATTGATTGCGATTCTTCATGCCCTCATCGAATTCTTTTTAACGTATCGTACGGTCGAACCGATGCTTCTCCATTTACAGAAAAAGAGTGAACAGTTGACGGGTCAGCCGCTGCACACGACGTACCAGTCGCTCAGTGTCCGAACGAAGTTATTGTTCAGTATGCTCGTCATCGGGGTGTTCCCTGTCATGTTGTTCACGCTCGCCTCAGGCGTGCAATTATCGAACGTCGAACAAGTCGATGCGTATTGGGGGTGGGCCGCTCTCATCCTAGTCGTCATCGTCTGTGTGGCCACGTTCAGCAGCATATTGCTATATGACAGTATCAAACGTCCGCTCGGTGCGTTGACCGAAGGGGTCGCCGCCCTTGATGCCGGAAAGCTCCAACCGATCGCGAACCCTTTTTCCGATGAGTTCGGTCGGCTCGTGACCGGGTTCAATCATATGGTCGAGAACGTGACCCGCCGAGAGGCCGAGAACGAACAGTTGTTGAACAGTCTGTTCGTCTTGTTCGCTGCGACGTTAGACGCTCGAGACTCCTACACGGCCGGGCATTCCGAACGTGTCGCCGCGTATTCGGTTGAGTTGGCGACGGCTCTCCGATTGCCTTCGCATCAAATTGAGTTGCTTCGTAAGTCGGCACTCCTTCACGACATCGGAAAAATCGGTGTCCGCGATGATGTTTTACTGAAAGAAGGCAGATTGACGGACGAGGAGTTCGCCCAAATCCAAGAGCATCCGACCATCGGCATCCACATTTTGAATCAAATCACATTGCCAGACTCGCTGCAGCCGATTTTGGCAGGTGTACGTTCACACCATGAGCGCATTGATGGGCGCGGGTATCCGGACGGTCTCGCAGGGGAAACGATTCCGCTCTTCGGTCGCATCATGGCGATCGCTGATGCGTACGACGCGATGACGTCGGACCGTCCATATCGCCAAGGCATGCCGGTCGAGAAGGCGCTCTCGATTTTAGAAGGCGGACGCGGGACGCAATGGGACGCGGCGTTCGTCGACGTGTTCATTCAATTGCGACGTGAAGCGGTGTCTGCGTGAATAGAAAACAGGCGTGCTCCCGATCAATTGAGAGCACGCCTGTTCGTTAAAGAAAGGCTTCCATGACGTACACACCGGCAATTCCGCCGAGGACGACAAGGACGAGGTTCATGCGCAACAAGGCCAGGACGGCGGCGAGGAAGCCACCGGCGATGGCCGAAGTCGTGTTGCTCGTTGCGTGCAACATTTCGGGGAAAATAAGACTTGCGAGCACCGCGTAAGGCGTGAACAATAAGAAACGTTTCAAGAGCGGCGGCAGCTTCAATTCCTTGAGCCAGAGGAGCGGCACGAGTCTCGGGATGTACGTCACGATCGCCATCGCTAAGACGAGCAGAAATAAACTGATCAT
>NZ_JAFIFD010000015.1 GCF_020832205.1 Exiguobacterium sp. | reverse complement strand
AATAGTCCCGGGCCGATTTTTCAATGCTCCCTTTCGCGATTTCTACGTTCATGACATCCCCGCCCATAATTGTGCGAGATCGAGCGAGCGTCCGCACGCCCGGCGCGATTTGCGGCAATTCCCCGAAAATGAGGAATAGCGACCGCCGGACAAGACACGGCGTCCGTCGATTGTCCCGGTGACGGTAAGCCCCGAATAATAATCGAAGTCCCCGGTCTGTCCGAAGTCATACGATGCGTTCAATCCAATCGCGCGCAAATGCTCGACAGCGCGTTCGACCTCATCGATGACGGGTCGTAAACTTTCATCCGCTTCCGCCCGGAGTTCCGCCACGGCCGAATCGCCGATCAAAAATGGCAGCTTGGCGATGAGAGGATAGCGATATGTTTCCGCGAGGTCGCGCAACGACTCTAAATTCCGAAGTGCGAGATATTGGCGAAGCGTCCGTTCCGGGATACCCGCCGCCTCAGCGACTTCCGCAACGAGTGCGGCAGAGCCGACTTGAATGCGTAAGCCGTCTTGCGGCATGATCCGCTCGGTCATCTTCAAGAACGATTCAATTAATTCCGTATCATCTGACTCGCCGTCAATCCATTCGAGACCGAGCTGCAGTCGCTCGTGTGGCTGTCCCGAGTGTTTTGGAGTCCGGCGATAGACGGCCCCGGCATAAGCGACACGCATCGGTTCACTGCCGTCCGCTAGTTTTCGTGCGATTTGAAGCGTATAATCCGGTCGCATGACAAGCAACTCCCCATCGTTGCCGAACAACCGATAGTATGCTGATTCATCAAATAAAGCGAGATCTTGGTAGTGAGAATAATATTCGACGAGCGGCGGTTCGATGACGCTATATCCGTTCGTCGCGGCTTGATCGAGAAAAGACATCAGCCACCGTTTCGGGCGCAAGACGTCCTCGCCTTCTAACTCATGCCATCCTTCCGGGATGGATCCTTTTGTATTGAACCATATCATCTGTATCACCCTTTATCTTGTTATCACTTTACCAAACTAAAGTAGTGTGTTAAATTTATCAAACGAAGCCGGTGCTGTCAACCGGCGAACTCGAAAGGAAGGTTGCTCGATGATTGACTTTACCCATGATGGCCACATCCATACCCCGTTTTGTCCGCACGGGACCACCGACGCTCTAGAAGCGTATATTGAAACAGCACGTGCACGTGGCATGAAGACGCTCACATTCACCGAACACGCCCCGCTCCCGCGAGGCTTCACCGACCCGGTACCGGACCAGGATTCGGCGATGCCGCTCGACGTACTCCCTCGTTATCTTGACGCGATTCAACAGCTCAAACAGGCGTATGCCGGTGAAATCGATGTCCGCGTCGGCTTAGAAATCGATTACGTCCCCGGATTCGCCGAAGAGACGATCGCTCAATTAGAACCGTATGCCGCATCTCTTGACGAAACGATTTTATCGCAACATTTCCTTCTGATCGAAGGCGATTACTTCCCGGTCGACTTCTCACTCGAGACGTTTGACGTGCTCGTTGATCGTCTCGGCTCGTTCGAAGCTGTCATCGGACGCTACTATGAATCACTCATAACCGGACTCGCCTTCGAGTGGGAACGATTGAACGTAAAGCGGATCGGACACTTGGATTTGCCGATCAAGTATGAAAAACAATATGTATGGGAGCGGAAGCACGTCAAAGACGTCGAGACGCGTTTGTTACGAGCGATACACGACCGCGGCTTCGGACTCGACTTGAATACGGCCGGACTCCGAAAACCAGATTGTGGCGCGATTTATGCGGAAGCTGTCGCCGCGGAGGCGACAGCGCTCGGCATCCCACTCGTCCTCGGCTCCGACGCTCACTCGGCCAACGATGTCGCCAGTGACTTCATGCGTATACGAAAAAAAGCCACGTTCCGTTGAACGTGGCTTTTTTAACAGCGATCTAGCTATCTAGATCCCCATATTTGGTTGTCGATAACGATATGGCGTTCCATTTCTTCATCTATTGCTTATCTTACCATACTTGCTGTGAGTTGCAAGGGAAAAGTCAAAAAAAAGAGACGGCCTAGGCCATCCCTTTCCTCATACTGTCATTGCCGCGTACAAGTCTTTCAACTCTTTCGTTGCGGCTTCGTCCATCTGTAACGCCACGAGTTCGACGAATTGAAGCGCCGGGTCCGTGTCGCCGGACATCTTGACAATTTCTGCGGCCGCACCATCAAGTGCGAGCAAGATACCGGACACCCCGAGCGTCGGATAGTAACGGAGCAACGCCCGAACGTGCTTCATCTCCGAGACGTCGCTGCCGTTGATTTTCAACGCTTTGACCGCTAACTCTTTATGCGTCCCGATCGCAAATTTATCTTCCCACACTTCTTCGAGTGTGATCAACGCTTCGACTTCATAGGCACCATCTGTGAAACGAACTAATTTTTCCATGTTCCATATCCCCTCTCGTTTATCTACTTTCATTATAAGAGACAATGCCGACAAAAGATTGTGAAATATTGAACATTATGTGTAAACTTTGTCTCACCCGACGGACACAAATCGGCGTACGACAAAAAAAGGCCCCTCCGAGGAGGGGCGAATAATGGAAGAGTAAAACACCATTGGCAGTACATTAATAATATAACACCGAATGTAAACGTTTACAATGTGTTTTTATAACTTTTTTCAAGCGGCATATGTACGACTTCAATCCCGCTCTCTCTCATTAAATCTAAGCCGTCCCCATGTTCATAGCCGACCGCATAGACGACTCGTAAAACGCGCGCGGCAATTAAAGCGAGCGAACAGGAATGGCACGGCGAGTGTGTGACGTACGCTGTCGCTCCGAACGCGTTCGTCGAATCGGCGGCTAGTTTCCCGATCGCATTGATTTCGGCGTGAATCTCATGCTGTTTCGACCAGTTGTGGTGCTCGAACGGGTCCGTACATTTAACAAATGTCACACCATCGTGGATGACGCGTTGCGGCGTCTCGATAAGGTCGACCGCATCATCACTCACGTATTCGGCACGCTTATAAAACCCGTCTTCTCGTTTCAAGAAAATCTCGTTACAGTTCGTATGACCGGACGGTGTGCCGTTCAACCCGATGGAAATCGGTTTTTCGTCTTTCACGATGACACAAGCTACACTCTTTGAGGCACACTTTGAGTGGCGCTCGGCCATCATGTCAGCGAACTGAAGCCACGTTTCATCCCATAGTCGTTGTTTCTCCATGTGAGTCCTCCTCAAGGAAAAAGAAAGTCTGATCGCTCAGACTTCCCTTCGTCAATATCCTGTATCTTTCGGTAATTCTTTGTTTTTTGCTGCGATTTCAATGACTTTTTCTTTCAACTCATGTTCCATCCGATCGAGCTCACGCTCGGCCTCACGACGCTTCTGTTTCCCTTCTTGCTGAATGCGGAGCGTCTCGTCAAGCGTCGACAACAAGTTCTCGTGTGCGACTTTCAATGATTCGACCGAGACGATGCCTTTTTCGTTCTCTTTCGCAATCTCGATTGAAGAGTCTTTCAACATCTTCGAGTTTTGCTCGAGCAACTGGTTCGTCGTCTTCGTGACATCCTGTTGCATCCGGAGCGCCGTCTTCTGACGCGTCAAGCTGAGCGCGAGAACGACCTGGTTCTTCCAGAGCGGAATCGTATTGACGACAGCCGACTCGATTTTTTCGGCCAAGATTTGGTTGTTCTGTTGGATGACACGGATTTGCGGCGCCATTTGCAGGCTGATCGTCCGGCTCAGTTTCAAGTCGTGCAACTTCTTCTCGAACCGGTCGGCTAGTTGAATCATGTCGTTGAGTTGCTGTAGCTTCACCTGGTCTTTCGACAGCTCCACTTCTTGACGGAGCGGCGCGATCTCGTGGTCGCGGACGTGATCCAGTTTCGTCTCTCCGGCAGCGATATACACGTTCAACTCTTCAAAATAACGTTTGTTTTTGTCATACATCTGATCGAGCATCGTGATATCTTTCATGAGACCGAACTTGGCGCGGTCCAAGTTATGGATGACTTCTTCAAGATAGACGTTCATCTTCTCAAACTGGAGCTTATAGTTCTCCGCTTTCTTTTTAGCGCGGCCGATGAGCGGCAAGTTGTCGACGAAGCTCTTTTTCTCCGGTTGAAGCATGTCCGGATCCATCTTTCGGACGTTTTGCATCAAGTCGGATAACAGCTTGCCCGCGTCGCCGCCGTCTTTCATTCGGACTTCAGTCAAGATTTGGTCCGAGAATTGGGACAACTCGCGTTGTACGCTCGAGCCGAACAACATGACTGAATCCGTCTTCTTGATGTCAATCGACTCAGCGAGACGGGTAATCCGTTCACGATGTTGATCTGGGACGTCCGCCTTCACTTGGATGGCAGGCACCTCGTGCTTCGCCGTCATCGCCGACCAGTCCATCGATGGGTCTGAAATCGACTCCGTCTTCGTCTCTGTTTTCGTCTTCGTCTCCGAAGTGAGGTCTTCTTCTGGCCATGACTGCCAGTTCGTTTCATTCGATGAAGTCATGTTTTTTTCTCCCTTCTGGTTGATCTGCCAATACGCGTTCCATCATGATCAATTCCCGTTCAAAGTCGACGGCGTCATCTTCTAACAAACGGCCGCGTTGTTCTTTGAACTTGTCGACGATGAGTCGCATATTCGTGATCAGCTGCTCTCGTGTCTCTTCTTGAATGACGACACGTTTTCCTTCTAATTCTTTAAATTTCAAGACGACCGATACGAGCGAGTCCAAGTAAAACGTGAACAAGTCGCGGACGTGTTTGGCGTCTTGCGGGTTCTCGAATAGTTCGGCGAATAGGTCATGCGCTTCTTTAGAGACAGCCTTCATCTCACGCCGGACCTCGATATCTTTAATTTCGGGAAGGACACGGTCGATTTGTTGCAACTTCTCGTATCCTTGTTCGATCGTCCGTTGCAAAAATTGAAGCTCTAAGTCATCGGTCGCCTCGAACTGACGGACCGGAGCCGGTTCCTCGATTGGTTTCAAGATGCGTGACCCGACGAACGTCTCTTCTTCGTCAAGCAACAATTTTTTCTTCGCCCGCTTCGCTACAGGCGCGGGGTTTCGATTCCGTCGCTTGTTCGTCGACCACACCTCGTTCAAAACGAGCGCCCCGACAATGATGAACAGCCAAGAAAAATCAAACACACTGATGGCAAAATATAAAACTGCCCCGGTTAGGGCCCATTTCATCCATGTCTTCATTCGTTTCACCTCGTCTCGTGATACTTCTATTGTACCTTACGTCACCCATCAAAAAAAGTTTCGTCATCTTTCTAAGCTTAGCATAACGACCTGCCTCGCTCTCTCGGTCGCAAGGACGAAAAAAAAGCAAGGGGAGCACCCCTTGCTTACGTGTTGAGCCACGTCGATACCATGACGATGGCGACCGTGACCGGAATGACATAGCGAATCAAGAAACGCCATACCGGATATAGTTTCTTGCCCGTATCCGACGTTTGGATCTCTTCTTGCAAGATGCGCTGGTCGACGATATAGCCGACAAAGATGGATGTGAGCAACGCGCCCGTTGGCATCAAAATGTAGCTGACGATGTAATCCATCGAGTCGAAGAACGTCCGTCCGTTCAAGAATTGCATCTCACTCATCACACCGAAAGAAAGTGCTGACGGGATACCGACTGCGAAGACGACCGCGGCGGACAAGAGTGTCACGTTCCGTTTCGACAACGTCTGTTTCTTCTCGTTCAAGCGGTCCGTCACACCGGCGACGACGACTTCGAGCATCGCGATTGACGATGTGATCGAGGCAAACGTGAACAAGAGGAAGAACAATACCATGAAGAAGCCTCCGAGCGGCACTTGGTTGAAGACGGCCGGCAAGACGACGAACAACAAGGCCGGACCTTCCGCCGGATCAAGCCCTGACGCAAACACTGCCGGGAAAATCGCGAGACCGGCTAGGAGTGAGACTGTGATGTTCAACAAGACGATCATGTTGGCCGAACGGTTGAGCGTCCCTTTCGTCTGAATGTACGACGCATACGTGAGCATTGCCGCCACACCGAGCGAAAGCGAGAAGAATGCTTGGCCGAGTGCGAACAATACCGATTCCCCGGTGAGTGCCGAGAAGTCCGGCTGCAAGAAGAAGCGGACCCCTTCCATCGCCCCGTCTAGCGTCAATGAACGAATGACGAGCACGATGAAACTGACGAACAGAAGCGGCATCAAGATCTTGCTCATCCGCTCGATTCCGGCTTCAACACCTTTCAAGACGATCAAGAGCGTGATCAACAAGAACAAGAACTGTCCGAACACCGCGATGCCAGGCGTCGAAACGACGTCTCCGAAGACGGCACTGAATTCATCAGGCGAGCGTCCACTGAGCGTTCCGCTCAAGCCGAGACCGACGTAAATCAATACCCAACCACCGATGACGCTGTAGAATGAGAGCAATAAGAAACATGCGAGCACACCAAGGTAACCAATCAATGTCCAGCGACCGTGGCCAAGTTTTTTAAATGCGAGCAACGCCGTCCGTTGTGTCGAACGTCCAACGATGAACTCACCGATTAAAAGCGGTAATCCGAGCAAGAGCGTAAATGCCAAAAACATGAGCAAAAAGGCGCCGCCTCCACTTGTACCGGTTACGTATGGAAACTTCCATATCGCTCCGAGACCGATTGCTGACCCTGCGGCCGCTAAGATGAATCCAATTTTTGAGGCGAACGAGTTTTGCGCCATTCCTATCCCTACTTCCTGTTTTCATTTCATTTTCATAATAATAGTGAAATACTAACACGGTTCAGAATCGAGGACAACCTAAAAAAGAGAAAAGTCTGAATTCTTTTCTCTTTCTACGTATTAATGAGTCGGTACGAGGAAAGCCAGTTCGTTCGGAAGGACGTCGATGTTCAGTTCATCCGTTGTGAAATGCTCTCCATCGACATCGATGAGTTGCGGTTCGTCCAAGCGGACCGTCAAATGGCTCATTTGGAGATGGACCCATTCGTCAGACGATTGTTCGAGACCGAGTTGTTGCGCGAGCAGCTGACGAATCATCGGGAACCCGATCGCCGAACTGTGAACGACATCCACGAGGCCGTCATTGAACGATTGGGTCGGCAACTTCGTCGGAACCGTTCCTAAGTAGGCTCCGTTCCCGATATATAAAAAGCTGACCGCTCCATCATGGACGAGGTCCCCGTCCCGTTCGATGCGGACGTTGAACGGGTCAAGCTCTCGAAATTGTCGGATTGTCGCCAAAAAGTATCCGATGGAACCGAGCGTCTCTTTTTGGATCGGATCGATCTGTCTCGACGCATCAGCGATCAAACCGACACCGACAAAGTTGAGACCATAGCGTTCATTGATTCGCATGACGTCGACAGTTTCTGTATGGCTCATTTTAATGATCCGGGCTGCCTCGACCGGTTCGACCGGGAGTCCGAGGGCACGCGCGAAATCGTTGCACGTCCCCCCCCGGAATCAAGCCGATGCTCGGCCGCTCGTCTTTAGTGAGGTCCATCAAACCGTTGACGACTTCATGGAGCGTCCCATCCCCACCGATGACGAGTAGATGGTCATACGCGTCACTCGTTTGGGCGAGTCGCGCGGCATCCCCTTCTGCTAACGTCTTTTGAATGTGGATCTCATCATACAGCGATTCGACCGTGGCGACGACCTCACCGAGCATCGTCTCGGACGTTCCAGATGTCGGGTTCGAGATGATGAGTGCCTTCATAACAGTCCCGCTTCTTCTAAGAAGTCTTTCGCCACATCGTAGGCGCGTTCATTCCCGTAAGCGACGCGTCGGTTCAGCTCAGACATCTCTTCGTCCGTAATGAGACCGGCCAACTGATTGAGGGCTCCTTCAATTTCAGGATGTTCTTCGAGCGTCTCAGCTTTCAACAACGGCGCACCTTGGTAAGGCGGGAAGAATTGTTGGTCGTCCTCTAAGACGACGAGATCGTTTTCGGCGATATCCGGGTCGGTCGCATACGCATCGACGAGATTGACGTCTCCACGGGCGATGGCACGATAGCGGAGTTTTTGCTCCATCGACGTCACGGATGGGAATTCTAATCCGTACGCCTGCTGCAACCCCGGATATCCGTCTTCACGGTCGGTAAATTCAAGCGTGAACCCGGCCCGAATATCATTTTGGACGTTCCGCAAATCAGAAATCGTCGTAATGCCTTCCTCTTCCGCGTAGTCTCGCGGAATGGCGATCGCGTACGTGTTGTTGAACTGCATCGGCTCGAGCAAGACGAAACCGTCATCGGCCAACGCGTCCCGCGCCTGTTCATATACTTCTTGCGCATCGTTCGAGTTCGGTGTCTCGTCAACGAGGCTGGCGAGTACCGTCCCTGTGAATTCCGGGTAAATGTCGACGTCACCAGAGCGGAGCGCCCCCCAGACGAATGTCGTCTCGCCGAAGTTCGGTCGGACCGAAACGCTGAGGTCCGTCTCTTCTTCGATGAGCAGTTTGTACATGTTCATTAAAATCTCGGGTTCTGGCCCTAGCTTGCCAGCGACGACGAGGTCCGTCTGTTGCGTCCGGCCGAACGCGAGCGGGGCTGCGACAATCAACGCCAAGACGGTAGAAACCGCGATGAGTTTCGTTCGGTTCCGTGTCGCAGTCGCACCTTCCATTTGGCGGAGCAAGAAGTCAAATAACAGAGCAAGGATGGCAGCCGGAATCGCGCCGAGCAGGATCAAGTAATTGTCGTTCCGGTTGATTCCGAGCAAGATGAGCGTCCCTAGGCCGCCGGCTCCGACGAGAGCGGCGAGCGTCGCTGTACCGACGATGAGCACCATCGCCGTCCGGATCCCTGCCATGATGACAGGCAACGCGAGCGGGAGTTCGATTTTCATTAAACTTTGATTCGGTTTCATCCCGCAGGCACGTGCCGCTTCGAGCAATGACTTATCGACCTCGTTCAATCCCGTGAACGTGTTCCGTAAGATTGGTAGAAGGGCATATAAAACGAGAGCGATCGTCGCAGGAAGCGCTCCGATCCCAACGAGCGGAATCATAAGACCGAGCAAGGCCAAGGAAGGAATCGTCTGAATGATAGCCGTGACCCCGATTGCCGTTTCCGCGACTTTTTTGCGGCGAGTAAGCCAAATTCCGAGCGGAACCGCAATCAACACCGCGATTAAAAGTGATACGACGGAGAGCTGTAAGTGCTCGACGAGTGCTTCGACGAGCTCCCCGCGGCGATTTTGAAACGTTTCAAGCATCGACCTCACCTCTTCCGCGTTGTGTGAATTCGAGAACGAACGGGTCATCGCTCGCTCGAATCTCTGAAGGCGTCCCGACGACGACAAGCTTGCCGTCTCGCATGAGGGCGATGCGATCGCCGAGCTTCATCGCCTCTTCGATGTCGTGGGTGACGAACAAGATCGTTTTTCCGAGCTCATCGTTCAACCGCTTCACGTCGTCTTGCAATTGACCGCGACTGATCGGGTCGAGCGCTGAGAACGGTTCATCCATTAAGATGACTTCTGGGTCGGCCGCGAGTGCCCGTAACACCCCGACGCGTTGTTGTTGACCGCCAGACAATTCTGTCGGTTTCTTCTGGCGCAGGACCGGGTCGAGCCCGGCAATTTGCATCAGTTCGGTCACTCGGTCTTTCGTCTTCTGCTTCGGCCACTTTAATAAGTCCGGCACGACCGAAATGTTTTCTTCCACCGTTAAATGAGGGAATAAGGCAATCTGTTGAAGTACATATCCGATGTTTCGACGGAGTTCATAAATGTCGAACTGATAAATCTCCCGTCCGTCGATCAAGATTTTTCCGTCCGTGTGATCGATGAGACGATTGACCATTTTCATCGTCGTCGTCTTTCCACATCCGGACGGTCCGATCAATACGAAAATCTCCCCTTTTTGAACCGTCAACGTCAACTCTTTGACGGCTAACGTCCCGTCGTCGTAACGTTTGGAAACGTTTTGAAATTCAATCAACACAATCCCTCCTCAGCGCATTCCCATTATGGAAAGTCAAATAATAATTTGCCCGCTTTTTGACTTTATTAAACAACAAAAGGTTCTCCCTCTCGGAAGAACCTTGGTCAGTAGACTGTGACTTGGATATAGCGGCGGCCCCACTGAATGGCCTCTTGCTTCGTATCGACGAGCAAATCAACGATGTTTCCTTTAATGCGACCACCTGTATCGAGCGCGATCGCATCCCCGATTCCATCGAGATGGACTCTCGAACCGAGCGGGATGACGGCCGGGTCAACGGCGATGATTCGCATCCCGTTGTAAAAGATCGAGTCTGTCACGTCATGACCGGTCGCGGTCAAGACACGGCCACCGTACGTGCCGTTGTCGGCCGCATCGTTCGTATACGCCGTTGACTCGACTTGAATGACTTGTCCTGACGGTTGCGTCGATACCGGCTGAGCGACCGGGGTCGCTTCGGCACGGTGTTCCGCTTCCCGCTCTTGTTCGGCTGCAAGACGTGCGGCTTCGGCTGCTTCAGCCTTTTGCTTCGCTTCAAGTTCAGCGAGTCGTTTTGCTTCTGCTTCAGCCTGCGCTTTCTGTTCGGCTTCTTGTCGGGCTTTTTCTTCTGCCAAGCGTTTTTCTTCAGCGAGACGTTTTTGTTCTGCCTCAAGTTCAATCGCTTGTCGTTCTAATTCAAGTGGGTTTTGGACAATTTTTTGTTCCGTTCCGATCCCGATTTGAGCGGCGTCTGCTGTCGTCGTGACGACAAGAACACCGGCAAAGGTAAACAAGACGGTTAACATATATTGAATGAGTTGCTTCATAGTTAGGTAGCACCTTTCGCGTTATGTAACGAACAGGTGTTAATTTACCATGATAAAACGGCTTCGAATAGCGGTTCGCCCGAAGTGAAATATTTCTGACATATGACCGTCAATTCGGTTACAAATTGTAATATTTCAAAAAAGCGTTGCTATCACACTCTTCACGAAAAAAATTACAGACCCGTTACAACGTATCGTGTAACGAATCTGTAATCTGTTTGTCAAACTTATTCAGCTTCAATCGGACGCAATTCGTGGGCCCGAACCATTCCCCACGGAGCGACATCGACTTCAACTTCAAAGTCTTTCTCGCCTCGAATCAATTCGACTTCGCTCTCCGGAATCCGGTAGGAGCTTAAGTCGTCGATATATACTTGGCGATCAAAATAGTTTGCCCGTGTGCCACCGAAGAATGGGCGAGAGCTGACACGATCGACGGTCGCATACCCGTCTTCATCGGTCTTGAAGGTGACATACACCGTACCCGGGTCCACGTCTTGTCGGCCTTTAAACGACTCATACTCTAAATAAATTGAGTCGCTGAAGAACGGATCATACGGCTCGTAAGAGGTCGCCTTGAACGTGTATGTCTGTCCGAACCACGTCACTGCATACACGAGTACAACGAACCCGACGGCAATGAGCACTTGAACAATCGGCAACAGCCAAGGTGTCATGCGTTTCATGTCCGTACATCTCCTCTCGTCCGATTACGCCACCACAATGCAAGCGACAATGCGAATACGATGAGCGCACCAATTAAGAAGAAGAGCGAGATGTCGAGCCGATCCCACACATAGATGAAGTAAATGGTCATTTGAACGAGCAAGAAGTAAATGAACGCGAGCACAATCGGTTTACGGTTATGGTCTTGCCAAATCAGATAGCCGAGTGCCACCGCTTCTAAGAAGATGGCGAGCAAGATTCCGCTATCTTCGAACAGCGAGAACGGGACGACAGCAAGTAAGCTCACCCATACCAATTCTGGACGTCGATGCAATAAATACACGGCGACGAGCAAAGCGGACAAGACGGTCGCTTCGAGGACAGACGGTTGACGTTGTGACAACCATCCTTCCGTCGCATTGATCAAGTAACCGATCGACAACAAAGCCGCGACGAACAAGTACAAGTAGTTCCACTGGGCCCGCTCCCGATAGATGAGAAACAGAACGTGAAGGATGACGAGCGCCCAGATCGGCCAAAATCGGCCTTCATAGTTGGCGTATTGTCCAACCGTGATCAATAGTCCATAAAAACTGAACCAGGCGAAAATCCGGTCGATCTCGTTATCCACGTAATGGAACCACGCCCACGTGATGATAAAACCGAGGATGATCAATGTCAGCCCGACCCCTTGGAAACTATTCGTATTCGCTAAAAATGCGGCCAAAGCGGCGATGAACGTAAATATCGGATGTTGATAAATCAGTTTATGCAGGACGGCCACACCGAACATGAGCCAAAACAAGAGCGGAATTTGCGAGGATAAGTTATACGTGGTGAAGATGACAATCATCGTGGCGACGAAGAACACGATGCCAAGTACGCGAAACAGCGTCACGTAGCGCGGTGCCCGTGTTTGAAGTTGTTCCGCCGTCACATACATCGCTACCATAAAGATAAGGAAAATCGATACTTTGAGCAGGTCCGGAATCGCTTGCCAATTCGCGGCGACGAAACTAAACAGACTGAGCGCGAGCAGGATCGACCCGATGATCACGAGGATCGGCGGTTTGTGTTCACGTTTCTCACGCCCCGCCAATCGCTCATTCTCGTAGTCGACGAGCCGTTGACCCGTCATTTCGTCCAATAAACCCGCCTCTTTCCATTCACGTACTTTTTTGTCAATGGACACCGGAATCATCCCTTTCAGTAAAAAAGGTCAGCTGGCGCGTTCGATTAATTCCAATTCTGTTTTTAGTAAAACTTGTTTTTCAAACTCGAGCCCGAGTTGTTGAAATTCTTCCATGATGGAAACGTCTCCGATGACCGTATTCGTTAATACGGCAGTCACTTCAGCGACCCATCCTTCACGAGTAGACTTGACGATATCACCCACAGCGAATTCTACAGACACACCCATTCACTTCCAATCTTAAATTTGTTTCTATCATTATAACGAAATTATATCGGTTTGAATACGTTTTCTTTTATGTGTTTAATGAATTGTGACAATATTTTTCCAGTCAAACCCCAAATAATGTAGTCCCCGTGTTCGTAAAAAGGTTCTCTCATTTTAATTACCCGTTTTTCGTACGCTTTAGCGTTTGCCATGCGATCAAACGGGATATTTTGATCCGGATTCATCGTCCACTCCATCTCGCCGTGGAACGGGTCCAAATATAGCAACGTATCGACCGGCACGGTGAACAAGTGATCGACTTCTTCGGTCATATGCACGTCCGGTAACGTCGGAATGATGCCCACGAACGGATAGATGAGTTGCCGATGTGGCGTGGCGAGCGGTTGCAGCCGACCGATGACTTCGACCTTATCGATGTCCATCTCGAGCTCCTCGCTCGTCTCCCGCACCGCGGCCTCAACCTGGTTTTCTCCAGGGTCGACCCGCCCTCCAGGAAAGGCAATCTCTCCGGGCTGACGACGCATCGTATGGGCCCGCACTTCGAAGATGACGTGCCAAACACCTTCTCGTTCGATCAATGGGATCAATACGGCAGCGGATTGCTCGTAGTTCTCTTCCATGGAAAAGCTGTTGCGAAGCTCTGCTTCATTAATTGACGAATATTTCATTCGTTTCACCTCACTGTTCTTCTTTTCTACACTTCCACCGTTGTCTCCTCGTTTAAACGTGGCCGATGACGGAAATATCAATATTAATGATAGGAGATGGTAGATGTGGACCAACAAGTTGACGTATTGATTGTCGGTGCCGGACCGACGGGCCTCACCCTCGCCCTGACGCTCGCCCGATATGGCATCTCGTTTGAAATCGTCGATCGCAAGACGACCCCATCAAACAACTCACGTGCAA
>NZ_JAFIFD010000009.1 GCF_020832205.1 Exiguobacterium sp. | reverse complement strand
GGCGTTCTTCCGCATGCTCGCATACAAGGCGGACTGGTACGGGAAGACCGTCGTGAAGGTCGGGAAGACCTTCGCCTCGAGCCAGCTCTGTTCGGGTTGCGGCCATCGACACAAGGACGTGAAGCATCTCGGTCTGCGTGAGTGGACATGCCCGAATTGCGGGGTCCGTCATGACCGAGATATCAACGCAGGAATGAACTTGAAATTAGAGGCTGAACGTATCTTGGCTTCTTCAACCGTCGGGACGACGGGGCTAGCCTGGCCAGGTTCCGGTCGTTAGACTGGATGACCCAGGAATCCTCCACCTCTTAGCGAAGCGTAGGTGGAGGTAGTTCAAGTTTCATACGTCGAGTATAAAGGAAAAATATATACAGATGTTAGAAAGGAGGGACTACGAGATGGCGTTCGATGAAGAGTTATTATATACAGTCTCCGAAACGAGCCGTGTTCGCTTCACCGGTATTGAAACGGAGATGTCACGCTACGATTTTGGTTTTGTCTATACACATCAATTTATGGGTAAAGTGCTCGTCGTCTGCATGCAGACCGGCCAATCCGCCCTTCTCGACATGCACGCGTTAGAAGAGCCGAGACAGCTCTATCCGATGCTCGGCATCGCGTTACGTGATACCGATCACGTCGCCGAGTTTTTGCGACTCTGTCTGGGAGAACGAGATGTCAATCACGATGAAACTGAAAAATCTTCTCTTGAAAAAATGTAAGCGTTTTCTTATAATGAGAGATAGGGGAAGCAATTCGATCATCATAAGCCACCTTTTCTTTTGATGACAACAAAGCGATCCGGTCCATGGACCGGATCGCTTTCGTCTTAACGGATTGCTTTCGTTTGCTGAATCACTTTGATCATTTGAAGCGATTCGTCCTCAAGTCCTTGGACCGGGAGGCCGGCTTCGATATTGGCAGTGATATACTCGAGCGTCGAGGCCGTGATGAGTTCTCCTGGGATGATGATCGGGATTCCAGGAGGGTATACCATGATGAACTCAGCCGAGATTCGTCCGACAGCGTTCTCGAGCGGAATCGTTTCCGTCTCTTCATAGAAAGCGTCACGCGGGCTGAGCGCGAGTGGAGGAATCTCTGGCAACATGATCGACAACGAGTCATTGCCAGACCGCTTGTAGACCGACACGACATCACACATGCCGTCAATCAACGCTTGAATCGTCGATTCGTCGTCAGCGCTCGTCACGATGAACAAGACGTTGAGCAAATCGGACATTTCAACTTCGATCCGGTGCGTCTCACGCAAATACTTCTCGACTTCAAATCCAGTGATGCCGAGATCACGAACAGAGACGAGCACTTTCGTCTCGTCGAGCGCATACGTCGACTCAGAATGGAGTTCGGTATGACCGTAGACGGACAAGTGCGGCATGTCGTTGATGGCTGTACGAGCCATTCGTGCGAGCGTCAAGGCACGTTCGTTCATCGCCTCACCTTTTGTCGCGAGTTGACGGCGGGCCGCGTCGAGTGAAGCGAGGAGCAAGTAAGACGTCGACGTCGTCGTGATCATCGACAGCATCGCGTGGATTCGTTCGGGTGAGACGAGACCACGACGTACGTTCAAGATCGAACTACCTGTCATCGAGCCACCGAGCTTATGCACGCTCGTCGCCGCGACGTCTGCGCCTGCTTGCATCGCAGAGAGCGGAAGTTCATCGTGGAACGGCAAATGGACACCGTGCGCTTCGTCGACGAGGACGGGGACGTCCTGGGCATGGGCGACAGCGACGATCCGTTCGAGGTCACCGGCGACACCGAAATACGTCGGGTTGATGACGAGCACGGCTTTCGTATCCGGATGCAGCTCGAGCGCGCGTTCAACGGCGCTCGCCGTGATCCCGTGGGCAATGCCGTACGTTTCATCAAACTCGGGGTGAATGAACACCGGATGGGCGCCCGTCAAAACGAGTGCCGACATAACCGATTTGTGGACGTTGCGCGGGACGATGATCTTCTCGTTCGGTCCGACGACTCCCATAATCATCGCCATGATGGCGCTTGATGTCCCTTGGACCGAGAAGAAAGTCTCGTCGGCCAGGAACGCCTCGGCTGCGAGACGCTCCGCTTCAGCGATCGCTGCTTTCGGATGATGCAAGTCATCGAGCGGGGCGATATTGATCAAATCGATTTTAAGCGCGTTTTCGCCAATGAAGTCACGGAATTCCGGGTCCATCCCTTTTCCGCCTTTATGGCCAGGAATGTGGAATGCGATCGGGTTCGTGTCGACGTGCGTGAGCAACGTGTCAAATAACGGTGTCTCGAGCTGAGTAGCAGCTTTAAGTTTCAATAGTAAGTCCTCCTTATAATCAGGTTGTGTATGAGGTCGGTCCTTCAAATCATGCTATATGTCTTTCCCCAATTATTGTTCATGGATGGTCATAAAAAAACGATGCAACAAAAAAACTATAGAGATTTCCAACTCAACTTGCAATAGTTTTTTTTGTTGATACAATGGGTGTCGAGGTGAACAATATGCAAATCAACTATCCGATCAATCCAGACTGGACGACAGAAGAGCTCATCGACGTCGTCGAGTTCTACAATCAAGTCGCGCTCGCGAATGAAGGTGGCGTCGATCGTGAAGCGTTCATGGACGCGTATCGGTCGTTCAAACAAATCGTGACATCTAAGTCAGAAGAGAAACAATTGAGTGCGGTACACGACGAACAGACCGGATACTCTACCTATCGTACGGTCCAAGCAGCGTTAAAATCAAATACGAAGATTCTAAAAGTATGAATCAGGAAAGCATGAGAGAACCGCGTCGTTTTCTTATGCTTTTTTTGTTAATTCTTGCAGGAATAGGGTACATATCACTAACAGTTAATTCAGGTTTAGGACTGGTTGAAGTGGGAATATATCCACTAAGATAAAAAATTCAAAATAGTCAGACAATTCTCTTTCTTTTTTGAATCTCATCTGATATACTCAATTCAACTTACTAAACCGTAACTTGTAGCCCAACTAAAGGAGTGTGGCATCTCATGAAACAAGTGATCGAGGCATTCAAAAGAAAAGACGCAGAAAAAAGAATTCCGGTGCTGCGCTTAGAGATTGATTATGAATTGGCAACGCTCTTCGATGCGATGGCGTCACAAGATGATGCCACTGTCCAGGCTAGCAAGCATCGGTTAGAGAAGTACCGCCAAGAACTTTTGCGTCTCGAAGCCTGACCCACAACCACTCATTCAACCAGTATTCTAAGCGAATACTGGTTTTTGTTTGGTACAATACATATAGAGGTGATTATCATGTTGGAATGGTTTGCAATCGACTTGATCAAACAAGCGGGAGAATATATTCGACTCCAAATCGATGAGAGTTATCGAATCGAACGAAAGACAGGGAAAGGCGACTTGGTGACAGAAATTGATCGCGCTGTCGAACAGTTGATCGTCGACCGGATCCGCGAGACGTATCCCGACCATCACATCGTCGGTGAAGAAGGCATTTCCACGGAGCCCGACGATTTAGCCGGGACGGTCTGGTTCGTCGACCCGATCGACGGGACGCTCAATTTCATTCACCAAAAACGGATGTTTGCGATCTCGGTCGCGGTCATGGTCGATGAGGTCATCGAATACGGTTTCGTGTACGACGTCATGGCGGACGAATTGTTCGTGGCGCGTCGTGGTCACGGGGCGACGTTGAACGGCAGAAAGCTCACGTCCATTCATGAACATCACGTCCGCGACGCTTTCCTCAGCATGAACGCGACGTGGGTCACTCCGAATCAACAAATCGCGCCGGAAATCCTCGCCCCGATCGTACGTGACTCGGTCGGTACGCGGGCGCACGGGGCTGCTTCGCTTGAACTTGCCTGGCTCGCTGCGGGCCGTGTCGACGGTTATATTACGATGCGAAACATGCCTTGGGACTATGCGGCGGGGAAACTGCTCGTTGAAGAGGTCGGGGGGCGGGTCGTCTCCTTATATGGGGAACCGGTCCGCTACGACGGCAAGACGTCGGTGCTCGCCGGCAGTGAGACGTTCGTCAAAGACGTCGTCAAACATTACGTCATCGCCAAAGGGGCCGCCCTTGAATCGCGACCGGACTTGACGGTTGCGTCGAATGAATCGTATGACCGGGTACGTGATTTGCTCGTGTTAGCGAACCCGCATGAAGAGATGGTGCGGGAGCAGTACGAGACGGGTGAGACGTATGAGGCGATGCTCGGGGGAGAACTCGTCGGAGCGTATATGCTAGTTCGACGCAGCGGCGAGTTGGTCGAACTCGTCAACATCGCCGTCAAACCCGATCGTCAAAACCAAACGATCGGGCAACGGATGCTTCAAGATGCGATCCGTCGGGCGAATGGGAGTGGCGCGAAGCGAATACTCGTCTGCACGGGCAACTCGAGCGTCGTCCAGCTCCGTTTCTATCAACAAGCCGGTTTTCGTTTCGAATCGGTCGAACGGGACTACTTCCCGAACCACGGGTACCCGGCGATTGAGGAAGACGGTCTTCCGCTCCTCGACAGAATCTGCTTGACACGGGACTTATGAATCGGAAAAGCCCGGGCATCTACTCTGCCCGGGCTTTTGTCATGATTGTCGGTTCGAGAGGATGCGTCGACGTAAGTTGATTCCAAACACGGTGGCGACCGCACTTAAGGCGAGACTGCCGATGATGATGGCGGCACTTCCTTCGGCGACGCCGACGCCGATGCCGACAAAACCGGCAACGACAGCGATGGCGATGAGTACGAACATGGCTTGCATGGAGATTCCCCCTTTTTCTCTAATCTTCTCTATTGTATGCAAAAAGACGGCAAATGGAAACGGTAACAGGCAATATCACTCGACAAAGGTAGTGGAACGTGTGCTATACTCTTTAAGTTGAATAAAAGATGAAACTTTTTTAAATAAGAGAGGACTAACTACATGAACGTAAGAACAAACCTTCGGAACGTCGCGATCATCGCCCACGTTGACCACGGTAAAACAACGCTAGTCGATGAATTGTTGAAACAGTCTGGTACATTCCGGACGAATGAAATGGTCGCTGAGCGCGCCATGGACTCGAACGATATCGAACGTGAGCGCGGAATCACAATCCTCGCGAAAAACACAGCGATCGATTACAAAGACACACGCATCAACATCGTTGATACACCAGGTCACGCCGATTTCGGTGGAGAAGTTGAACGGATCATGCGTATGGTAGACGGCGTCATCCTCGTCGTCGATGCGCGTGAAGGCTGCATGCCGCAAACACGTTTCGTATTGAAGAAAGCACTCGACCAAGGTCTTCGCCCAATCGTTGTCGTCAACAAAATCGACAAGCCGATGGTCCGCCCACTCGACGTCGTCGACGAAGTTGTCGACTTGTTGATCGACCTTGGAGCAGATGAAGATCAACTTGAATTCCCTGTCGTCTACACGTCAGCAGTCAGCGGTTCAAGTTCGTTCGATCCTGATCCAGAGAAGCAAGAAGATACAATCACGTACGTGCTCGACACGATTCTTGAGAACACACCAGCGCCAATCGATAACTCGGATGAGCCGCTCCAGTTCCAAGTAACGATGCTCGACTATGACAACTACCTCGGCCGGATCGGTGTCGGTCGCGTGTTCCGCGGGAAAATCAAAGTCGGCGAGTCAGTGTCACTTTGCAAAACGGACGGATCGATCAAGCAACTTCGCGTCACGAAATTGTTCGGTTACTTCGGCCTCAAGCGCGTTGAAATCGAAGAAGCCAAAGCAGGTGACTTGATCGCCATCGCCGGGATGGAAGACATCAACGTCGGTGAGACGGTCACACCTGTCGGTAAAGAAGAGCCACTTCCGCTTCTTCGTATCGATGAGCCGACGCTTCAAATGCGTTTCATGACAAACAACTCACCGTTCGCAGGACGCGAAGGCGATTTCGTGACAGCACGTAAAATCGAAGAGCGTTTGATGAAACAACTTGAGACGGACGTATCGCTCCGCGTCGAAAATACAGATTCACCTGACCAATGGGTCGTTTCAGGACGCGGTGAACTTCACCTCGGGATCTTGATCGAGAACATGCGTCGCGAAGGTTACGAGATTCAAGTTTCGAAACCACAAGTTATCATCCGTACAGAGGAAGACGGTACAAAAATCGAGCCGTTCGAGCGCGTCATCATCGACGTGCCGGAAGAGTACACGGGTTCAGTCATGGAATCGATCGGTCTCCGTAAAGGTGAACTTGCGAACATGAACACGAACGACAACGGTCAGACGCGTATGGAATTCATCGTTCCTTCACGTGGTCTCATCGGATACCGTAACGAGTTCTTGTCAGCGACACGCGGATACGGGATCTTGAACCATACGTTCGAAGAGTACCGTCCGTTCATCTCTGCTGATATCGGCGGCCGCCGCAGTGGAGTCATGGTTTGTATCGAGCCTGGTAAGTCGACGGCTTACTCGATCGGTGCCCTTGAAGACCGTGGGACGATCTTCATCGAGCCAGGTACGGACGTTTACGAAGGAATGATCATCGGTGAATGTAACCGTGACGTCGACCTTGCGATCAACGCCGTTAAAGGGAAACAGTTGACGAACATGCGCGCTTCTTCAAAAGACTCGACTCAAGTGTTGAAACGTCCACGCGTCTTCTCACTCGAAGAGTCGCTCACGTTCTTGAACGATGACGAGTACTGCGAAATCACACCGGAGTCGATTCGTCTCCGTAAAAAAGTCTTGAACAAGAACGAACGCGAGAAAGCAGACAAGCGTCGTAAACTTGGTAAAGAATAAGTGGGAAAAAGGGAGCGCCTCGGCGTTCCCTTTTGTTTTGGATAGTGTAGAATGGATGTGTAAGAAATAAAGGGGGATTATCAGCTTGAAAGCTTCTCAAACGATGGACATCACACAAATTGATGTGCCGTGGATCGCCTCGCTCCTCGGCGTCGGCAGTGACGCGAACGACTTTTCGGTCGGATTTAATGCGTTGATTATCACGGTCATCTTACTTACGATTCTTGTGTTCAAACTAGGTTTTGCCAAACAGTTGACGTGGTGGAAGTCACTCGTCGTCTACATCTTGTTGTCACTCGGTGCCGGAACGATGGCGCTCGTCTTCTTCACGTGGCCGATTCCAGAAGTGCTCGCCGTCATGGCCGTCGTCTTGGCGATCTATCGCGGGCGTCTTTGGTGGAACCGCCGCCAAGGCATCGAATCGCATTAAAAAATGGACGTCCCGGAAGTGCGGGGCGTCCATTTTTGTTACCATCTTCGCTTTTGACGGAAAGACGGATATAAGTTGAAGTGGCCTGTTGCCGCCCGCTCTGCCGTTCGTTCGGTGATGCGGTCGTGGCATGTTTGGCACATATACGTTTTGGCCGGTTTGTTGCGAAGTCGTTTCGCTTCGAACGACCACGAGTCAATCGTTTCGATGTTGTCACAAAGAGAGCACTTTACGCGCATGGTCTCACCTTCCTCTTCTATGATTATAGCATGATTTCACAATAGAAAAGCAGGGAATGAAAGGGGTAAGGGCGAAACCAATTCATATACCCGATTGAGGAGGGGAGCGTATGGCGAGTAAAGCAATGTTTGAGTTGTCTGACGCGCAACAAGACGCATTGAACGACATGCCGTTATCGATTTTAGTCGCGTTCGATGAAGCGAAGCGATGGCCGACGACACATGCCATCAGTTGGGTGCAAGCCCCGGCGCGACAGACGATTCGGTTCGCCCTGACGAAAAATTCACATCTCATCACGTTGTTGAGGCAAGAAAAAACGGCAAGTCTCGTCTTCATTGAAGGAGGCTCGGCGTACAATGCGACGTTATCTCCGGTCGCGGAGTTTGAACCCAGTATCGTTCCGGCGCTACACCTTCGATTTTTCGAAGGGCGGGTCGAAGAAGTCCGAAACATCTCGTTCTACGGCGCGACATTCGGACAACCGGACATCATCAAGACGTACGATGTCGAAGCAGCAGAAAAGTTGGACCGTGAAGTCAAGGCAAGCTTGAACTCTTGATCACCAACAATTTGCGAGGGGCGGCAAAGTCTATGAAAAAAACATATGTGCTCGATACGAACGTACTTCTACACGATCCGCTATCATTATTCCAGTTTGATGAGCACGATGTCGTCATCCCGGCGATCGTCTTAGAAGAGCTCGACGGGAAGAAACGCAACATGGACGAGGTCGGACGTAACGCCCGAGAGACGGCGCGTGTCCTTGACCAACTCCGGACGACCGGTAAACTCCATGATGGGGTGCCGCTTGAGAACGGCGGTCGTCTGTTCGTCGAAATCGGACATGAACATACGGTTGATTTTCCGTTCGACGTCATGACGAACGACAATCGTATCTTAACCGTCGCACTTGGGTTAATGAAACAATATGAGCACGACCGGACCCGGAAAGTCGTCGTCGTCTCGAAAGATATACTCGTCCGTGTTAAAGCGGACGCCATCGGGATCGAGGCCGAAGACTACTTGACCGACCATATCGTCGATACGACGAACTTGTACGCCGGCTATTTGGAAATCGAGGTCGATCAAGCGCTGATCGACGAATTTTATCAAGTCCGTCAACTTCCGGTGTCGGCGCTGTCTAAAAATCCGCTTTACCCGAACTCATTCGTCGTCTTGAAAAGCAACGTCTCAAAAGCGAGTGCGCTCGCCGTCGTCGATGCGTTGCAACCGATCGTCCGGCCGTTGTCGCTCGACGCCGAGCACGTATGGGGCATCCATCCTCGAAACGTTCAGCAACGGATGGCGCTCGATTTGCTGCTCCGTGACGACATCCCGTTCGTGACTTTGCTCGGCAAGGCCGGAACCGGGAAGACGTTGCTCGCTCTCGCAGCTGGCCTCTCGCTCGTCGAAGACGAGCATCGCTTCAACAAACTCGTCGTCGCCCGGCCGGTCGTCCCGATGGGGAATGATATCGGCTACTTGCCTGGCGAGATGGAAGAGAAGCTTCGGCCTTGGATGCAACCGATTTACGATAATTTAGAATTCCTGTTCAACGCCAATTCGAAAGATGAGCTCGGCAACATTTTGGCCGGCATCAAGTCGATTCAGCTTGAGGCGCTCACGTACATTCGCGGACGCAGTATGCCGGATCAGTTCATCATCATCGATGAAGCGCAAAACTTGACGAAACATGAAATTAAGACGATTTTGACCCGGGTCGGGGAAAACTCGAAAATCGTACTCGTCGGTGATCCGTATCAAATCGACCACCCGTATTTGGACGAGTATTCGAACGGCTTGACGTACGCCGTCGAACGATTCAAAGGACAAAACGTGTTCGGTCACGTCCAACTCATCAAAGGGGAGCGTTCTTCGCTCGCCCGGTTGGCCGCCGACTTGTTATAAAGAAAAACGCCGAGCGGCTGCTCGGCGTTTATTTAGGGTTTGGATGAAGCACTTGAACGTTCGACTTTTCTAAAAAGGCGTTCGTCAACATGATGAGCCCTGTCACGATGAACAGTGCCGAAAATCCGAAATGAACGACGATTTGCGAACCGAAGAGCGGACCGAGCAGGTTTCCCATGAACTGGGCCGACTGGTTGTACGAAAAGATTCGCCCTGTCGCGTAGCTAGGTGTATGTTGACGCAGAAGTGACTGCACCGATGGCATGAGCGCAGCGGTCGCGAAACCGAGGCCGAACCGGAGCAAGATGAGTTGCGTCGTCGACGTCACGAAAGCTTGCGGGATCAACAACGTGCTGTAGATGATGAGCGCCCAAAACAAGATTCGCTCCGCACCGTAGCGGTCGGACAGTTGACCGAGCCGCGGTGCCGAGACGAGGGCGGCGACACCTGGAGCCGAGGCGACGAGGCCGGCCAAGAAGGCGAGCGATGTCGTGTACGGATTCAGTTCACGGACGTAAAGCGTCAACAGCGGTCCGATCGACTGGGTCGAGAACGTGATTAAAAATGTCGTCAAGAACAAGCTAAGGATGAGCCGGGGATGGCGGAGCGAACGAATGATCGATTTCGTCGAATCGAGTCGTTCGCGCGCCACCGGAACGAAATCTTCTTTGATGAACAAGAGCGTGATCAAGAACGTCACGAAGAGTGCGCTTCCGGTAAAGAGAAAAACGGATCGAAGCCCAATCCAGTCGGCGAGCAGTCCTCCGATCAACGGACCGAGGAGGCCGCCGGTAATGCCACCGGTCGACAGGGTGCCGAGCGCCCAGCCACTTTTCTCTTTTGGTGTTTGTGAAACGACAAGCGTGATCCCCGCTGAGATGAATCCAGAGACGGCACCCATGACGAGACGGAGCCCGACGAGTTGGTAAACATCTTGGACGAAGCTGATGAGCGTCATGACGATGGCCATTCCGAGGCTGGCCCGGATAAGCATGAGCTTACGGCCTTTTTGATCCGCAAGACGACCCCATAGCGGGGAGACGAGGGCGGCGACGAGGAATGTGGCCCCGAACGCGATCGCCGACCACGTGACGACGTGGTCGGGGTCTGTCACGCCGAGCTGTTCAATGAACAACGGCAAGAACGGCAAGACGAGGCTCATCGAAGCTGCCGTCAAAAAGCTCCCGACCCAGACGATGATTAAGTTCTTTTTCCATAACGGTATCGTAAGCGTCACGACCTTTCTATCTAAAAATACATATTTAATATCTTACACTTTGTGAAGTAAAAAGTCTAAAAAAAGAGAAGGCCGGAGCCTTCTCAAATCTCGTTCCGGACGACGATATGGTCGACGGCGCGGATGCATTGATCGTCATAGAGCACATACACCGGACCGTCCGTGAGCACTTTGCCATCTTTAGAGAACTGCAAATACACAAGTGCGGCGTCAGCGAGTGGAATCGTCAACGTCGTCTCCCCGTAAAAGCTGACATGTGTCGCCGAGGCGAGCGGTTCTGCGTTCTTCAAGAACGGAGCGAACGGCATCGCGAACGAGTCGCGGAGCGCGGCGTCTTTATCAGCCCGTGACATCGGCTTGTTGTGATCGACACGCGTCCCTTCGGTCAACCCGTCATCCCATGCTTTCCCCATCTTGGCATAGTAGGCGTCGTGATCGCTCTCGGCTTCACGGTCGAGTTCGTCGATGTTCCGTTTCCGGTCGTCGAAAATCCAAACGGTCGGGTCGATCGTCAGTGCGTGACGAACGGCTCCATCTAGCGGAAAAATCATTGGTATTCCCCCTTTATTCACGATACACTGTACATTATACAAGTTTTGCAAGGAAAAAGGGAACATGCGAGAAACTCGCTTCGAATCCAGACTGTACATTGAATTATGATGAAATATAATGTACAGTTGAGTTATGACAAACAGTCTGTCATTGTACGGAGGAGGGGTCGTAGTGGCGACAAATTTGGCTGCAGTCCAACGGGAGCAAGCGCTTCAATTACTTGAGGCCGATGCTGAAAAAATCCGTTGTTTGATTGAAGTGCAGTTAGAAAACCTAAAAATGCCGAAGTGCCCGCTTTATGAAGAGGTGCTTGATACACATATGTTCGGTCTATCACGCCAAATCGATTTTGCGGTCCGTCTCGGACTCATTTCAGACATTGAAGGTAAGGGACTGCTCGATTCATTGGAACAAAAGCTGTCTGCGTTAGCGGAAGCTTCAGAATTATGAACCTTATACTCAAACTGTGCAAGCGGCGCTGTTTGAGTATTTTTTTATAACAGGTTGCGGATTGCTGTACATAAGGAAGTGAAAAGATGAAAACGAGATTTCAGTATTTTGATTTTACGTTGTTTATCGCCGTGCTCATGCTCGTTGGGCTCAGCTCGGTCATGATTTACAGTGCGAGCGTGTGGAATCGAGGAGACTATGCGAACAGCAGCCTGTTCTACCGACAGCTCATCTATGTCGGGATTGGGATCTTCGCCTATTTGATCGCGACGATGTTCCGCTATGAGAATTTCCGTAAAACCCACATTTTGTACGGTCTCTACTTTTTGACGGTCGTGCTGTTGTTCGTCACGTGGGCGATGCCGCCGCTGAACGGTGCCCGTGCTTGGCTCGTGATCGGCGGATTCACGATGCAACCGGTCGAAATTGCCAAGTTCGCACTCATCTTGCTGTTAGCGAACTACTATCATCAGCTCTGGAACCATGAATTGAAAGGTTTGCCTGGACGGATCGGACGGGCGGCCATCGTGAAGAAAGGGTGGCGTGCCCAAGTCGGGGCGTTCTTTTTGATCCCGTCGATTTACTTCTTTCTCCCGTACGCCATCGCCATCAACGGGCAACCGGACCACGGCGGGTTATTCGTCCTCGGGGCGATCATGTTCATGATTTGGCTCGCGGTCGGTGCGCCGTTGCGTATCATCGTCCCGGCCATCCTTGCCGGAATCGGTCTTGTGTACGTGATGTACACGTTCTTTTTCACAGAGAACCAAGTCAGTCGAATCAATGTCGTATTCAACCCGTTCATGGACCCGGAAGGATACGGCCATCAGCTGCTCATGTCAATCATCTCCATCGTCCATGGAGGATTGACCGGTGTCGGCCTCGGGAATAGTTATCAGAAATACGGGTACTTGCCCGAACCGGAGACGGATTATATCATGTCCATCATTGCCGAAGAGTTAGGGTTTATCGGCGTGCTCGTCGTGCTCGCTTTGCTCTTCTTCATCGCGTTTCGGGCCATCAACATCGCCAACCATACGGACAATCATTTCGCGATGTTCGTCTCGTTCGGTATCGCGGCCCAATTGATGGTGCAAACCGCCATCAATATCGGGGCGATGTCGGGTTGGTTCCCTGGGACCGGGGTGACGCTCCCGCTCGTCAGTTACGGCGGGACATCGCTCGTCATGACGATGGGGATTCTCGGCGTGCTCAGTAGCATCTCGATGCGAAATCGGCATCGGGAAGCGACGAGACGCGCGGAGGTCCGGGAAAAGTCAGAACAAAACGTTCAAAGCTCATCTTTGCATGTAGTAAGGTAAGTCTTGTATACAACTACTAAAATGGGGGGATTTAGTTTGAAACCAATTACTAAGTTGCTTGTAGCCAACCGAGGCGAGATTGCTATCCGGGTATTCCGGGCAGCCTCAGAATTAGGAATGCGCACGGTCGCAGTCTACTCACAGGAAGACAGCGGGTCGTTGCACCGTTTCAAGGCCGACGAGGCGTATTTGATCGGGCTCGATAAAAAGCCGATCGATGCTTATCTCGACATCGAAGACGTGATTCGGATTGCGAAACAGTCGGGGGCTGACGCGATCCACCCGGGATACGGGTTCTTGTCGGAAAATATTGACCTTGCCCGTCGCTGCCGCGAAGAAGGAATCATCTTCGTCGGTCCGAACGAATCGCATTTGCACGCGTTCGGTGACAAAGTCCGGGCGCGTCAAAGCGCGATCGCGGCCGGTCTCCCGGTCATCCCGGGTTCTGACGGTCCGCTCACTTCGTATGAGGACGCACTCGCTTTCGCAAATGAGCACGGTTTCCCGCTCATGGTCAAGGCATCAATGGGCGGCGGTGGCCGCGGGATGCGTGTCATCCGCTCAGAAGCTGAGATGAAAGATTTGATTGAGCGGGCCAAGTCGGAAGCGAAGCAAGCGTTCGGATCAGACGAAGTGTACATAGAAAAATTGGTCGAACGTCCGAAGCATATCGAAGTGCAAATTCTCGGGGACGACCACGGCAACATCATTCATTTATTCGAGCGTGACTGTTCGGTCCAACGCCGTCATCAAAAAGTCGTCGAGGTCGCACCGTGTGTGACGTTGTCGGAACAGTCGCGGCAAGCGATCTGTGATGCGGCGGTCCAATTGATGCGTCACGTCGGTTACATCAACGCCGGTACGGTTGAATTCCTCGTCACGGAAGATGAGTCGTTCTATTTCATCGAGGTCAACCCGCGTGTCCAAGTCGAGCATACGATCACCGAGATGGTGACCGGGTTCGATATCGTTCAAACGCAGCTTATGATCGCTCAAGGAGAGTCACTCCATGGCGACGTCATCCATATGCCGAAGCAAGAAGACATCAAATTGCTAGGTTACGCGATTCAGTCGCGTGTCACGTCGGAAGACCCGGCAAACAACTTCATGCCGGACACAGGGAAAATCATGGCGTACCGTTCGCCGGGCGGCTTCGGTGTCCGACTTGATGGCGGGAACGCTTATGTCGGATCTGAAATCTCGCCATACTACGACTCGCTCCTCGTCAAACTGTCGACGCATGGCATGACGTTTGAACAAGCGGCAGCGAAGATGGTCCGTAACTTGAACGAATTCCGGATTCGCGGAATCAAGACGAACATCCCGTTTTTGATCAACGTGATGAAACATCAAAACTTCATCAGCGGCGACTATAACACGTCGTTCATCGATGAGACACCGGAACTGTTCGTCTTCCCGAAACGGAAAGACCGGGGGACGAAACTGCTGAACTATATCGGAGACGTCACCGTGAACGGCTTCCCGGGCGTCGGTTTGAAAGACAAGCCGATCAGCCGCTCGGTTCGCATTCCGCACGACCTCCCGGCCGAGGCGAAACCAGGCACGAAACAAATCCTGACAGAACTCGGTCCGGACGGTTTGGCTGACTGGATCAAGCGTCAACCGGAGCTTCTCTTGACCGACACGACGATGCGTGACGCCCACCAATCGTTGCTCGCGACCCGCATGCGGACACAAGACATCTTGAACATCGCGGAGCCGACGAGCAAACTCATGCCGGAACTGTTCTCGGTCGAGGCTTGGGGCGGGGCGACGTTTGACGTCGCTTATCGCTTCCTGTCAGAAGACCCGTGGGTCCGTCTCATGCGTCTCCGTGAGAAGATGCCTAACGTGTTGATTCAAATGCTTCTTCGCGGGGCGAACGCCGTCGGATATAAAAACTACGCCGACAACGTCATCGAGAAGTTTGTCCATGAAGCGGCCTATGCCGGTGTCGACGTGTTCCGTATTTTCGACAGCTTGAACAACATCGAATCGATTCAACTCGCGATCGATGCGACACTGCCGACCGGAAAAGTCGCCGAGGCCGCCATCTGTTACACGGGCGACTTATATGACGGCAACCGTCCGAAGTATCATTTGCCATACTATGTCGACTTGGCGAAACAACTCGAGGCGAGCGGGGCCCATATTTTAGCGATTAAAGACATGGCTGGCCTCTTGAAGCCGGAGTCAGCGTACGCGCTCGTCTCGGCGTTAAAAGACGCCGTCGATTTACCGATTCACTTGCATACACACGACGCGTCAGGAAACGGGATCTTCACGTACGCCCGGGCGACGGATGCGGGCGTCGACATCGTCGACGTCGCGGCGAGCTCGATGTCGGGCATGACGTCACAACCTTCGGGTGGCAGTTTGATCTATGCGCTCGATCATCATGAGCGTCAACCGAAAGTGAACGTGAAGCATTTTGAAGTCATCAGCGACTACTGGCAAGACGTGCGCCACAACTACGAACCGTTCGAGAGCGACATGCGTGCCCCGCACCCATCCGTGTATGAACATGAGATGCCGGGTGGACAGTATTCGAACTTGCAACAGCAAGCGAAAGCGGTCGGTCTCGGCGACCGTTGGGGCGAAGTGAAGGCGATGTATGCCCGCGTCAACATGTTGTTCGGCGATATCGTCAAAGTGACGCCGTCGTCGAAAGTCGTCGGGGACATGGCGCTCTTCATGGTCCAACACGATTTGACGGAGCAAGACGTCATCACGCGCGGCCACCAGCTCGACTTCCCGGATTCGGTCGTTGAGATGATGCGCGGCGAACTCGGAACGCCTCCGGGCGGTTTCCCGACTGACGTGCAACAAGCCATCTTGAAAGGCGATGCGCCGCTCGATGTCCGTCCAGGTAAGTTGATCAAGCCGTACGACTTCGAGGCGGCACGGACCGAACTGTTCGAGAAGTTCGAACGTCCGGTCACGGACTTTGAGTTGCTCGCCCATGCACTCTATCCGAAAGTGTACGACGATTACATCAAGCACACGAACACGTACGGTGATGTGTCGGTACTTGATACGTTGACGTTCTTCTACGGATTGAATGTCGGTGAGACGGTCCAAGTCGAAATCGAGACCGGGAAGACGCTCATTATCAAACTCGTCCAAGTGAGCGCGGCGAACGAGGACGGCATCCGCCTCGTCTCGTATGAGATGAACGGGGTACCGCGTGAAATCGAGATCAAAGACGTCAACGTGAAGTCGGCGACGACGAGCCGTCCGAAAGTGGACCGCTCGAACCCGAAACAAGTCGGCGCGTCAATGCCGGGATCGGTGTTGAAAGTACTCGTCGAGCCGGGCAGCCGGGTTCACCGCGGTGAACAGCTCCTCGTCACCGAAGCGATGAAGATGGAGACGACGGTGCAAGCCGCTCAAGACGGAGAAATCAAAGCAATCCATATTAAAGAAGGCGACACACTCCAAAGTGACGACTTGTTAATCGAGTTTGTATAATGGGAAGAAGCATAGCAGGGCTATGCTTCTTTTTTTTAGATAGGGGAGAGAAAAATGAGACGAGTATGTTGGTTCCGGTCGGATTTTCGACTGGGTGATAATCATATGTTGCATCGGGTTTTGAAAGACGTAGAGGAAGGGGACGAGGCGGCGTTCGTATTTTGGCTTAACCCGAAATACTGCGACCCGTTCGATACGCGCCATGACTACTACTTCTCGACGATGAAGCGTTTCATGGACGACTTAGAAGAACACGGCCTCGGTCTTCGAGTCATTGTAGCCGATACGGCGGAGGCGTTCGTCGATCAACTCGGAGAAGTGGGTGCACTTTATTTTAATGCGGAGTATGTCGAACCGTTCAAACAACGAGACGACAAAGTCATCAGTCTACTCGGAGACGACGTGCTTGTCGTACGGTTGCTCGATCGCCATTTGTTCGCACCGAACGCCTTTACAAAAAAAGATGGCGACCCGTACAAAGTGTATACACCGTTCAAAAAGGCAGCCTACGAAGAGATGCCGCCAAAACCGTATGAAGTGAATCGTGACCGTTTGAAACGACTCGTTACGACAAAAAACGAGGTCCCATCTGAACTGAAGAAACAGTTCGACCGCTGCAAGCGGCAATGGAAAGCGCTCGGTGAAACGGCAGCTCATAAACGGCTGAACGATTTCGTCGACCAACGCATCGACGCCTATGATGAAGACCGCGATATCCCGTCGATTGCTGGGACGAGCCGGTTGTCACCGTATCTTCGGACCGGCGTGTTATCGATTCGTACCGTCGCCGAAGCGGTGCTTTCGGCACCGAAGTCAAACGGGCGGGACACGTACTACGATGAACTGTTGTGGCGTGAGTTCTACTACATGATCATGGTGCAGTTCCCGGGACTGAAAGACCGACCGTTCAATGACAAGTACAAACATCTCGATTGGGAAGAGAACGAGGAGCAGTTCGAGAAATGGTGCCGAGGCGAGACGGGCTATCCGATCGTCGACGCGGCGATGCGCCAATTGAATGAGACGGGCTGGATGCACAACCGGCTCCGCATGATCGTCGCTTCGTTCTTGTCGAAGCATCTCTTGATCGATTGGCGAAAAGGGGAGCGTTACTTTGAGCGGAAGTTGATTGATTATGAGGCTGCCTCGAATATCGGCGGATGGCAATGGGCCGCCTCGGTCGGGACGGATGCCGTGCCGTACTTCCGGATCTTCAATCCGACGATTCAATCGGAAAAGTTCGACAAAGACGGGACGTTCATTCGCAAGTACGTGAAAGAACTCTCCGGCGTCGAAGGGAAAGCGATTCATTTCCCGGACGCGGCCGAGCGGGACGGATACACCGATCCGGTCGTCGACCATAAGGCGGCACGAGCCCGGGCACTCGAACGCTTCAAAGATGCTCAATGAATGCGAAAGGACGGCCTTATCACACGAGAAGGCCGTCCTTTCGTCTATCCGATTAACCGATATCTCGCTTAGCGAGGCCGGCACGTTTTGTACTCCGATACGCATGGTACGCCAAGTAGGAGACGATGCCGAAGTAGCAAGTGATCAAGAACGCGTGCAACAAAGGAACGTAAGTCGCATGTCCGCCGAGCACGATCCACGCCCCGGTCCCGACTTGGAGCAAGATGAAGAATAAAGATGCCCACATGCCGCGTTCGACGAGACGGTTCGTTTCCCGACGCGCCAAGTAAAGGACGTACAACGTGTAGAAGACGAGGAGGGCCGCCATGATGCGGTGGCCCATCTGAACCCATGATTCGAACGTCCACACGTCTTGCGCACAAATCGGCCAACCGACACAAGCGTACGTGGCGCCGAGGTGTCTGACGTAAGCGCCCGTGTAAACGACGACCATCGTGTAGATCGTCAATCCGTAAAGATGGACTTTCAACCGTTCAGAGACGGCACGATGGACCCGTTCTCCTTCAAATAATAGTATCGTCAAGATGAGGAGAGAAGCGAACGAGACGAGCGAGATTCCGAAATGGAGCGCGAGAATCGCGTCCGACTGTTGCCAGATGACGGCACCGGCGCCGATGATCGATTGGATCAACATGAAGATGAACGCGAGAAACGCGAACACTTTGACGTCGAACCGGTTTTTGACGACCGCGAACGTCCAAATCGTCAAGGCGATGATGAGCAGCCCTTCGATCCCGGAAACGACCCGGTGGCTGTATTCGATCATCGTCTCGACGCTCGGGTTCGTCGGGATCAGCTTCCCGTGACAGAGCGGCCAATCGGTGCCGCAACCGTCTCCTGAGTCTGTCTTCGTCACGGTTCCACCCATGATGAGGACGAGCATCATTCCGAGGGTGACAAACCCTGAGAAGAGTGCGAGTTTTTTATGCATTCGTTACCACCTGCTTTTGAGAAAAATCACAACAATTGCGCCTTGTCAGTTCTTATTTTTTTCGCCATACTTATTATACGGCTTTCGTTCAGAAAAACGAAACGGAAAAGCTTGCAATCGCTATCAAAATCGTTATTCTAGTATTAGCAAAGCGGATTTGCTGTGATATTTATCACACGTTCGTCACAAAAAACTCGCTATTTTACAAGCATAAACGACGTATTCTTTTTAAAAATATGGTATCTTTGTTATGAGTTAGGTGTACTTTGCTTATATTGTGTTTTTTCTGTGAAAAGAATACGAGGATTTCGTGATTATGTGGGGGGGTCAGTATGACAAAAGTCAACCCAGGAATGATGGCAGAAGTAGAATATACAGAATCCGCCTCATTCCGTGACTATGTTGCTCTCGCAAAAATGGGAATCGTGCGAGCCAATCTTTTATTGGTGTTCGCAGGTTTCTTCGTGGCAGCAACATATCAGAGTGATACGCCGGTACTTTATTTATTTGAAGTCTGGCCACAGCTCTTATTAACTATGTTAGGCAGCGCACTCGTCATTTCCGGGAGTTGTTACCTAAACAACTTCGTGGACCGTGATATCGATTACTTGATGGGACGTACAGACGATCGACCGAGTGTCACCGGTAAGATTTCAGGAGAGCGCATCTTGCTCCTCGGATTGACGCAACTTGCGGTCGGGACATTCATGTTGTTGATCGTGTCGTATGTGGCAGCGGTATTCGGTTTAATCGGGGCATTTTTTTATGTCGTCATCTATACGATGTGGCTGAAACGGACACACACGTTGAACACGGTCGTCGGCAGTATCTCCGGAGCGGTCCCGCCGCTCATCGGATGGGCAGCCATCGATCCCGCGCTTCATATTGATGCGTGGCTCATGTTCCTCGTCATGTTCTTGTGGCAACCGCCGCACTTCCTCGCGCTCGCGATGCGACGCGTTGAAGAATATCGAGCGGCCGGCATTCCGATGCTGCCCGTCGTCAACGGTTTCGCCATTACGAAGCGCCAAATCATTTGGTGGATCGCGACGCTCATTCCGGCATCGCTCCTCTTTATGCACTACGGTACGGTCTACGTGATCATCACGGCCGGTCTCGGGGGCTACTGGTTGTATCTCGGTTTGAAAGGATTTAAAGCCGAAGATGAGATCAAGTGGGCGAACAAAATGTTCTTCTATTCATTAATTTATTTAGTCGTGTGGATTGTCGCACTCATGCTGACGGCTCTGCCTTCGTCATGACGGCACTTTGATAGTCGCACTCACTATATAGAAACCTTTGCACATCATTTTGGGAGAAAGTGGGGATTGTTGTGAAATCATTTAAGAAGCTTCTGTTTGGCATCGTCCCGATGATGATGTTCGCAATCTTATTATCAGGTTGCGGCGTTGAGGGATTGTCGGCCTTGCGCCCGATGGGGGAAGGCGCTGAAATTCAGCTCCGGATCATTCTCATCAGTTTGGCAATCATGCTCTTCGTACTCGTCATCGTTACGGTCATTTATGTGTACGTCCTTCTAAAGTTCCGTCGGAAAGATGATTCGATTCCGAAGCAAGTCGAAGGAAGTAGCACGCTCGAATTGATTTGGACAGTCGTCCCGATCATTTTACTTATCATTCTCGCTGTACCGACGATCACGACGACCGTCGAGCTCGCGAAAGCGAAAGAAGCGAAAAAAGAAGAAGAAATCAACGTCACGGCTAACCTGTATTGGTGGGAGTTCGAATATCCGAACGCCGGTGTCGTCACTGGTCAAGAACTCGTTATCCCGACAGGCAAACGTGTCGGCATCAACTTAACGTCTAAAGATGTCATTCACTCGTTCTGGGTACCGGCCTTGTCTGGTAAAACGGATACGAACCCAGGACTCGACAATGAGATGTGGCTCCATGCGAACGAACCTGGTACGTTCTACGGAAAATGTGCCGAGCTCTGCGGTCCGTCACACGCCCTCATGGACTTCAAAGTCATCGCCCTCGACCAAGCTGATTACGATCAGTGGCTTGAGGACATGAAAGCGAAGCAAGATGAAGACGCGGAACGTCTCACAGCGAACAACGAAAACCTCACAGTCGGCGAAGCAGTGTATGTCGAGAGCTGCTTGAGCTGTCACGGGGGCGGGAAAGTCGCGCCGAGCTTAACGAACTATGGTGATCGCGAATGGTTGATCGGCTACCTCGAGAACAACGAGGAAGACTTGAAACAATGGATTCGTGACCCGCAAAGTTTGAAACAAGGCGCACTCATGCCTGGCTTCAGTGAAGGCCAAATCAGTGATGAAGAGTTAGACGCACTCGTTGACTTCTTGTACGATCAGAAGCTTGACTAACGGGAAAAGGGGGATTTCACGTGGCACAGACCACTGCATTGCAGCAATCGCGTAAATACAATGGCATCATGGATTGGATTACGACGGTTGACCACAAAAAGATTGGTATTTTGTATTTGTTCTCAGGGATTTTCTTCCTCCTTCTCGGTGGAATTGAAGCGTTACTCATTCGATGGCAACTCGTTCGCCCGATGAACGATTTCGTCAGCGGTGAGACGTTTAACCAGTTGATCACGATGCACGGGACGACGATGATCTTCCTAGCGGCGATGCCGATGCTATTCGGTTTCATGAACGCCGTCGTTCCGCTTCAAATCGGGGCGCGCGATGTCGCGTTCCCGTTCATCAACTCACTCGGTTTCTGGTTGTTCTTCTTCGGGGGAGTCATGCTCAACTTGAGCTGGTTCTTCGGAGCTGCACCGAACGCAGGGTGGACGGCTTACGCGCCACTATCAACCCAGCCGGAAGCGACAGGCGTCGACTTCTACGCGCTCGGTCTTCAAATTTCAGGTTTTGGTTCACTCATGGCAGGGATTAACTTCCTCGTCACGATTTTGAACATGCGCGCACCAGGTATGAAGCTCATGCGGATGCCGCTGTTCACGTGGACGACGTTCGTCGCATCGGCATTGATCGTCTTCGCGTTCCCGCCACTTACGGTCGGCTTGTTAATGTTGATGTTCGAACGACTCTTCGGTGCCGTTTACTTCAACCCGGCAATGGGTGGTAACGTCATCATCTGGGAACACCTATTCTGGATCTTCGGTCACCCGGAAGTATACATCTTGATTTTACCGGCATTCGGTATTTTCTCGGAAATTATTCCGACGTTCGCGCGTAAACGCCTGTTCGGTTACACGACGATGGTATTCGCGACGATGCTCATCGGTTTCCTCGGATTCATGGTTTGGGTCCACCACATGTTCACGGTCGGTCTCGGACCGGTCGCCAACTCGATCTTCGCGGTCGCGACGATGGCAATCGCGGTCCCGACCGGGGTCAAAATTTTCAACTGGCTGTTCACGCTATGGGGCGGTCAAATCAAGTTCAACGTTGCGATGCTCTACTCGGTCGCGTTTATTCCATCGTTCCTCGTCGGAGGGATGACTGGGGTCATGCTCTCGGTCGCACCGGCTGACTATCAGTACCACGACAGTTACTTCGTCGTCGCCCACTTCCACTACGTTATCGTAGGTGGGGTCGTCTACGGCCTATTCGCTGGATTGTATTACTGGTTCCCGCTCATGTTCAACAAAGCGCTTTCTGAGAAGCTCGGATACTGGCAGTTCTGGTTGTTCTTTATCGGCTTCCACTTGACGTTCTTCCCGCAACACTTCCTCGGATTGTTCGGGATGCCACGCCGCGTCTTCACATACCTTCCGAACCAAGGTTTTGAGACGATGAACTTGCTATCGACGATTGGAGCCTTCTTCATGGGTGTGTCAACGATTATCTTGCTCATCGCGGTCGTCAAGGCGTTCCTGTCGAAAGAAGTCGTCAAACCAGACCACTGGGGTGACGGACGTACGCTTGAGTGGACACTTCCTGTGCCGACTCCAGAGTATAACTTTGCCCAAACACCACTCGTCAAAGGCCTCGACACGTTCTGGCTTGAGAAGATGGCGGGCAACAAACGGGTCTCTGTCGCCGAACCGGTAGCAGATATCCATATGCCGAACAACTCGCTCATCCCGTTCTTCATGTCACTTGGATTGTTCATCGCCGGTCTCGGTGCGATCTTCCAAATGGATAACCCGGTTCTCGGCTGGTCACTCATCGGATTTGGTCTGCTCATGACGTTCGTATCGATGTTCCTCCGTTCATGGATCGACGATCACGGCTACTACATTCCAAAATCACAAGTCGAAGCGGATTTGAAAGCGATTCGTGAGAAAGGAGAACAATAAATGGCACATGCAGTTGAAAAACACCCGGTAACCGGTATTCCGGCCAATCCAGAGAAAGCCACACTGGAAGGGAAAAATAAATATGTGGCCTTCTGGTTCTTCCTCGGTGGAGAGACTGTCCTCTTCGCCTCGCTATTCGGAACGTATGTCGGTCTTTTGAACTCTGGTGCGCCAGAGGAACTCCGTTCTTACAACATTTTCGAGATGGGGCTCGTCTTCTTCATGACGATGCTCCTCCTCACGAGTTCGCTTACGAGCGTGCTCGCGATGATGAACATGAAAGCGAATAATCCGGGCCGTATGAAGTTTTGGTTGATTGTCACACTCGTCCTCGGGGCTGGATTCCTTGCGGCTGAAATCTATGAGTTCATCCACTACTACCATATCGGTCACACGTTCACGTCGAGCGCGTTCGGTTCTGCGTTCTATACGCTCGTCGGCTTCCACGGGGCGCACGTGACGTTCGGTCTTCTATGGATCACGACGTTGCTTATCCGTAACTGGAACCGTCCGATCGATGTTCATAACGCACCGAAGTTTTATGTGTCGAGTCTATACTGGCACTTCATCGATGTCGTCTGGGTTTTCATCTTCTCGATCGTCTATCTCTTAGGGATGGTGAGCTAATATGGAAAAACGTCAAATGAACGAATCGCACAAGCAGTTAGAGCTCGAAGTGAAAGCAGAGTCGAGACGTGAGTATCAACTTCAATTGATCAGTTTCGCAATGATGATTTTACTCACATTCGTAGCGTTCGGCGCTGTCTATGCTGAACTTATGCCGGTTTGGGCGGCGGGTGGCTTCTTGATCATCCTCGCCATTATCCAAGTGTTCTTGCAGTTGTATATCTTCATGCATATGAACAACCGTGGCAACACGTGGATCGTCGGGATGATGTGGCTCGGCATCTTCGTCGCCATCATCACGGTCGCGGCACTTCGTTTGCTCATTTGGTAAATGTGACAAAGGATTGAACATCTGTGGAAACACAGATGATTCGGTCCTTTTTGCTTTACTTCAAAAATAAAGGAATAGTAATCTTGAAGTGAACGGTTTCATTGTTTGGGAGAGACAGAAAAGGGGTGAAGGGATGCTCTGGAATACATCAGAGCTACTCAGGCAGTTCGATTGGATAACGCTTTGGAGTCCATTGTTCGGATTGCTCATGGTAGGGCTATACGTCCTGTACGCGGTCGTCACAGAGAAAATGGCGAAGCGGGGATACGAGTCGACCACGTTGCTGCAAAAATTCAGCATGCTGTTTGGGATTTTGCTTTATTATATCGGCTTTGGAAGTCCGGTCGACGTGCTCGCACACATCATCTTCTCGGTGCACATGTTCCAAATGGTGCTCGTGTATGTGCTCGCGCCGGCGCTCATCATTTACGGGATGCCTTACTGGGTGTTTGAAAAGTTATTCAGTTATAAAATTATTGGGCCGGCGTTCCGCTTCATGACGAAGCCGCTCATCGCGCTCATCTTGTTCAACGCGTTGTTCACGTTATATCACATGCCATTCATCTTTGATTACGTGTTGACGAATTATGAAGTACACCGCATCTTCCACGGCGCCCTCGTCGTCTTCAGTTTGACGATGTGGTATCCGGTCATCGCACCGTTTATCTCGGAAGAAGAGGAAGGGTTGTCCGATTTGAAGCGGATGGTGTACATCATCGCGAACGGGGTGCTGCTCACGCCTGCTTGTGCGCTCATCATCTTCAGTCATAACATCCTTTATGACGCGTATACAGACGTGGAGACGTTTGCGACCGTGCTCGGATACTGCATGCCGAACGGGGACGTGTCTGGACTAGATTTGAATGCGCTCATGGGAGCGACGAACAGCGCTCTTGAAGATCAACGCTTCGGCGGGGTCCTCATGAAGCTCGGTCAAGAAGTCGTCTACGGTTTCTTCTTCGGTTGGACGTTCTTCGGCTGGGTGCGCCGCACGAAGTCGCTCGCGCTCGATGAAGGAATGTCATTCACACCGCACGACCAACAAGAGAAAAAATGAGTTAAGTCAAAGGGGAAACAACGATGAATTATCTTGCATTGATTAGTGTGTCGTTCATTGTGCTCAGTGCGATTTTAGTCGCCATCGGCTGGGTCATCATCGCACGCGATCGCCGTGACATTGAGAAGCATAAGAAAGTCATGACAGCCGCCGCCGTGGCCGCTACGACGTTTTTCATTCTTTACGTGTCACGCACTATCTTCGTCGGCAACACGGCGTTCGGTGGTCCGGACAGCATCAAACCATACTATTTGGCGTTCATGATCTTCCACATCCTGCTCGCGACAACTGGCGGTGTTCTCGGACTGATCACCTTGTATCTCGGTTATAAAAATAAAATCGAGAAACACCGGAAAATCGGGCCGAAAGCGTCTGTCGTCTGGTTCTTCACGGCCATCACAGGAGTCACAGTATACGTGCTCCTCTACGTCGCGTTTGAACCGGGTGAGACGACGAACGTCTTCCGTGCCATTATCGGCGGGTGATCCGAGAGAGGAGGATGAGGATGAAACGGAACAGTTATATGACGGTCGGTTTGACAGTAGCCGTCTTGGTCGCTCTCGGAGTGGCGTCTTACTTCTTATTCTTCAAACAAGACGACTTGCCGGTCATTCAAGAACCGACACCGTTCACGCTCACGAACGCACTCGATGGAGAGACGTACAACTCCGACAATGGAAAAGTAAAGATCGTCACGTTCTTCTACACGAACTGTCCTGATATTTGTCCGTTGACGTTGCGGGACTTCATGAAGCTCGAACAAGAGCTGAAAGCGGAAGGGCTTTACGGCACGGACGTTGAACTCGTCGCCATCACGGTCGACCCAGACGTCGATACGGTCCCGGTGCTTGAAAATTACGGGGCGGCGTTCCAGGCCGAACCGACCGGATGGAAAGTGTTGACCGGTGAGAAGGCCGACATCGACCGCATCACCCGTCAGCTTCAGTTCTATTACTCGAAAGCGAACAGTGGTCTCGTCACGCACGCGACGACGATGTATATCATCGACCGTCACCATGACGTACGGGCGGTTGCACAAATGGCGACGACAGGAGATCAACCGGTCGATATCGAATCCATTATGGAAGACGTGAGCGTGCTCGCTGCAGAAAAGGAGTGAAGACGATGAATGATACGATGGCTGTCATCGGGAATGATTATTCATACGGGGATGTGACGATCGCGGAACGAGCGATCGAAGATTTGATCGCTTGTAGCGCAATCGAATTCGGCTTGACCGAAGTGAAAGTCGTGTCGCTGTCGAAAGACCGGTACGATTACCAAGTGATCGCACCGCTCTCGCTCAGTGAAGCGGAACGGCTGTACCGTTACATCCGAGACCAATTTGATTTGTTGCTCGGACAAGTAGATGTGACATTGAACGTCATTGCGACGTAATGAACAAGGAGGGCCGCGTAGCGGTCCTCCTTTTTAGTCATGTCTATATTTTCCAAAAACGAATTCTGATATGATGGAAATGAAAGAAGACGAACAGCAACATATCCGTTTTTTGATGAGGGGGAAAGATCATGGGAAAGGAAGCTTTAGTCGTCATTGACATTCAAAATGATATCACGAAGAACTACAAAACGATCATCGATCAGATCAACCAGGCAATTGCGTGGGCGGTCGACCATCAAATTCATGTCGTCTACATCCGACATGAGAATTTGTCCGCGGGTACGAGGACGTTTAAAACGGGTACGCGAGGTGCTGAACTCGTTCCTGATTTGAACATCGTCTCGGACCATGTCTTCACGAAGTACAAAGGGAACGCGTTGACGAGCCAAGAATTCACAGACTTCATTCATCTGAATGAAATCGACGGCTTCTACATCACCGGGGCAGATGCCATCGCTTGCGTGAAGTCGACGTGTTACAACATGCGCAAGTCCAACTATACAGTCCGCGTCTTATCCGATTGCATCACGAGCTACGATCAAACGAAGATTGAAGCGATGATCGACTATTATGAGAGCAAAGGATGCGAGATCATTCGCTTGCCGGACTTGCCAGCGTGACCTAAGTCTGTAGCAACCAGGGCAACGATAGAAGGATGATGCGAGGACGTGCTGAGCGTCCTCGTTTGAGGTTCAGGAAAGATGAAAGGACTGGGCCTGATATGATGCCAAAATAAAAAACCCCTTCGATTAAAGGGGTTTGACTTCTAACGTTTCCGCGAGAGCTGCAAGGCGGCGTTCGCAGTCGCGAACGATCTCTTCCGGGAACTCTTCGTCGTATTCGACGCCGTGCGGATAGTAATGTTTCCCGAGAATCGGTGTCAACATTTTCACGACAGCATGACGGTCCTCGATTTGGCCTTCAATGGCGTAGACCGGTAAGCGAAGATAAAACGTCTCGCCCGTCGATTGCTTCTCGTATTTCATATCATACGTCGCACGCTCGTAATCCCAAGCGCCTTCACGGATGAAATGATGATGATCCATGATCGTCTCGAGCAAACCAAAACGGATTTCTTTTCCCTCGATGTGGAACTGCTCAAATTTCATCATAATCCCCCTTTTTCAATAAACCTCATATGTCATCATATCATATTCAAAAACATTCTTGGAATAACGTGTGTTCAAATTGTGAAAAAAAGATGAACGCTTAAGTGAGCGTCTCTAAGTACGCTTCGATCTTTTGCGGGAGTCGGACGCCGAGCGGCATGAGTCCCTCTGACCCGAAGAAGACGTTGAACTCGAGAATGTAAAACGCGTCCTCTGTGACGATGACGTCAAACGCGGCGTGATTGATGTGGAGCGTCTTCGCGATCGTGCGCACTTCCTCGACGACATCGTCCGGGATATCCTCGTACGAGAAGTTGGCACCTTGGGCGACGTTGTTTAAAAACGCTTCGCTGACACGCCAATACGAACCGACGACTTCTTCTCCGATGACGATGATACGCAGGTCGCGATCGTTCGGGATATACTCTTGCACGTAAAACGTATCGTGGCGTTCTACATACTCAAGCCATTCTTGCTCGTTTTTGATGAGCCACACCCCTTGTCCCATCGATGACTTCGCCGTCTTCGCGACGAACGGATACGTGAACTCTTCGATCACCCGTTCGATCGTGTACGGATTTTTCCCATAGATGAGTGTCTTAGGGATCCGGTGCGGGAACGTCGCTTTGAAGGCGCGAGTCATTTCGATCTTATCGTGGCCGAGGTGATACGTGGCTGGGGAAGGGAAGATCGATTTGTTCAATCCGTATATAATGGAGTTGACCATCCAATACTCGGGGAACAAGACGAGGTCGGCCCCTCTCACTTTATCAAGTTGGTCATAGTAGTATTCAGGTTTCGCATAATCGGTTTTAATGCCGGCCGAGCGAATCATGTTGAATGAGATTTTCTTCATCGGGCACCGTGCGGACACGGTGATTCACTTCCTTTCTTTTATAACGCGTTGCGGTCACGTTCAATTATAAGGCCGATTGCTCACAGAGGGAATCAATTGTGGTAAAATCATGTCAGAAAGGGTGAAAGCCATGATTATTACTGAACAAACGATCGCACTTCTCGATGAGGCCGAAGCGTTGGCCGACTTGATCGAGTCGAGCGAATCGTTCCAAACATATATCACGACGAAACGAGAGCGTGCCGTCTCAGCGGAAGCGCAGGAAGTCGAACGTGAGTTTTTACGGATGAAAGAAGATTACGAGTACGTGCAACGGTTCGGCAAACATCACCCGGACCATGACCGCATCAAAAAAGAGATGCATCTCGTCAAACGCCGGCTCGACGTCCAACCAGAAGTGGCCGCATTTAAAAAAGCGGAACGAAGCTTGGACAAACTGCTCGGAGAAGTGAGCGGGCTGCTCGCGCACTCGGTGTCTCCGAAAATCAAAGTCCCGACCGGCAACCCGTTCTTCGATGAAGGCGGCTGTTCTGGCGGGGGAAGTTGCGGCGGAGGAGGCGGAAGCTGTGGATGTGCTGTCTGAATCATTCGAGTTAAAAGGTCGGATCGGACTCGTCGTTTACGTGCAATCGCTTAAACAAGTGAAGGCGTTGCGACGCTACGCGAATTTGTACTACGTCTCGAAACGAGAGAAGTATGCCTTCCTATATACGGACTTGGAAGGCCACGAGACGATCGTCGAGGCGATCGGCGCCTTGCCGTTCGTCGAATCCGTCGTCCGGAGCGAACGCCCGTTCATCGCCGAGACGTATGCGCCGAAACAGAAATAAACAGAAAAGATGAAGGTGGTGACGCCTTCATCTTTTCTGGTGAAGGAGAAGAAGGATGCGAGTCATTTCAGGAGAACGTAAAGGGACACGGTTGAAAGCCGTACCGGGATCGGCGACACGGCCGACGACGGATAAAGTGAAAGAATCATTATTCAATATTATCGGACCTTATTTTGCCGGCGGTGATGCGCTCGATTTATATGCGGGGAGCGGTGGCCTCGGGATCGAAGCGCTCTCGCGCGGCTGTGACCACGCCGTCTTCGTCGATAAACACGCGAAGGCCGTCCAGACGATTCAAGAGAACTTGCGCGTCACGCGGTATGAAGAGCAGGCGACGGTCTATCGACAAGATGCGAAAAGCGTGCTCGAGCAATTTGCCGGGTCGGGGCGCGTCTTCAAACTGATCTTTATGGACCCGCCTTATCACGCTGAAGAGCATGAGGCGTTCTTGCACACCATCGAGATGAACCGGTTGTTGACTGATAACGGTGTCGTCGTCTGTGAGCATGGAAGTGAGGCCGAATTGCCAGAACAAGTCGGCCGACTGGAAAAAATAAAAGTGCAGCGCTACTCAGATGTGATTACGATCAGTTTTTATGAGTACGCGTCGACTGAGGGGTGAGAGACTATGTCAAAACGTATCGCGATTTGTCCGGGGAGCTTTGACCCGATTACGAACGGCCATTTAGATATTATCGAGCGCGCGGCCGCCATCTTTGACGAAGTGATCGTCGCCGTCCTTGAAAACTCGAGCAAGGCCCCATTGTTTGATGTCGAAGAACGCCTCACTCTCATCCGTGACGTGACGACGCATTTGCCAAACGTCACGGCCGATGCTTTCGGGGGTCTGCTCGTCGAATATGCGGCAAAACGAGAAGCGGCGACGATCGTACGCGGTTTGCGAGCCGTCTCGGATTTTGAATATGAGCTTCAAATCGCTTCGATCAACAAGAAGTTGAACGAGGACGTCGAGACGCTCTTTATGATGACCAACAGCCAATACTCGTTCCTCAGCTCCTCGATCGTGAAAGAAGTCGCCAAATACGGGGCTTCGGTTAACGAACTCGTTCCGCAGCAAGTCGAAGCGGCGCTGCGGAGGAAGTACGAAACGAGCCGGCAACCATGAAGTCGTTGAAAATCGGTTTTGGTCTGCTCGTCGCCGTGCTCATTTTCTTGTTCGTGCCGTTGCCATACTACATCACCTATCCGGGCGAGGCGACGTCGATCGAACGGTTCATGACCGTCGAGGACGGCGACAAAGAAGAGGGAGAGCTGATGATGGTCACCATCTCGCAGCGCCGGGCGACGCCGCTCTGGCTCGTCGGGAGCTGGTTCACACCGTTCACGGAAGCGAGTCCATCGAGCCGCTACTTGTATGACGGGGAAGGCGAGGCGGACTATGAACGGAGACAACAGCTGCTCATGTCGTCGTCCCAACAAGCGGCGATTCAATACGCTTACGACCTTGCCGAAGCGGAAGTGTCCGTCTCGTTCGATGGGATGTACGTGTCCGCACCGATCACAGGGTCGCTCGCGGCGAACGTCTTAAAGCCGGGTGACGTCATCACCGCCATCGACGGCCGTGCCTTCGCGTCAAGACTTGACTTCCTCGATCGAGTGGCCGCCTATGAGGCGGGTGACGAAGTGACGCTCACGCTTGAACGAGATGGGCGTGAGCGTGTCGTCCAGACGCTCATTCAACCGCTCGACCGTTCGCAGTCAAGGGTCGGACTCGGTATTTACGAGCCGTTGCCGGTGCAAGACGTCGTCACGGAGCCGACCGTCACGTTTGAATTGACGAATGTCGGCGGTCCGTCGGCCGGACTGATGTTCACGCTTGAAATCTTTGATCAGTTGACGCCTGGCGATTTAGCGAACGGTGAAAAAATCGCTGGTACGGGGACAGTCGATGAGGAAGGCAACGTCGGTCCGATCGGTGGGGCGTGGCAAAAAATTGTCGCCGCCGACCGAGCCGGGGCGACCGTGTTTTTCGTGCCGGAAGGTCCGAACTACGACGAGGCGAGAACGTCACTCGACCGGCTTGAGTCCGACATCGAAGTCGTGCCGGTCAAGACGGTCGAGGACGCGATCCGTTATTTGGAGTCGATGAACTGAGGCGTTTGAACGTGTTCGCGGAGCGATTCGTCGCCGAGAGGGAGGCGGTACGCCTCGGTGACGCGCGCCTCGAACGCGAGGTCGGGATGGTACTTGCTGAGAAGCGGTACCGTTTTTTTTATGTCTTTTAACGCGAGCCGACCGATGCTGTTAAAGGCGAGCGGTCGCACGTAAGGGACGTCATCAAAACGGGCCGGCAGCTCTGCCCGCTCGAAATGAATGAGCACAGAGACGAGCGCTCGCTGAATCGCCGTCCGCGTATAGCGGCGCGTCAGCATCTTGGATAGGGCCCGCTCGAACGTCGGTTCAAGCCCGGCCTCGATTAATCGAGGGGACAAGGAGGCGTCGATGCCGACAAGCTCGTCAAGCACCGGTTGAGGCGTCGTCCGCAACTTGTACTGGAGGACGGGCCAATAGCGTGACCAGTGGGCCATCGTATGCTGGTGGAACAAGGTGCGCGTCGCCTCAGGGACGGCGCGGACGACGCCCTCTTCGATGTAATGGGCACGGACGCCTGTCGCTGACATGATGTCCGCTAGTCCGGTGTCGTGATAACCTGCTCCGAGCCGACGGACGGTGTGGAGGTTGATCGAAGTGGCCGCTTGCGCATAGTGGTAGGCCAAGATGTTGTTCGGGAGCGTCAAGTCAAAATCCGGATACACTGAAGCGAACGCGGTACTCGACGCCTTCGCTGGCGAGACCCCGTCTTTCAACGCGGATTGGAGCGCGTCTCGATAGGCCGGCATCGATTCGACCTCGGCCTTGGCGGCTTGCCGAATCGCCGATACGTCACCGCTCTCACTTCCGAACGACAACGTTTGACACCCGACACGTTCGGCGATGGCGACAGCGGCGCTTGCGAACCGGTCGGCGCGTTGGACACCGAACCGGGTCGGCAATTCGATGACGAGGTCAATCGCCCCCGTCTCGACTGCAGCCCTTGCCCGGCTAAATTTGTTAAATGCGGCCGGTTCCCCGCGTTGGGTGAACTGTCCGCTCATCACGGCGATGACGGCGTCAGCCCCTGTTTCGAGGCGGGCGGTTTTAGCTTGATAGAGGTGGCCGTTATGGAACGGATTGTACTCGGCGATGATGGCCGTCTTTTGCATGAAATTACTCCTTTGCATTGTCGATTGGATTGGTGTAAGATGGATAAGTACGCTTTGACAAAGCGCCGTCGTCAACTGCTTTTAGTGTAAAGAAAAAACATTGACAAAACAAGTTGGCCTATCTATAATTCATATTGTTGCAATTGAGGTGATTCGGATGAAATGGTCTATTGCACAGCTACTTAAGCTTCGAAACCAAGGTGACAGTTTTTCCGTCGATGAGACGGTTGAACTTCCGGAGCTGACTCAGCTCCATCCGGATATCCGTTCGATTCGCCCGGTGCATGTGCACGGGGATGCGTCGTTCACATCTAATCAAGTTACATTCAATTTGAAGATTCAAGGTGACCTGACGTTGCCAGATGCGCGAACGTTAGACGATGTCATGTATGAATTCGATATTGAATCGCTCGAGCCTTTCTTTTTGGAGAACGGGCGTTACACGGAGCAATTCGATGACGTCAATTTGCCAGAGGGAAATACGATTGATCTGCGACCGATCGTACGTGAGCTCATCATGTTAGACGTCCCGATGCAAGTTTTCGGGAACGAAACAGACAAAACTCAGGTTGAAGGGGAAGGCTGGGCCCTCGTAGAGGATCAGCTGGACGACCAACCAAAAATTGACCCGCGCCTCGCGGGACTCGCCGACTTGTTCTCGAAAAAAGAGGACGAGAACGGCTAACTTTTCAAGGAGGTGGACAACGATGGCAGTACCATTCCGTAGAACGTCGAAAACTCGCAAACGTCTTCGTCGTACTCACTTCAAACTTAACGTACCTGGTATGAACGAGTGCCCGAACTGTGGCGACATGAAACTTTCACACCGTGTTTGCAAATCTTGCGGACATTACAACGGTAAAGAAGTAACAAGCAAATAATGCTGGAAGAAGCGTTCTCTCTGGAGAGCGCTTCTTTTTTTTATGGTCATCGAATCGGATTGTGGTAAAATTTTTTATGCACAATGGAGAAGGAGGGTTGCGGATGCAACCGATTGAACGGATTGGGATTATCGGTAACGGGGCCGTCGGGATGCTGATGGCGTCGTTACTTGCAAACGACTATACGGTCACGTTGTATGGCCGAGTCGAGGAAACGAGCGTTGTGACGATTGAGCGGGACGGAATGACGAACGGCACGGTGGACGTGACGCTCGAGCCAGTACATACTCTCGACGAGACGAAGGCCGACATCTTTTTCGTGACGACGAAAGCGCATCAAGTCGAGGCTGCGACCGCGCGCCTCAGCGGCAACGTGCCTGTGTTCATCTGCTCGAACGGTATCAGTCATCTCGACTATGCGCTTGAGCGAGGGTTTCACCTCGGGGTCATCGAACACGGCGTGACCCGGGACGGGAACCGGATTCACCATAGCGGTCTCGGCCGAGTCCGCATCGGCGGACTGTCGGACGTGGCAGGCATCTCGTTCATCGATTCACCGCTCCACATCGTGTGGGAGTCGGACATTAGGCACGTTGTCATCGAAAAGCTGTTCGCGAACGCCATCATCAACCCGATCACGGCGCTTTGCCGCGTGCCGAACGGTGTCGTCTTGCAACCACCGTGCCGAGACGTCGCACTCGCGATCTACGAGGAATTGACGTCGTTGTTTGATGAGGCCGTACCGTTTACATATATCGAATCGATCATCGAGAAGACGGCAACGAACCGTTCATCGATGCTCCGGGACGTGGAAGCAGATCGCCCGACCGAGGTTGATGCCATTTTGACCCCGCTGTTGAAGCGAGCCGAGGATCGCGGCGTCGAACTGACCGTCATCCCGCTCATGCAAAAACTAATTTTAGGAGCGAGCGCATCGTGCTAGTGTATATCGTTTCATTTCCACTCGTCATTTGGTTTATGGTGTATATGATACTTAGAAAAATTATGCCGAAGTCGGTCAATACGTTCAAGCTGGTGTGCGATGCCGGCGTCGTGCTTTGGTTTTATGCGTGTGCGGTTCTGTTGGAGTCGATTGTCGAGTCGAACGTCGTTTGGCTCCTGCTCGCCGTTTGTTGCGCAATTTTTCCAATCAATGCGATTTGGCAACGCGTCCGCCACGAGGAAGTCGTGTTCACGAAGATGTTCGTGCACGGTTGGCGATTGTTGTTTTTGTTTCTCGTGCCGGCCCACGCCATCTTGTTTGCGATTGGCATTGCCAAACACATGATTCATTGATCGATCGAAAGGAAGTCGTTATACGTGAGGATAGAGTCGCTTGACGCCATGTATGCCCCGTCGTCTCCGATGCTTCAAATCGAAGACGGGTATACGCACTGGCTTGATTATAAAGGAATGGGCGAGGTTAGACTGCGAGCCGAAGAGTTGGACGGACGTACATATCCGCATCTGAAGTCGCTCGCGGCGATTTTACGCGACCAGCAAGCCGCGTACGGTCCGTTGTCAGAAACGCTCGACCGTAAGCTTGAAGCGCTCGCGTCGGGCGAGGCATACACGGTCGTCACCGGACAGCAAGTCGGTGTGTTCGGAGGACCGCTGTTTGCGGTGTACAAGCTGTTGACCGTGTTGAAGCGGGCGAGACAAGCAGAAGCGTCGCTCGACAAGCCCGTCTTGCCCATCTTTTGGATGGCGACGGAAGATCACGATTACGCCGAGATCAATCACGTCCTCATCCCTCAGCCGCTATCTCGGCAGTTCCGCAAAGAGGCGCTTTCGGCCGTCCCGCTCGCCGGGAAAGCGTCCGTCGGGGAGCTTGAATTCGAGCGGTTGAAAATCGAACTCGTTCAAATGTTGCAACGCATGTTGCTCGCCGAGACGGAAACCGAGCATACGTCGTCGCTGTACCATCAACTCGTCGAGTTGTTGCATCGGTCGAAGTCGTTCGCTCAATTTTTCGGCAAGATGATGCGCCGATTCGTCGGAGAAGACTTTCTTTTGTTCGACCCGCACCAACCGGACGTACGTGCCCTCGGACGCGACGTGTTCAAGCGTTTGATCGTTGAAAGCGAGTTGCTGAATGCGGCGTTCGCGGACGCGCATAAGGACGGAATGCCTCATGTCGAGCTCAATCGTGAAGCGGCCCACGTGTTTTATCATGACGGGACGCGCGAACTGCTCACGAAAGAAGGGGATGCCTTCACGACGAAGCGCGGACATCGCTTCTCGGAAGCCGAGTTGCTTTCGGAGATCGATGCCCATCCGGAGCGCTTCTCGAACAACGTCGTCTCCCGTCCGCTCATGCAAGATCATCTGTTCCCGACGCTCGCGTATGTCGCCGGTCCGGGTGAGATCGCCTATTGGCTTCAACTCCGACCGCTGTTTCATACGTTCGGCTGGAAGATGCCGCTCGTCATTCCTCGTCTCGGGGCGGTGCTTCTCTCGGCGAATGATGAGAAAAAGCTGAAACAAGAAGGTGTGTCGCTCGACGAGTATTTGACGAATCCGCTCCCGGACCATGCGTTCGACGATGAGGCGTTCGATGAAAGTTTATACGCATATCGGGCGTTGTCGGCCGCCATCGGCGAAGAGGCCGGCCGTCGAGGTCAACGCTTCGGTTCGAGCGCGATTCACGCTCTCGACCGTTTGGCAGACGAGATGCGTGCCGAGGCGAAACGTGAACAGTACCGGTTGAACCGGCGCCGGATCCATCTGTCGGCGCGCTTGTTGCCGATGGGCGCCCCGCAAGAACGGATATGGTCGATGGTGCCGCTATTGAATCGGCACGGGCTCGACTTGTTCCCGCGCTTGCGTGCCGCCTATGAACAGACGGATATAGAGCGATGTTTAATTAAATTGTAAAAAAAATACAGTCGTTTTGGACGGTTCCCCGTGCAATCGGGGAATCTTTTTTGTTTGTTACCTTTTTGTTTCCTATTTTCGTTAAAAACGAATGCGGAGCTTGACATTTTTATGATAAAGTAAGTGTAATAAAACAGTTGAAAAATGTAGGGTGAGAGGGTTTTTGTATGTTTGAGCACGAAACGGTTTTAAAAATGGAGTCCATCGAAGGGTTGAACATCCAACCGGACGGAATTTATGTCGATTGCACGTTAGGAGGAGCCGGTCACAGTGAAGAGATTGTCAAACGATTGACGACAGGCCATCTATACGCCTTCGACCAAGATGACGTCGCCCTCGCGCACGCGAAAGAGCGCTTGGCTCCATATGAGGATCGGGTTACGTTCATAAAGAGCAACTTCGTCCACTTGAAAGACGAGCTACACGCGCGTGGCGTCACACAAGTTGATGGTGTCTTGTTTGACCTCGGTGTCTCATCACCGCAACTTGATGAGGCGGAGCGCGGGTTTAGTTACAACTATGATGCCCCACTCGACATGCGCATGGATCGATCAAACCCATTTTCGGCCTATCATGTCGTCAATGAATGGGCGTTCGGGGACTTGGCCCGCATCTTCTTTACATACGGGGAAGAGAAGTTCTCGAAGCAAATCGCCCGCAAAATCGAACAAGCCCGTGCCGAAAAGCCGATCGAGACGACGTTTGAACTCGTCGACTTGATCAAAGAGGCGATCCCGGCGCCGGCGCGACGCAAAGGCGGTCATCCCGCCAAGCGGACGTTCCAAGCGATTCGCATCGCTGTCAATGATGAATTGAACGTGTTCGACCGCGCTGTCCAAGATGCGATCGACATGCTCGCCATTCACGGACGGATTTGTGTCATCACGTTCCACTCGCTCGAAGATCGGATTTGCAAACAAGTGTTCAAAGAAAAGAGCCAGCATCCTCAGCTTCCACCGGGGCTGCCGGTCATCCCGAAAGAGTTCGAGCCAGAATTGAAGCTCATCACCCGAAAGCCGATCACGGCCGGCGGCGATGAACTTGAAGATAATCGACGTGCCCGCTCAGCGAAGCTTCGGGTCGCCGAAAAACAAAAATAGACTGTACGTAGGAGGGATACCTGATGCCAGAAGCTGCCCGCAAGGCTTTGCAGCCTCACGTTTCACCGAATCGAAATCCGATTCCGCAAGAACGACCGATACCTGCTCCAAAACGACGTACGTTGACTTTGTTCGAATCCATCCTGTACCCGACGATGATCGGTTCTGTCGTCTTGTTCGGTGGCATCACGGTGTCGAAACATAATGAAGCGTACAACATCATGCGTGATACGGCCTTGATTACTCAAGAGACGAACACAATTGCCAAAGAAAACGAAGAACTGAAGTATGAGATCGCCCAACTTAGCTCGCCAGAGAGAATCTATGCGATAGCTGAAAAGCTCGGAATGCAGTTCAATGAGAAGAACGTCAAGGTGATTGACTGATGAACTCTCTACAACAGAGTAAAAAAAGAGTGGCGTGGGTGGCGATTGTTTGCTTCACACCGCTCTTTTTATTTTTTGTCGGTTGGTTTTTTTATCTATCTGTCTTCCAAACGTACAAAGGGGAGAACATGCTCGCTTTTGCCGAAGAAGAACGGTGGAAAGCGGTCAGCACGCTGAAAGCGGAACGTGGTGAGATCTTTGACCGCTTCGGTCAACCGATCGCCATCAACATTCCGTCGTATCGCGTCGTCGCCGTCTTAAAACTCGGGGGTGAGCGAGTCGAAGGGAAGACGCTGTTGCCGGAAGAGTTTCCGGAAGCGGCACGCGAGCTTGCGACCGTCATTCCAATGACGGAAGCCGATATTTTGAAGCGGCTCGAGCAAAACGTCGACCGGGGTCAAATCGAATTCGGTGTCCCCGGACGCGATTTGACGGTTGAACAAAAAGAAGAGATCGAGGCGTTCGAACTGCCGGGCATCACGTTCGTCGAAGAACCGAAGCGGTATTATCCGAATAAAGTGTTCGCCTCAAGCGTCATCGGCTACGCCCAAAAGATTGACCAGAACGGACGGATCGAGCTCGTCGGAGAACTTGGGATCGAGAAGTCGTTAAACGATATTTTAAGTGAATCGTACGGCTTGAACCGGTTCGAGAAAGACCTCGCCGGCCGTCAGCTCATCGCGAGCGATGAACAGTTGCGCATCGAGCCGGAAGACGGCGCGGACGTCCAGTTGACGATCGATCACCGCATTCAACAGCTGCTCGATACGAAGATGGACGAGATGTATAAAGAGTATGCGCCGAAAAATGCGACGGCGATCATCATGGACCCGAAGACGGGAGAAATCGTGGCGCTGTCGGATCGGCCGTCATTTGACCCGAACACACGCGAAATCACGTCGTATAGCAACTTCTCCGTCTCGTCTCGTTTCGAGCCGGGGTCGACGATGAAAATCTTTACGCTCGCCGCGGCGATCAATGAAGGGGTATTCGACCCGAACGAACTGTACAAGTCGGGCTCCTATACGTATGGACGGACGACGTTCAATGATTACAACATTACCGGATGGGGTACGATTCCTATGGTAGAAGGCGTCTGGCATTCGTCAAACGTGGCGTTCTCCATCATGGCCAATGAACGTCTCGGCTTGAGCCGGTATGAAGACTATTTCAACGCATTTAAATTCGACCAACGCACCGGCGTCGATTTGCCGGGCGAGGTCAACAGTCAATACGACTTTGAAAGCCCGCTCAACGTGCTCATCACGGCATGGGGCCAATCGACCGCGGTGACGCCGATGCAAATTTTGCAAGCGACGTCAGCCATCGCGACGGATGGGACGATGAAGCAACCGCACGTCATTAAAAAAGTTGTCAACCGAGAGACCGGCGAGACGATTCGGACGACGAATCCGAAAGTCGTCGGTCAACCGATCACCGCCGAAGCGGCCAAATTGACGCGTGAGGCACTCGACGGGGTCGTCAACAGCGACCTCGGTACCGGTCAACTGTACGCCCTTGAGAATTATCGGGTCATCGGAAAAACGGGTACGGCCCAAATCGCTGAAAACGGCAAATATTTGAGCGGTCAGTACATTCACTCGTTCGTCGGCATGGCGCCGGAAGACGACCCGGAGCTCGTCATGTATATCGCCGTCGACCGTCCGAACAGCGACTCGTCGACGACAGGGCCGCGCATCATGGCACCGCTGTTCAAAGACGTGATGGACGTGGCGCTCCGTTACCGGAGCGTCGAACCTGAAAAGCAAGAGAAGGCGGTCGACGCGTCAACGAAGACGACGGAGTCTTACGTCGACCTCGGTCGTGACGAAGCGGTCATGAAAGCGAAAACGGCCTCATTCGCCCCGATCTTACTCGGCGGAGGGGCGGCGGTGTCCGCTCAAAGCCCGGTCGAAGGACAATCGTACGTCGTCGGCGAGCGGCTGCTGTTAAAAACGGCGGATACGTTCGCAATGCCGAACTTGTCCGGATGGTCGCTGCGTGACGTGAAACGTTTGGCTACTTTGTACCAATTGAATTTAGAGATAGACGGGACCGGATTTGTCACTTCCCAGTCGATCGGGAAAGACAAGCCAGTCAAAACCGGGGCGACGTTGAAAGTGAGACTCGAGTCTCCGTCGAACTAACGCAAAGGGATAAAGAGGGCCTCGGCTCTCTTTTCCTTTGTCACAGGAGGAATAACGGATGGAACAATTGACGATTCAAACATTGGCAAGCTGGTTCGGTATCGAGTCGGACGACGTGCGGGAAGTGCGGAACGTCGCGACGGATTCACGAGACGACAATCAAGACGGGTTGTTCGTCCCGATCATCGGGGCGCGTGTCGACGGACATGATTACATCGACAAGGCGATCGAGCAAGGCGCCATCGTCACGTTTTGGGAAGAAGGGCGTGAACAGCCGGAAGGGATCGTGACGATTCCGGTGCCGTCTCCACTCAAGGCGCTTCAAGAGGCGGCCGCCCGTTACTTGGCGGACATCAACCCGCTCGTCGTCGCGATTACGGGATCGAACGGAAAGACGTCGACGAAAGACATGGTCGCGGTCGTGCTCGAAGAGAAGTTCAAGACGCACAAGACGGCCGGAAACTTCAACTCCGACGTCGGATTGCCGCTCACGGTGTTGCGCATGCCGCGCGATACGGAAGTTGCGGTCCTTGAGATGGGCATGAACGGCTTCGGTCAAATCGAATTGTTATCGAAGATCGCCAAACCGGACGTCGCATTTGTCACGAACATCGGTGAATCGCACGGCGAGCAAGTCGGGGGACGTCAAGGCATCGCCAAGGCGAAACTTGAAATTAATGCCGGTTTGAAACCGGACGGCGTGCTGATCGTCGATGCGGACGAGCCGCTTCTTGCCGGGGAAGGCTTCCGTGTCGGCTACGCCGCGGACGCTGACGGGAAAATCGAGGTCGTCGAGACGACGTTCGATGCGTCCATCTTCCGTTACGACGGCGAGTTGTTTGAGCTGAAAGTGCTCGGCGCCCATCAAATCCGAAACGCGGCCTACGCCATCGCCTGCGGACGCCATTTCGGACTCGACGAGGCGACAATCCAGCGCGGTCTCGACCGCGTCAAGCTGACGACGATGCGGATGGAAAAGCAAATGTTCGGCGACGCGCATTTGATCAACGACGCCTACAACGCGAGTCCGACATCGATGATCGCTGCCATCGAGACCGTGAAATCGCTCGAGGGGTTCAGCCGCCGTGTGCTCGTCCTTGGGGACATGTACGAACTTGGCGCCGACGAGGTCGATCAACACGTTCAAGTCGGCCGCGTCATCACGGCACCGGTCACAGACTGTATCTTGATCGGAGACAAAGCGAAATGGATCCGAGACGGAGTGACGGACGACGGCGTCAACGTGACTTGCGTCGCCACGGTCGAGGAGGCGAAACCGCTCCTTGGCAGTTATCAACGACCACAGACTGTGATATTGTTAAAAGCATCGCGAGGACTGGCGCTCGAGCGTCTAGTTCAATAATAAAGAGTAGTGAGGTACGAACATGTTAATCAGTTTAATCGTCTTAATCAGTTCATTATTGACCGTATTGGTCGTCATGCCGCGGGCCATTCCCGCATTGCGCCAATTGAAATTCGGACAAGAAATCCGCGATGAAGGCCCGGATTGGCATCAAAAGAAATCTGGGACGCCGACGATGGGCGGCATCGTCATCTTGCTCGCGCTCGTCATCGGCTTCATCGTCTCCCTCATCTTCGGGGACGCGGTAGCGGGCTTCGGGACACTCTTGTTCGTCACGCTCGCATTCGGGGTGATCGGTTTCCTAGACGACTACATTAAAGTCGTGAACAAACGAAACCTCGGTCTCACATCGCTTCAAAAATTGATTGGACAAATTGTCGTCTCGGTCTTGTTCGTGTGGTTCCTTTCACTCGGAGAAGGGTTGGACACGACGATTCAAATCCCGTTCACTTCGATTGCGTTTGATACGGGTTGGTTGTATGTCGCTATCGTCATTTTCTGGCTTGTCGGTTTCTCGAACGCTGTCAACTTGACGGACGGCCTCGACGGCCTCGTGTCGTTTTCGGCCATCCCGACGTTCGCATTCTTCGGAATTTACGCGCTCGGGCAAGACGAGGTCGGTGTCGCCTGGTTCGCTTTCAGTGCGGTCGGGGCACTTCTCGGATTCCTCGTCTTCAATAAATACCCGGCGAAAATCTTCATGGGTGACACGGGATCGCTCGCCCTTGGCGGTGCGGTCGCCGGACTTGCACTCATGCTGAAGCTCGAGCTGTTGCTCGTCTTCGTCGGTATCATCTTCGTCATCGAGACGCTCAGTGTCATCTTGCAAGTCCTCTCGTTCAAAACGACTGGGAAACGCATCTTCAAGATGAGCCCGATTCACCATCATTTCGAAATGGTCGGTTGGTCGGAATGGCGCATCGTCTTGACGTTTGGTGGAATCAGCTTGATCACGGCAGTCTTGTCGTTACTACTCATGTAATGGATGGTGGAACAGATGCAAAAGCAGTGGAAAGGTAAGCGCGTCCTCGTCCTCGGCGCCGCCCGTAGCGGAATCGCCGCGGCCGCCTACTTAAACGACGTCGGAGCGATCGTGACGATCAATGCCGGCTCCGAGCCGACAGCGGAAGAACGGGCAAAAATCGAGACGCTCGGAGTCCGGTCGATTTTCGGGTCTCACCCGCTCACGTTGTTGGATGAGACGGACGTCATCGTCAAAAACCCAGGGATTCCGTATCACATCCCGTTGCTCCAAGAAGCGTTGACACGTCACATGCCGATTTATACCGAAGTCGAGCTCGCTTATTTGGCGACAGATGCGACGTTCGTCGGCATCACCGGTTCGAACGGAAAGACGACGACGACGACACTCGTACACGAGCTGTTAAAAGGTGGGACGCGTCCTGTGCATGTGGCCGGAAACATCGGGTTCCCGGCAATCGAAGTCGCGTCGAAAGCGCAAGCGGATGACATCATCGTCATCGAACTCTCGAGCTTTCAATTGATGGGTGTCGAGGCGTTCCATCCAAAAGCGGCGGCGCTTCTCAATTTGTCAGAAGCACACCTCGATTACCACGGCGACTTTGAATCATACGCCGACGCAAAAGGGAACTTGTTCCGCAATATGACCGATGCCGACCGACTCGTCGTCAAGCGAGCCGATGCGGAAGTGATGAAACGAGTGCCGGAACAGTTGACGGCGCAAACGTTCGGTTATGAGGCCGGAGATGCATGCGTCACAGACGGCTGGATCACGTTGCACGGGAACGCCGTCATACCGGTGTCAGAGCTTGCCTTAGGCGGCGCCCATAACGTCGAGAACGTATTGGCGGCGCTACTACTCATTGAGCCGTTCGACATCCCACGCTCGCACGTCGAGCGCGTCTTACGGACGTTCGGCGGCGTGGCCCATCGCACGGAAAATGTCGGTCGCATCCTCGGCCGCAATGTTTACAACGACTCGAAAGCGACGAACAACGTGGCGACAGAAGCGGCGCTGGCCGGCTTCACATCGCCGATCGTCTGGCTTTGCGGCGGACTTGAGCGCGGCGCCGATCTCGCCTCACTCATCCCGGCGATGGCGCGTGTCAAAGCGGTCGTCGCCTATGGAGAGACGGCTGAACGGTTTAAGACGCTCGGCGAATCACAAGGGATCCCATCTTTCGCAGTCGACACGCTCGAGGCGGCAGTGCCGCTCGCATTTCGACAGTCGGCAGAAGATGATGTGCTCTTGCTGTCACCCGCATGCGCGAGTTGGGATCAGTATAAGACGTTCGAGGAGCGGGGCGAGCATTTCGTGGACCTCGTCCGCAAATACGAGGAGGCGAACCGATGAAAGTCATCATTTCAGGCGGCGGGACGGGTGGACACATCTACCCGGCCCTCGCGCTACTAGACACGTTGAAAGAACGCCATCCTGATTTACAAGTGCTCTATATCGGTACGGAGAACGGTCTCGAGGCTGATCTCGTACCTCGGGCCGGCATTCCGTTCAAATCGATTCGAATCGCGGGTTTGAAACGGTCGTTATCGCTCGAGAACGTCAAGACAGGCTTTTGGTTCTTGAAAGCGGTCCTGGAGCTTCGAAAAGAGATGAAGGCGTTCCGTCCGGACGTCGTCATCGGCACGGGCGGTTTCGTTTCCGGTCCGGTCGTCTTTACGGCCCAACAACTTGGGATTCCGACCATCTTGCATGAACAAAACAGCATCCCGGGACTGACGAACAAGTTCTTATCGAAAAAAGCAGACCGGGTCGCTTTGTCTTTCGCGGGGTCAGAATCGCATTTCCCTGGGGCGAACGTCCGCGTCATCGGAAACCCGCGCGGCAGTGAAGTGTTGAAGACTGTCGTGGACCCGG
>NZ_JAFIFD010000053.1 GCF_020832205.1 Exiguobacterium sp. | reverse complement strand
GTCAAAGAAAATAAGCCCAGTGATATCGCTGCCGATGATCATCCCGATGCCCATGAACAAAAGAAGGGCAGGGAGACCGAAGCGCGTCGACACCCGAGTGGCGAGCACACCGGCGACGAGGAGGAGACCGAACAATAAGATCAAACTATCCGTACTTAAAATCGAACCATTCAAACACATCACTTCCTTATCAATTGTCGCGTTTTCCAACGTATTATTAAGTTCATTATACCATGAAATCGTTATGATATAAGAAACAACGCACCTTCAATTATGCACATTGGAATAATCGGATATAGGTGTGATAAAGTGAGATTATGAGAAAAGGGGAGATGAATATGGCGAACATTTATGTGTTGCATGAGAATAACGAGTGGACGGATCACCTCGTCAAACGGCTTGATGAATTGGCATTGCCGTACGAACTGTGGCATTTAGATGAAGGGCTCATCGATATCGAGGCGCCGCCGCCTGAAGGGGTGTTTTACAATCGAATGAGCGCTTCGTCCCATACGCGCGGACATCGCTACGCACCGGAGCTGACCGAAGGCGTCCTCGCCTGGCTCGAGGCGAACGGACGGACCGTCTTTAACGGTACGCGCGCCATCCGGCTCGAAGTGAGCAAAGTGAACCAGTATACGGCGCTTCGGCGTGAAGGGATTCCGGTACCGAAGACGATTGCCGCTGTCGGTAAAGCTCAAATCGTCAAAGCGGCCGAGACGCTCGGGATGACACCGTTCATCACGAAACACAATCGGGCCGGGAAAGGGCTCGGGGTACAGTTGTTCCATTCCGTTGCCGCGTTGAAGGAATACGTCTATGGACCGACGTTCGAGGACTCGGTCGATGGGATCACGTTGATTCAACAATACGTCGAGGCGCCGCAACCGTTCATCACACGGTGTGAGTTCATCGGCGGTAAGTTCTTGTATGCGGTACGCGTCGACACATCGGAAGGGTTCGAACTCTGCCCGGCGGACGCTTGCTCGATCGAGGACCAGTTCTGTCCGGTCGGGGAGACGCCGCCGGCGAAGTTCGAGATTGTCGAACGGTTCGACCATCCGATCCTCGCTAAGCTCGAGGCGTTCCTAGCGGCGAATGAGATCGCGGTCGCGGGCATCGAGATTATCGAGGACAAAGACGGCAACGTCTATGCTTACGACGTGAACACGAACACGAACTATAACTCGGACGCAGAAGCGAAGGCGGGCACGTATGGCATGCTCGAACTGGCTACGTTCCTCGGCGACGCGCTCCACGCGAAGACGACAAAATAAGGGTCAGGCTTTTGCCTGACCCTTTCGCTGTGTATGTTTTAACTGTTGCTCAAATCGAAGTTGGACTAGCTCGGCAGTCGGTGCCATTCGCTCAATAAACGAATCTAAACGTTCCGCAGTGTCTCGATCTGATTCCTTGAACACGCGCATCGTTGTTCACCTCATTGATCATTATTTATGGAGTTGCCTCTATAAACAAGGATTCCCGAGGGAGCGTTCACATAAACCTCGATTACCCGAGGAATGTGCCGAGTTCTTCTTTCGGGAGGATGTTCCCGACGTAGAATTCGCCGAACTCACCGTATTTCGCGCTCACTTCATCGAACCGCATCTCGTAGACGATTTTTTTGAACTGAAGCGAGTCTTCTGCAAACAGCGTCACGCCCCATTCCCAGCCGTCAAATCCGGTCGAACCGCCGATGAACTGTTGGATCTTGCCGGCGTAACTGCGGCCGATCATGCTGTGGCGGTACATGAGGTCTTTGCGCTCATCCATCGAGAGCGTGTACCAGTTGTCACCGTCGCGGCGTGCCTTGCTCATCGGGTAGAAACAGATGTGCGCCGTTTTCGGAAGGGTCGGATAGAGACGCGCCCGAATATGCGGGTTCTCGTACGGGTCACCGTCACCTGAGCCACGGTACATGCCGAGCTCGATGACCGAGACGTAAGAGTACGATGGAATCATGTAGTCATACAGCTTCGTCTTCCGAAGCGCGAGTTCGACTTGCTCGAGCTCTTTAAACGTTGGACGAAGGACCATCAAAACGACGTCCGCCTTCTGCCCAAGAATCGAGTAAAAGGCGTGACTGCCTTCACCGCGCGCTTCCACTTCTTCAAGCGAGGCGAGGAAAGCGACGAATTCATCGATCATGTCTTGGCGCACCGTGGCGTCGACCGCTTTAAGGCGTGTCCAATCGATAGTGCGGAAATCATGGAGCGTATACCAACCGTCCAACGTGGCGGCGGCGTGTTGTGTCTCTGTAGTTGGTGCAGGACGTTCTGACATAAAAAAACTCCTTTCAGGAACTTGGCTTCGCTGTTTATTTTACCATAGTCGCTTCGCGGACTGCCAAGTTTGATGCTGTCTGTGAGTCTCATCACAGTCGGGACAGGAAAAAGTGAGGACGGGGCTCGAAATGAAAACGGCTTCACATCAGCCTGTACCAGTCAAAAGAGCATTACTGTTCTATTCATATAATGATTGATTTCAAGCGATTTATGACGAATCGGGCAGAATAGTTTATTTTAAAAAAGGTCCTGTGTATAATTGAAATCGCATAAAGACAGAAATCGGTCACAAACCGTAAGTGATTCTTATAATAAGAAAAGGGGTTCATCCGTTATGAAACTATTTGATACGTTGAAGCAGAAAGTCAGCCCGATTCGTCCAACCATCGTCTTGCCCGAAGGCGTTGACGAGCGCGTCCTCGGCGCCGCGGTTCGGTTGAAAAACGACGGAATGGTCGACCCGATCGTTATCGGTCCAAAAGCCGAGCTCGATGCGGTCGCAACGAAGCACGGTTTTGACATCTCGAACTTGACGCAATACGACCCAGCGACGTACGAAGACATCGACACGCTCGTCGAGGCGTTCGTCGAGCGCCGTAAAGGCAAAGCGACACCTGAACAGGCCCATGAGTTATTGACGTCAGACGTGAACTACTTCGGAACGATGCTCGTTCATACGGGAAAAGCGGAAGGTCTCGTCTCTGGCGCGATGCACGCGACAGCCGATACGGTCCGTCCGGCCCTTCAAATCATTAAAATGCAAGAAGGCATCAAGAAGACATCAGGTGTCTTCATCATGGTGCGCGATAACGAGCAGTACGTGTTCTCTGACTGTGCGATCAACATCGCTCCGGATGCAGCTGACCTCGCCGAGAACGCCTATTTGTCTGCGTTGACAGCGAAGACGTTCGGCATTGAGCCGCAAGTCGCGCTTCTCAGCTTCTCGACAAAAGGATCGGCGAAGTCGCCGGAGACAGAAAAAGTCATCGAAGCGACGCGTCTCGCTAAAGAGAAGGCGCCAAACCTTCCGATCGACGGCGAGCTTCAGTTCGACGCTGCGTTCGTCCCAAGCGTTGCAGCGAAGAAAGCACCGGGATCGGACGTGGCCGGTAACGCCAACGTCTTCGTCTTCCCAAGCCTCGAAGCTGGGAACATCGGCTACAAGATGGTTCAACGTTTCGGTGGATTCGAAGCGATCGGTCCGATCCTTCAAGGTCTCAACAAGCCGGTCAACGACTTGTCGCGCGGTTGTAACGAAGAAGACGTCTACAAATTGACGCTCATCACTGCAGCCCAAGCAATCGACGAGCGCAACGAAGCGTAAGTCACGAGCATCCTTCCTTCGGGGAGGATGCTTTTTTCATGCAGGATCACGACGATCAATTGGAGTTTGTCTGGAACGAAACTGAGGTAAACTAGTAGGGGATACATTAAAAAGGGGGAAGCATCATGCAAAACATCCATGCTACTGAATTACGGGAGAAACTTGAGAACGGGGAGTCGCTCCACATCATCGACGTGCGTGAGCAAGACGAGTACGACGCAGGGCACATCCCGAACGTGCCGCTCTATCCATTGTCTGAATTCCCGGACGTGACAGAGAAACTCGCCAAAGACAACGTCTATCACGTCATTTGCCGTTCGGGCGGCCGCAGTGTGACGGCTTGCGATCACTTAGAGTCACAAGGCTACAAAGTCGTCAACGTCGAAGGCGGCATGCTCGCATGGGACGGTGACATCGAAGCGTGATGCTCGACAACCCGTTTGTCGTCATCCCGCTCCTCATCGCCTTGTTTTTGACCGTGTACGCGTTCGTCAAACGGCTCGACTGGGCCAAATGGCGAATCGTATGGGCGGTGTGGGTCGTTTTGATCGTGATCTTGTTAACGATCCGCCTTATCCAAAGCCTATAAAAAAGGAGTGAAGCCGATGTCGGCTTCACTCCTTTTAGTTGTCGCGCTTATCGAACGTGATCGAGGCGATCGCGTCGTGTTGGTGAATCGATTCTTCGTTCCGGCATTCGACGAAGAAGTTGACGACTTGTTTCATCTCGTACAAGTCAGCGGCGATCAAGCGGACCATGTCTTCGACGAAGCGCGGGTTCTCGTACGCGATCTCCGTTGCGCGTTTTTCGTCCGGACGTTTGAGGACCGGGTGAAGCGGTGCCGAGGCGTTTGACTCGGCTGCGTCGAGCAAGGCGACACGCCAGTCAAATCCGTCAAGCGACGTCTCGTCGAGGCCGGCTTCGATTGTGATGTAACCGCGTTGATTGTGGGCACTGTACTCACTGATTTCTTTCGAGCACGGGCAAAGCGTCGTCACGTTGATGATGAGTCCGACCGTGACGCTCGCCGTCCCCGTCTCCAAGTTGTACGACACGCGGTGCATGACGTCAGCGTTCATGAGACCGCTGAGTCCGGTTGCCGGCGCTTTCCGGCTAAAGAACCACGGATAGCGGATCGTAAGCTGTCCTTCGGTCTGCTCCATACGCTCGGCAAGCTCTTGAGCGAACTCGATGAGCGAAGCGTTCGACACCGTCCAGCCTTGGTTATGGTACGCGTCAAGTTGCTCGGTGAGGCGTGACATGTTGATGCCTTTACGGTCTTGGACGAGCGATGTCGTCAGCTCGAACGTCGCGACCGTCGACTGGATGCCGTCCGGCGTTTCGATGTTGACCGGGTGTTTGACGTTTGAGATGCCGACGCTGTCGAGGGCGAACAAGAAGTTCTTCGGTGTATTTTGCAAATCGACCATTTTATCTTTTTCTGTCGGTTTCGTTCCTTTGACTGGCGGGACCGAACCGAATAGTTTATGTCGTTCTGCTTTAGTAGGTAAAGCGACATGGCTTGTAGACATAATCGGATTCTCCTTTTTGAGAGGGTGGGGACCACCACTCGTTCTTGTTAGGATTTTATCATGAAACGGACATGAACCGGGTACCATTTTGCTCTCTGAACATGCTACGAACCTGTTTTTGTGAGAAACTTCATAGTCTGAAAAAATAACGATTGCTTTTGATTAAGAATGGGAATAAAATGTTCTCGTGAACTTAAAAAAATAGTCACTTTTAAATATGAAGGAACACAACAAAAAGGAGATGGATTTACATGGATTGGCAGTTAGTACTGCAGTATGCTTGGATCGTCGTCGTACTCGTCGGCCTTGAAGGGCTATTATCTGCAGACAATGCGCTCGTGTTGGCCGTCATGGTCAAACACTTGCCGCGTACAGAACAAAAGAAAGCGTTGTTCTACGGGTTGCTCGGAGCGTTCGTCTTCCGATTCCTCGCATTGTTCCTCATCTCGTTTTTGATCAACGTCTGGCAAGTGCAGGCGCTCGGTGCGCTCTACTTGATCGGCATGAGCGCAAGGCATCTGTATATGACGTATAAGGCTCGACATATGGCACCGCATCAAGACTTGGCGGCAGAAGCGAAAGCCGAGACGGCCGTGACAGAAAAGCCGGTCTCGCGCAAAGAGTTTTGGTGGACGGTCGCAAAAGTCGAGTTCGCGGATATCGCTTTCGCGGTCGACTCGATCCTCGCGGCGGTCGCACTCGCGGTCAGTCTTCCTGCGCTCGGCCTCGGTGAAATCGGCGGCATCGACTCCGGTCAGTTCTTCGTCGTCTTGCTCGGTGGATTGATTGGTGTCGTCTTGATGCGTTTCGCCGCTCGGATATTCGTAAAGCTATTGCACCAGCGCCCGACGCTCGAGACAGCTGCCTTCATCATCGTCGGTTGGGTCGGGGTGAAGTTGACGGTGCTCGTCTTGGAACACGAGGGCTTTAAAGAATTAATAGAAGGAACGCCGATTGAGTTCATCGGTCTTCCACACGGCTTCGTCCACTCGACGGGCTGGACACTTTTCTTCTGGTCGGTCATGATCGCCATCGCTCTTTGGGGTTGGTTCTCATCGAAACCGTCAGCGGTCAAACATTAAAAAAATCCTGCCTCCCGTTAAAGGAGAGCAGGATTTTTTTGTTAGGCTGTCACGTCTTCTTTGTCGTAGATCGGCACCCAACCTTCCGTCGTCACGAAAATACGGACGGCGACGACTTGGCGGTCGGCTTGGAGTGTGAAGTAGTGGCGCGTGTTCACCGGCACCGAGATCAGGTCGCCCGGGTTGAGCTCGATGTTGAAATAGCCGCGCTCGGCGTCGTCGATGGCGAAAATCCCGTGGCCGCTGACGATGAAGCGAACCTCGTCATCCGTGTGGTGGTGTTCTTTTTGGAAGTTGACGAGCAGTTCGTCCAAGTTCGGTGTCGCCTCCGACAGGGAGATGACGTCCGCGGTCTTATAGCCGCGCCGCTCGGAGACGTCTCGGATCTCGTCGCGGAACGTCGCGAGAATCGCTTGTTTGTCTTCGTCGGTCAATTGATAGTTTTCTTGAAGGTCAGCCGGGAGCTTATCGATGTCCCACTGCTCATACAAGATGCCGCGCGACTCTAAAAATGCGCTCACTTCAGCTTGGTCGACGTAACGTTCTTCTGTTTGTTGGAAATAGATGGTTGCCATGATTCAATTCCTCCTTATGAATGGACGCCTAGGGCGCGTAGTTTTAACGTGTAGCTGAACAAAAATTCATAGGCCTCCAAGTAACGTTTCGCCGCATCGGGTGTCTCGCCCCATACAGTGATGCCGTGATTACGGATGAGGACGGCACCGGCGCTTGAATGGACATGTCGGGCGAACGCAGAGGCAAGCGTCGGGATATCGGCGTGGTTGTCGATGATCGGGACGCGGACGACGGCGTCTTCTTCCCAAAAACCGAGCGCCTTGATGATCTCTTGTCCGGTAAAGACGACTTCGCCGTTTGGGGCGTGAAGTTCTGAGATGACGTTATTGTCGACCGTATGGACGTGAAGGGAACATGCGGCCTCTGTTTTGTTGAACACTTCGACGTGGAGCAGCGTCTCGGCGGACGGTTTACCGCTTTGTTCACCGATCAATCGTCCGGCCGCATCGACGAGGACGAAATCTTCGGCCGTCCGTTTTCGTTTATCACGTCCGCTCGCTGTTACTAAAAATTCGAGCGGGTCGTCCGAGACGCGGATTGCCAAATTCCCGCTCGTTCCGGGGAACCAGTCGCGGGCGGCGAGTTCGTCTTTAATGTCGGCGAGTTCGAGCCAACGTGCGGTCACGCTCATACGGGCACCTCCTTCAAATGATGAGTGATCTCGTCAAACGTCTCGAACGGGTAATAGTTAATGCCTTCTGTCTCACAGAGCGTGATGAGCTGTCCGCGAGCGTAGACGAAGTCGGCCTGCTTGGCGACCTCGAAGTCGGTCACCGAGTCACCGATGACGATCAAACGATCATCAGGATTGACGATGCGGCGGGCGATCGTCGGTTTGCAGCAACCACAATCGTTCGTACAAGATGCATCGCAAGCATGCGGCCAGTCGATGCGTACCGTCTCCGCGGAGAAATCGGCGACGTTGCAGTAGATGTGGTCCGGGTCAACGTGCCCGCTTAAAATCGGATGGACGAAAAAGTCCATCCCGCCGCTGACGACGTCAAACTGCCACTCGTTTTGACGAACTTCTTCCAAAAAGTGAACGAATCCGGGCCGGAGTTGAATATGTCCTACCAAATAGTCGCGATACGCCGTCTTCTCGGCACTCGGCAACAAGTGAAACATCTGACCGACGCCTGCCCGGATTGAAATGTGTTGGGCGAGCACATCCTCTTTGATGGCGTGCCATTCCGGTGGGGCGAACGCCTTCATGAGGGAGATGATGTTGTCCTCGGCTGTGATCGTCCCGTCAAAGTCACAGAGGATATGGACCGTCATCGCGTCGACCACACCTTGAGTGCGGCATCGAGTGCATCCGTTCGACCGGTCTGCCCGAGAGCCTGCTCGATCGCTTGTCGGAAGGCGCGGGCACCGGCAGCGGCGCCGTCCGGATGACCGTGAATGCCGCCGCCGGCGTTGATGACGACGTCCGTACCGAAGTCGCGGATGATGTCTTCGACGAGCCCCGGGTGAATCCCGGCCGACGGGACCGGTAAGATCGGCTTCGACCAGTGCGGTTTGGCACTGAAATCGCGAATCGCGAACGCCTCGTCTGGAGGTGTCGCGAGCGAGCCGTAAGGGGACGGGAACAGCGTCAAGTCGGCACCGGCGAGACGAATGAATTTACCGAGCAAAAGCGAGTGGCTGATTGACCCGGTCAAGGCACCGGCGAACGCCGGATGCGCCAAAATCGGGACACGGATGGCGGGATCTTTCGCCAGCTCCCGGAGTGCATCGAGTCCGTATGTATAGACGTTGAACAACAGTGCCGTCGCGCCCGCCTCGATCAAGCGGCGTGCTTGGTCGCGCAACCCGAACACCGGGCCGCTCAGCGTGACCGCATACAGTGCGCGTTTTCCCGTCGTGTTGAAATGTTCTTGAATCACGGATGCGCCGATGCGCGCTCGCTCAAGCGAAGGGGTGAGCGGATTGTCGTACAAGATCTCGTCGTCTTTGACGATGTCGATGCCACCGGCGAGCTGGTCGCGCAGTTGCTGTTCTAAAAACTGTAAGTCCCGTCCGATGACGCCTTTAAAGATGCTCATGACGAGCGGGCGATCGTCGACGCCGAGCTGTTCGCGAATCCCGTCGACACCGAACTTGGCGCCAGGGAAGTCGGTTGAAAGTGATGCAGGTAGCTCGAAATCAATCAAACGGACCGAGTCATCGAGTGACAGTTTCCCAAACGTCGTCGTCAACATCGACGAGAAGTCAGGACTGACGTTTTCAATCGGGTACCGGATCGTGAACCGGATCGTCGCGTCTGTATGGGACGTCGAGACGACCTCGCCGCGGTATGCCTGTAACTGTTGTCGTTCTAAATGGGGCAAGTCTGTCCATGTGCCGACGGTCAATTCGAGCGCGATTTTCTCGGCGATATCGGCGACGCGGTCAGTACGGTTGATTTCATAAGTGGCAATGATGCCCATGGTCGTTCCTCCTTCCGGTCACACAAAAAATGACCCCATGCCGAGGCAAGAGGTCATCATGAAAAAATGAACTCTTATCTCTCAGCTTACGCTGCAAGAATTAGCACCGTGCCCAATCGGGTCGGTTGCTGCGACATCATCGGGCTTGTCCCCTCCGTCTGCTCTTGATAAGAATATGATTTGAAGTTGTGAAATTTAATTGAATTTTTGCACAGAATCGTCACAGCGTCAATTCCTTTTTTTGAAAAAAATTATTTTTGAAAGTTGTTTCCATATATGCAAAGAAAAAGTGGGTCGGCTCGTCACAAATCGTCGTTGACAAGTATGGCGCACAGTCCGTAATATTCATCACAACACGTTCACACAATCGAATACGACACTCTTATCGCGAGTTGGCAGAGGGAATTGGCCCGATGACGCCGCAGCAACCGACCAGTAAGGCACGGTGCTACATCCACCAGACAGACGTCTGAAAGATGAGAGGAACAACCAATTTGGCTGTGCCTCTTTCTCGCGGAGAAAGGGGCTTTTTTTGTGGGAATCATACCGAAAGGGGAAACAATCATGGCATATCAACCATTTACAGAACAGACCGTCGTCGAGCACGTCCGGGCACTCGGATTGATCGAGGAAGAGGGAATCGCCCAGTGTGAAGAGATCGGTGACGGCAACTTGAACCTCGTCTTTCGCATTCGTCAAGGTGAGACGAGTTTGATCGTGAAACAAGCGCTTCCGTACGCGAAAGTCGTCGGGGAGAGCTGGCCGCTCACGCTCGAGCGGGCCTGGATCGAGCAGTTGGCGCTTCGGGAGTTCGCCGACGTCGTCCCGCGTTTCGTCCCGGACGTCCTCGGGAGCGATCGGACACTCGCCTATACAATTTTAGAAGACTTGTCTGCTTTTGATATTGTACGGACTGGCCTGCTGGACGGAAAGAGCTATCCTGAGCTATCCCGTCACGTCGGAGAATTTTTAGGGGAGACGCTGTTTGCGACGTCCGACTATGCGGCCGGACCGATCGAGAAGAAACGAAAAGAGCGGGAGTATTACAACCCGGAACTATGCGACATCACCGAAAAACTCATCTTCACCGACCCGTATAAAGATGCCGAATCGAATAACATCGAGGCGGCGCTTCGCACGGACGTCGAGCGCCTTTGGCAAGACAAGGCGCTAAAAGTCGAAGTGGCGAAACTGAAAGTCGGATTCGTCACGAAACACGACGCCTTGCTTCACGGCGACTTACATACCGGCAGCATCTTTGCGACATCACGGGAGACGAAAATCATCGACCCGGAGTTCGCATTTTATGGGCCGTTCGGCTTTGATGTCGGTCAAATCATCGCCCATTTAACGCTCGCGACGTTCCACGACCCGCTCAAGCGCTTCGAACGGTTCACTGACGTCCTCACTGTATGGGAGACGTTCGAGAAGACGTTCCGCCACAACTTCACGAACGCGGTCGAGCCGTTCAACACGGACGGGTTCGTCGACGAGTTGCTCCGGACAATTTTCAGCGACACGATCGGATACGCCGGCTGCGAGCTCATCCGCCGCGCCATCGGACTCGCCGGCGTCGCCGACCTTGAGACGCTCCCGGAGGCGGCGCGCCTCGAGCGGAAACGGGATGCGCTCGCACTCGGCGCAACCCTCATCAAAGAGCGAAACGCCGTCGAATCGATTGACGATCTCGTGACGCTCCTCTCGGGGGTGCGCGTATGACCGTCCGAAACATTCGCTTCGACGCATCGACGCACGAGCTCATCATCTTGGACCAGACGCTCCTCCCTCACGAAGAGCGTTACGTGACAATCGACACGCTTGAACAAGCCGAACACGCGATCGAGACGCTACAAGTGCGCGGCGCACCGGCCATCGCCTATTTCGGGGCGTTCGTCCTCGCGAAAGAGGCGGGCCGGTTAGTGGACGATCCGGACTTCACGCGCCGTCTTGAAATCGTCGGTCGCCGCTTGATTGCGACACGACCGACAGCGGTCAACCTGCAAAACGTCATCGATTCGCTCTTGGCGTTAAATAGCGGTGAAGATTTCGAACAAATTGCCGGGGAAATCGAGCGTCGCGCCGTCGCGTTATACGACCGGGACGTCGACACGTATCGGGCCATCGGGGAGCATGCGCTTTCAGTGCTGCCGGCAGGCGGAAACATCTTGACGATTTGTAACGCCGGGGCGATTGCGACATCACGTTACGGCACCGCGCTCGCCCCGTTTTATGTCGGGAAAGAACGCGGTGTGGCGTTCAACGTCTTCGCTTGTGAGACACGGCCGCTCCTGCAAGGGGCCCGGCTCACCGTCTGGGAACTCGACCAAGCCGATATCGACGTCACGCTCATCACCGACAATATGGCTGCTTGGACGATTCAAGCAAAAGGAGTTGATGCCATCATCGTCGGAGCTGACCGCATCACACGGACCGGTCACGTCGCCAACAAGATCGGCACGCTCCAACTCGCCGTGCTCGCCAACCACTACGGTATCCCGTTTTACGTCGCGGCACCTCATTCGACGTTTGATTTGACGGCGGAGGACGCGATCGAGATCGAAGAGCGGAATCCATCAGAAGTCACGCATATCGGCGGACAGCCGACGGCTCCTGTCGGCATCACCGTCTTCAATCCGGCGTTCGACGTCACTCCGCCCGAGCTCATCACCGGAATCATCACGGAGGCCGGCGTGTTCAAGGCGGACGAGACGGCTATCATACATCATGTAGGGGGAACGATTCATGTCTAAAAAAATCTTGATCTTCTTATTCACATTCGTCTTGGCGCTCGTCGGTTGCACGAACGAGCAAGCCGCCCCGGCGAAGCCGGCCGAGAAGACGCCGGAGACGAAACCCGTCTCGGCCTCGAACGGGACGTTGCCGCAAGACATCGACGTCGCTCTCGTCATGCAGATGTCGATTGGGACGTTCTCGTCGCAATACATCAACGGCGTGACCGAACAAGTCGAGTCGTTCGGCGGCAACGTGAAAGTGTATAACGCCGACAACGACCTTTCGAAGATGGCGAGTTACGTCGACACGGCGACGACGCAAGGGGTAGACGTCATCCTGATCGACCATGGTCGGGCCGACGCGTTGAAAGAACCGGTCCAGCGCGCGCTCGATAAAGGGATTAAAGTCGTCGCATTCGACAACGATTTGACGAACGAGGGCGTCACGGTCATCGACCAAGACGATTACTCACTCGCTTGGCGTTCGCTCAAAGCGCTCGCTGAAGACTTGGACGGGGAAGGGAAAATCGTCACGATTTGGGTCGGCGGCTTCACGCCGATGGAGCGACGCCACACAATCTATGACGCGTTCTTGAAACGGTACCCGGGCATCGAGGAAGTCGCCAAGTTCGGTTCGGCGACGAACAATACGGCACTCGACACACAGAGCCAGATGGAAGCCATTTTGAAGAAGTATCCGGAAGGCGAGATTGATGCTGTGTTCGCGATGTGGGACGAGTTCGCTAAAGGGGCGAGCCGGGCCATCAAGCAAGCTGGGCGCGATGAGATCGCCGTTTACGGAATCGATTTGAGTGACGAGGATCTTCAGCTCATGCAAGAAGACGGGAGTCCGTGGAAAGTGACGGCGGCGACCGATCCAGCAGAAATCGGACGGATCCAAGTCCGCTACGCCTATCAAAAACTTGCCGGGGAAGAGACGCCGTCGATCCATTCGGTCGACCCGTATTTGGTGGACCGCGACGTTTTGCCGGATGAGAAAGTGACGATGGATGATCTCGGTCAATACGTCCCGAACTGGGGCGCATCGGACGCCGCCTGGTCGGATTGGATGAAAGGGACAGACTGATGCTACGGCTTGAACGCATCACGAAACGGTATGGGGACGTGACGGTGCTCGACGACGTCACGTTCACGCTCCGTCGCGGGGAGGTCCACGGGCTACTCGGACTGAACGGGGCCGGAAAAAGTACGTTAATCAAACTATTGAACGGGACGACGACCCCGACGTCCGGTGCGGTCCACGTTGACGATAAGGCGGTCGTGTTCACCCCGGCCGAGGCGATCCGGCGTGGCATCATCACGGTGTCCCAAGAAGTCGATGATGCACTCTATCTCGACTTGCCGGTGTATGAGAACGTCGTGCCGTGGCAAGCGGTCAACCGAATCCGACCGCGTGCGTTAAAACAACGGGCGGCCGACTATTTGGAGAGAGTTGGTCTCAACATCGATGTGACCAAACCGGTCGGTCGTTATCCGCTCAGTGTCAAACAACGAATTCTGATTGCGCGTGCGCTCGCGAGTGAGGCGTCGTTTTTATTGCTCGATGAACCGACGGCCGCGTTGTCGACCGATGACGCGGCAGCATTGCTCGAGTTGTTACAGACGCTCGCCTCAGAGGGGGTCGGCATCCTGCTCATCACCCACCGGTCGGACGAACTGTCGCGCGTCACGACAACGGCGACGTTCCTCCGCGATGGTCGCGTCGTCTACGAAGGCCCGTATCAAGCACTGTCTGATGGCCGCGTCCATACGCTGTTGAGCGGGACAGAGCTAGCCCATGATTTAGAAAAAGCGACACCGACCGAGACCGTTCAACTCGAGGCGACGCTCACGCTCCCGACGTTCGGGACCGAGTTAGCGTTCACCGCCTACAAAGGCGAAGTCATCGGCATCGGCGGGGTCACCGGGAGCGGCAAGACCGAATTCATCGAGGCGCTGTTCGGTTTATCCGGCGCGCCTCAAACGATTGCGCTTGATGGGAAACGCGTGACGATTCAAACACCGCGTCAAGCCGTCCGGTCCGGGTTCGCCCTCGTGCCGGAAGAGCGCCGTAAACAAGGGTTGTTTCTAGACGACTCGATCGAGCGGAACGTCCTGGCGATTGCTCGGGAAGGGAAGGCGGTCACGCGCGTCTTGTCGTCGCTCCGCGTGAAATATGACCGTCTCAATCAACCGGTGCGTGAACTGAGCGGAGGCAATCAACAAAAGATCGTCCTCAGCAAGTGGCTCCTTGAAGATCGCGACGTCTATTTGCTCGACGAACCGACAAAGGGCGTCGACGTGACGGCGAAACGGGACATTTATGAACTCGTGACGCGACTCGCTAAAGATGGGAAGACCGTCGTCTTCACCTCGAGTGAACCGCAAGAATTAGAACGTGTCGCCAACCGGACGCTCTGGCTCGACCGCGGGCGGTGGCAACAGAAAGGAGAGGTTTGATATGGCCCAACTCGTATTAAAAGAACGAACGAAGCGCCTAGCCGGCATCGGACAATACGGGACGTTGTTCGCTATTCTCGCCCTGATTGCGGTCTTCGGTGTGACGAACGATCAGTTCCTAACGTACGCGAACTTCAGCGACATCATCAAATCCGTGTCGATCGTCTCACTTCTCGCCCTCGGGGTGACGTTCTCGCTCATCGTCGGCGGCTTCGACTTGTCGGTCGGCTCGACGGCGAGTCTCGCGACGGTCGGAGCGGCGTCAAGCCTCGTCTTACATAGTCAAGAGCTGCTCGTCGCATTACTCGTCCCGATTGCGCTCGGCGTGCTCGTCGGTCTGTTGAACGCGCTCGTGACGATCAAGTTTCGCTTGCCGGATTTGCTCGCGACGCTCGCCATTATGTACGTCATCAACGGTGTCCAATTGACATATACGAAAGGGTTCTCGATTTATGATAATATGCCGATCGACGGCGGGACGGCGCCGGGACGTTTCATCCCGTCGTTCCTCTTCATCGGTCAAGGCTCGATTGGACCTATCCCGTTCGTCGCCATCTTGATGGTATTGTTTTTCGCCGGGGCGCATCTGTTCTTGACGTATTCGAAGACGGGACGCGAGTTTTATTACGTCGGTTCGAACGTCGAGGCGGCACGACGATCCGGGATCCGTGTCAATCGCATCAAGCTGTACGCCTACGTGTTGAGCGGACTGTTCGCAGCCATCGGCGGCATCATCTTGGCGTCACGCATCGGCACTGGACAAGTGTCGGCCGGGGCACCGCTCTTGATGGACGCCGTCGCGGCCGCCTATATCGGTTACGCCGTCTTTGGGACCGGTCGGCCAAACGTCGTCGGCACGTTGATCGGTGCCGTCTTGATTGGCATCTTGTTGAACGGGCTGACGATGTGGGACGTGCCGTATTATGCACAAGACATCGTTAAGGGTGCGATTTTGATCGCGGCGCTCGGACTGTCGTACGTGCAAAAGAAACAGTTCGCATAGGAAAAGTCCTCAGAATCAAAGGTTCTGAGGACTTTCTTTTCGTTCCATCCGGACGAAGTCATACACACTCCCGTTCGTCGGTTGTTGAAACGAACCGGTCTGTCTGAAGCCGCAAGCTGCGTACAATCGAATCGCCCGTTCGTTGAAGGCGGCGACGGCCAATGTAACGCGACGGGGCGCGTACGTCGCCTCGATGAAGTTAAGAATCGACGTGAGGAACGCCCGTCCGCCTCCTTTTCCGGTCAAATCGGGCTTCATGCCGAGCCCGATATCGATCGTCTCGTCATCCGATTGCGTGACGCTCACGAATCCAATCAGTTCGGCATCATGTGTGATGGCAAACACCGACTGGCCGCGCTGGTCTGCATCTAAAAATTCGGCTAAATCGTCTTCGTCGGCCTCCATATCATAAAATGCGTAATCGTCATCGTAGTGCCACGTGTAGGCGATTGTTTCGGCTTGATCTTGAGACAGCAATGCGAACTGATAACCCATGTTGATTTCCTCGTTTCAAAATGATGATGAGGTGATACACTCTCAATAGTACCACCAACTTACAGAATGAGGTGACTTCATGGGAATCAAACTAGACATGGTCGGGATCGTCGTCGAAGACATGAAACGGGCGCTCGATTTTTATCGTCTGCTCGGGTTGAACGTTCCGGAATCGATGAATGGGGAAGCACACGTCGAAGTCGACGACGGCGGCGTCCGGTTCGCGTTCGATACGGTCGAAGTGGCTGAGTCGGTGTACGGGGAATGGAAACCGGCATCGGGACATCGGGTCGAGCTCGCCTTTTTGTGCGAGAGTCGACAAGCGCTCGATTCCTTGTTTGAAGACATCGTCAAACAAGGGTATGTGATTCATCGCGACCCGTGGGATGCGGCGTGGGGACAACGTTACGCCATCGTCGTCGACCCGGACGGCAATCTCATCAGCCTGTTCGCCTCATGACAAAACCCTCGCCGGACTCGGGCGAGGGTTTATTCGTCTCGTGTCTCGCCCCATGCGCAAAGCGCCTTCATCGCCGGTTGCAAGCTGAGCGCTTCTTCGGTGAGCGAATATTCAACGTGAAGCTGTTTCTCGGTCGAGTAGTCGTCGCGGCGCACCATGCCGAGCTGTTCGAGCTCACGCAGTTGATCGGTCAACACTTTGCGGCTGACGTCAGGAATGGCGCGCTGAATGTCAGAAAAACGGCGCGGACCGTTCTCGAGCGTACAGTACACTTGAGGCCGCCATTTACCGCCGATGATGTCGAGCGCCTTGTTGACGGGGAACGGAATCGTCATGTTCAATTCGCCTCGCTTTCGGGTAGTTACTTGAATGTGCGTACTTCCATTTCGACTCAGATGATCGTATCGTTATCCTGCGAAATGAGCAACTAAAAAGGAGCGGATGAATTTGACTTATCCACGTACGTTCTCCCATATCGGGCTATCGGTCCCGAGTGTGGCAGAAGCCGTAAAATTTTATGAAAATGTGATGGGCTGGTACACGATCATGGAGCCATCGGACGTCGTCGAGGACGACTCCCCGATTGGTGTCATGTGTACCGACGTGTTCGGACCGGGCTGGGGCAGCTTTAAAATCGCCCACATGTCGACCGGTGATAAAATCGGCATTGAGCTGTTCGAGTTTCCGAACAACGAGAACCCCGAAAACAATTTCGAGTTTTGGAAGACGGGTATCTTCCACTACTGCGTCCAAGACCCGGACATCGAAGGGCTCGTCGAGAAAATCGTCGCCCATGGCGGCAAACAACGGATGCCAATCCGTGAATATTACCCGGGTGATAAGCCGTATCGGATGGTGTACTGTGAAGACCCGTTCGGCAACCTCGTCGAAATTTATTCGCATTCCTATGAACTGACGTATTCGGAAGGGGCGTATTGACATGAAAGCATGGTTACTCGATCAACCAGGACTCGAACATTTGCATCTCGGTGAGACGGAGCGTCCTACACCTGGAGCGGGCGAACTGCTCATCAAAGTCGAGGCGGTCGCCTTGAACCCGGTCGACTATAAAGTCGGCACGAACGGCAACCCGAAGTGGGCGTACCCGCACATCCTTGGGGTCGACCTCGTCGGGGAAGTCGTCGAAGTCGGCTCGAGCCTCGCCAATATCATCACCGGTTCACGTGTCGCCGTCCATACGAGTCTCGCGAACAACGGCGGCTTCGCCGAGTATGCGGTCGTCGATGCGCGCGCCTGCGCCGTCGTTCCGCCAGACGTCAGCGACGAAGCGGCCGCAGCAATTCTTTGTGCCGGCATGACGGCGTATGAGGCGGTCATGCAGAAACTGAACACACGCGATAAAGAGACGATTCTCATCCACGCCGGAGCGGGCGGCGTCGGCGGTTACGCGATTCAACTCGCGAAGAAACTTGGGCTCAAAGTGTTCACGACGGCGTCACCTGACAACTTTGATTGGGTGAAAGAACTCGGAGCGGACGTGGCCATTGACTACAACACGGAAGACGTGACGGCACGTGTGTTAGAAGAAACGGACGGTCGCGGTGTCGACTTGATTTTGAACACGGTCGGTCGCGACGTGGCGACGGCGGACCTCGACCGGCTCGCGTTCAGCGGACAGCTCGCCTATATCGCCGGGCCACCGGATACGTCGAACGTGAAAGGGTTTACGTTATCGCCGTCGATTCACGAAGTCGCCCTCGGTGCGGCCCATGCGAGTGAGGACGAACGCGCCATCCGCAACTTGGCGTATATGGCCGAAGAGTTGATGAAACTGCTCGAAGCGGGCGAACTGAACGACCTCGTCACGGACGTGTTACCGTTCGACCGCTTAAAAGAGGGGCTCGAACAGCTTCAAACACGAAAAGTACGCGGCAAGTTGATCGTTCGGGTACGGGACTAAATTTCAGTCTCCTGTCTTATGACAGGAGGCTCTTTTTGGAGGGGATGACATGGATTTACGGGCATCGTACCAGCAAACAGCTCATCAACTGAGCGGTCACGGGAAACGAAATGTCGGAGTATTGCAACAAGCGTTCGCTGAAGTCGATCCGAACGAGGCGAGCGACCATTACGGAACAGGGGAGATGATTGAGCGTTTCGAACAAAAAATGGCGCAAACGCTCGGGACAGCAGACGCGATCTTTTTCCCGAGCGGCACGATGGCGCAACAAATCGCGTTACGTATCTGGGCGGACGAGACCGACAATCCACGCGTCGCCTACCATCCGCTCTGTCATTTAGAGATTCACGAACAGGATGGATTAAAGAAGCTGCATCACCTCGAGCCGATCTTGATCGGGGAGTCGGACCGGTTGATGACTTTTGAAGAAGTGCAGGCGCTGCCGGATGTGGCTTGTCTGTTGATTGAGTTGCCGCAACGGGAGCTCGGTGGCTACTTGCCGCCGTTCACAGAACTTGAGGCAATCAGTCGCCATTGTCGTGAGCGTGGCATTCGCTTGCACCTCGACGGGGCGCGTTTATTTGAGACGTTACCGTATTATGAGAAGACGGCCGAAGAAGTGTGCGCTTTGTTCGACAGCGTCTACGTGTCGTTTTATAAAGGCATCGGCGGCATCGCAGGCGCCATTTTAGCCGGACCGAAACCGTTCTGTGACGAGGCGAGAATATGGAAACGGCGCTACGGCGGCGACTTGATCGGTCTGTACCCGTACATCATCCCGGCCAACTACTACTATGAGCTTCGAAAAGACCGAATGGAGACGTACTATGAACAAGCGAAACAACTCGCACACCGCTTCAATGCGATCGACGGTGTCTGGACGACGCCGGACGTCCCAGTGACGAATATGTTCCATCTTCATGTGGAAGGGGAGTATGAGGCGGTCGCGGCACGGATGCAGGCTGTTCAAGACGAGACTGGCATCGGCATCAGCGGATACCTCGTCCCGCATGACGGTTATTGCTCGACCGAGATCAGTGTCGGCGATGCGGTTGGAGCGATTGAAGCGGCACAGCTCGATTTAGTATTCGATCGACTCTCCTGAAAACAATGAGAAAAACCCTGCTGAAACGAATGTTTCGGCAGGGTTTTTCTCGAAGAATGATCCTCATGCGGCCTCGAGTTTCGAGACGTCTTGTCGTTTAGTAAGATGTTTCACTGACAGTTTGATGAGCCATTGAATCGTTTTCATTTGGATGAACACGAGCGGGGACAAGATGACGTAATGCATCAAGCTGTGCGCCGTGATAAAGCCGTTTTGAACGAGTCCCCAATGGACGAAGAACATGCCGAGGACGACGTAGGCGACTCCTGGACAGATGAGACCGAAGCTTGCCGCGCCGTCAGGTTGTTCGTCGAAGTAGTCAAGTCGATGCAATACGTTGAACCCAATCAAACCGACAGCCGTGCTCGCCATGAATAAAAAACCGAGCACGACGAATAACAATGCCGTGTTCACATCGGTATCGAGTATGCGGTGAGAAACCATCGAATATAGGCGAACGAACGTGATTCCAGTGAGCGTGAAGATTGGAATCAGCAACCAGATGGTCGGGGCTCCAGGTTTGGCCAAGCCTTTCGCCAATACGGCGCGCAGGCTCATGCCACCGAAGAAGAGTAAAATCCCACCGACGAGTGACAAGAAAAACAGGGAAGCGACTGTCGAGATAACGGAAACCCACGGTGTCGTCGCCATCGCAGCAGGGCTCGCCAAACCGACGGCGACCATGACGAACGTGAATGCGCCTAAAAATTGACCAAACTGGTTCAAGTTGTCGACCGGGAACGTACCGTTCGCCACCACGTTGGCGATATATTGCACATACCGAACGAGGGCATAGACACCGATGACGAGGAAAGCGGCCAAGGCGAATGGGAAGAGGAACTGGACGTTCGCCCATAGCCCTGGGACGAACAGGGCGCCGAGGATGAACAGAACGTTGACGCTCATCGCATATGTCAGCGGTTCGGCCATGACGGCCACTTCACCGGGTGTCCCTTTGAGCGTTTGATACGCCGACGTCCGCTTGAACGCGTGGAACGAACGAATGTTCCAAACGAGTAAACGGAAGTGATTCGCCGCGAGCGCCAAGATAATGATTGAGACCGCGACGACAAGGAGCTGTGCCATTCCTCCGGATCCAAATGTGGCACGCAGATGATCAAAGTGAGGCAATGGCGAATCCGGATGGGGGATTAAAAACATGAAATACATGAAAAATGAGACGGCGAGCCCGCCGTTACCGAGGGCTGATAAGAAGTAGAGCGGATGATAAGATTGTTTCATCGTAAAAAAGTCCTCCTAAACAATTAGATAATCACTTTATACCCCCTACGGTATAAGGGGTCAATACGTTTCTCGCGATATGAGGGGAATCCCCTATGCCGATCCGAAAGTGAGATGTCGGCATGGTGAAGTGATATAAATCACGAATTTTCGAGCGCGATGGATGTACGCAGAATCGTGAAAAATGAGATCAGTACTAGGCATCTGGCGAAAATGAGGGACTTCCCCTATATAATTTGTATACGCTTTCAATTATGCTGAAGACGTGAGGGAGTTCACGGATTTGACATAAAATAGTCAATCATTTGAGAGACGAAAGGGGATTGCTTTATGCGTACACACTATCGAGTCGTCATCGTCGGAGCCGGTACAGGAGGAATCAGTGTGGCTGCTCGTTTATTGCGGGAGCAGCATCATTTGAGAGGTGAGATTTTGTTAATCGATCCTGAAATGAAACATTATTATCAACCGCTTTGGACGCTTGTCGGAGCAGGCGCGGCGAAAAAGGAAGAGTCGGAACGCGAGATGGCATCACTCATCCCAAGCGGGGCGAAATGGCTTCAAGACAAGGTGATCGGTTTCCATTCAGCCAACAATCAAGTGGAGACGGAACATAACGGAACCATTCAATACGATTACTTGGTCGTCGCCTCAGGGATTGAAATCGATTGGGGACGGATTAAAGGGTTGGAGTCCGCGTTAGGGACGAAACAAGTCTGCAGTAACTATTCATATGAACATGTCGACTATACATGGGATACCCTTAGGGGTTTTGAAGGCGGGACCGCCTTGTTCACGCACCCGGCCTCACCTGTGAAATGCGGCGGGGCACCTCAAAAAATCATGTATATGGCGGAAGATTATTTTGTGAAAACAGGTGTCCGCAGTAACAGTAAAATCGTCTTCGGATCTGCCAACCCGGCCATCTTTGACGTCGCCAAGTATCGGGAGGCACTCGAAAAAGTACTCGAACGAAAACGAATTGATACACATTTTCGCGTCAATTTGATTGAAATCAAAGCAGACGACAAAGTCGCTGTGTTTGAACAGCTAGATGGCGGTGAGACGTTCGAGGTGCATTATGACATGATTCACGTCACACCACCGATGCAAGCACCTGCCTTCATTCGAGAAAGTGAGCTCGCCGATGCGGGCGGTTGGGTCGACGTCGATATGTATACGCTCCAACATAAGCAGTATAAAAACGTCTTCGGACTCGGGGACTGTACGAATTTGCCGACGTCGAAGACGGGAGCTGCGATTCGGAAACAGGCGCCCGTCGTCGCTAAAAATGTGATTGATCTCATGTACGGACGTGTCCCAGTCGCGTCATATGATGGCTACTCGTCATGCCCGATTGTCACCGGTTACAATAAGCTCATCTTGGCCGAGTTCGATTATGAAAAAGTACCGCAAGAGTCGATGCCGTTCAATCAAGCGAAAGAACGCCACAGTATGTATATCTTGAAAAAAGATTTTCTGCCGGTCATGTATTGGAACGGGATGTTGAAAGGGACAATGTGAGGAAGGGGACAAAGCGATGGAACATACAACCATGAACGAACAGACGTTAGAGTCCGCGTTGACACGGCCCGACGTCGAGCGCGCGCTCGTCTCGCTCGTCGAACGGTTGCCGGAAATTGAGCGATCGCTCCGTCGTCTCGAAGATGCCGTCGATTTCGGTGTGGCTACGGTGAACGATCAGCAAGTTAGACAAAAAATCGACACGCTCCTTGACGAATCGAATGTACAAATTGAGACGCTCGAGGCGGCGTTAAAGCTCGCCGAGAAGCTGCCGATGCTGCTTCAAGTGACGAATCAACTCGAACGAGTACTCGCTTTCGCAGAAGACGTTTATACGGACGAACAGACGCGGGAATTGATTGGGCAACGAGTCGACGAATACGTCTCACCCGTAAAAGAAAAAGCTGATGCGACACGGACGATGCTCACCGAAATCCGGGCCCGGGCCGAGCGGGATGACCGTCACATCACGCTGTTCTCGCTCGTACGTTGGCTGAAAGAGCCATCGGTCCAACACGGGCTCAAATATATGCAGGCGACGGTCGAAGTTTTGTCTGAGCAAACAAAAACATAACAAACTCTCCCGGACGTGGATGCACCACGTCCGGGTTTTGTATGCTCAAATAGTTGGCTTCGATTACCCGTGGGGGTATGATAGAGGGGAGGAGTAGGCAAACAGAAAGGAGGGGACGGATTGGCACTTCCAGATTTTGAACACCAAATTTTAAACGTGTTAAAAGACGGTGTCATCGTGATGGACCATGATCGAAACATCATCACGATGAACGAGGCGGCTGAACAATTGACCGGATGGCGGTTAGGAGAGCCCGTCCCGTACTGTTCATTTTGTCAACGACGTGAAGTCGGTCCAAAGGAAGAGCGATGCTACTTGATGCAACATGAACGCTCCCCATACTTCACATCAGAGATGCCGACATATTCGGGGAAAATGGTTGATGTGGAGATGAACACGGCGCGCATCTTGAACGATCCGACGTCGGGCGCGACGTACTATTTGCTCGTGCTGCGTGACTTTACGGAGCGTAAGCGCCGGGAAGCGCATGCCCTCCGTGAACAGATGGTACGGGAATTAATCCGAGCCCGGGAGGAAGAACACGAACGGCTCGCCCAAGAACTCCATGACGGCGTCGGTCAATCGTTGTTCAGCATCTCCCTCGCCCTAGGTGCGCTCCAGTCCGATGTGTCCGACCCGGACAAAAAAGACTACATCGAGTCCGTACTTGCCGAAGTGAGCCGACTGATCGACAACGTGCGCGGCTATTCGAAACAACTGCGCCCAATCGAGCTCGATCAGTTCGGACTCGGCTCGGCGCTTAGCGTACTATTTGACAGTTTCGCCACCAGATACCCGCTCGTCACGTTTCGGGTCGACATTCGCTTAGCCGACCGCTATGACCGCGTCATCGAAATCAATGTGTATCGCATCATTCAAGAAGCGCTCGTCAATTGCATGAAGTATGCACAGGCGAGTGCGGTCAACTGCCGTATCGTTGAGCGTGACGGACGCATCGACGTGTTGTTCCAAGATGACGGAGTCGGTTTCAATCCACAAGAAGTGGCGAAAGGATTAGGACTTCGGCACATGGAAGAACGGACAAAAACGGTTCATGGTGCGTTCACCCTCGAATCGAGTATCGGACGAGGCACCGACATTTCAGTGACCGTGCCGGTGGAGCGAGGTCGCTATGATGCCGATTGACGTACTGATTGTCGACGACCATGAACTCGTCCGGCGCGGGTTGAAGTTGATGTTTCGTCCATATAAAGACATCAACGTTGTCGGGGAGGCGGCCGAAGGGATGACGGCCATCCAGGAAGCGATTCGGACGACGCCTGATGTGGTACTGCTCGATGTGACGATGCCGAATGGGTTCGACGGATTTATGACAGCGAAAGCGTTAGCGGAAGAAGTGCCGACCGCCAAAGTCATCCTCCTCACGATGCACGACGAGGAACTATACATTAAACGCGCGCTCGAGCTCGGTGTGCCTGGCTATTTATCCAAAAACAGCGACCCGGGGCAACTCGTTGATGGCATCAAACAAGTGATGGACGGGAAACGATACTATGCGACGTCTCTGTCAGAGTCGTTCATCGAGAAAATGGCGTTACAAAAGACAGACACGGTGCTGACACGGCGGGAGTCGGAAATTGTACGTTTGACGGCACTCGGTTACGGCAATATCGAAATTGGAGAGAAGCTCGGTATCAGCCCGAAGACGGTCGAGAACCATAAAGGCCGTGTCATGCAGAAACTTCAGTTGAAACACCGGCACGAACTCGTTCAATTCGCATTGAAAAATCGGTTGATTGACTACGATCGCTAGAGAGAGGGAAGACGATGAAACTAGATTTAGAGAAGACGGTCGATTCACAATACATTCAACAACATCTCGCCAACGAGCGGACGTTTCTCGCCTGGATTCGGACGGCCATCACCGTCATCGGGATCGGCTTCCTCGTGACGAACTTCCATTACTATCGGAGCGAGAACTTGAGCGGGGCCGAGCATCAATTGATCACGGCCATCGGCATCTTGTCGATTCTGTTCGGTATCGCGACGATTCTCGTCGGCACCCGTTCTTATTTGAAGAAAGTGCAGACGATCAACTCGCAACAGTTCAAATCGGCGAAGATGAGCCTCGTCGAGCTCGCGTTCGGGATGGTGTT
>NZ_JAFIFD010000048.1 GCF_020832205.1 Exiguobacterium sp. | reverse complement strand
CGGACAATCGCGCCGTGCGTTCGGACTCTCGCTCGATCTAGAACAATTAGGTGAGGTGATGTCATGAAAGTAGCAATCGCGAAAGGGCGCATTGAAAAAGCGGCCCGGGACTATTTTGAACAAGTCGGATTGACTGTCTGGCCCGAAAAACGAGGCCGTGAGTTGACGGTCGAAGTCGACGGGCATGAATTCATTTTCGTCAAAGGCGACGACGTCTATAAATACGTCATGCACGGTGCCGCAGACGTCGGTGTCGTCGGCGGCGACATCTTACGTGAGAAGACACCTGGTGTTCTTGAAGTCGTTGATTTACCGTTCGGCCGTTGCCGGATGGCCGTATGTGGACCGAGAGAACGAAAAAACGGGACGAAAAAATTAAAAGTGGCGAGCAAGTATCCGAACATCGCCATCTCGCATTTCGCGTCGAAACGGCAGAACGTCGAAGTCATCGCCTTGAACGGATCGGTCGAACTCGCTCCGCTCACCGGGCTCGCTGATTGCATCGTCGATATCGTCGAGACCGGGGCGACGCTTCGCGCGAACGACCTCGAAGAGTACGAGACGATTTTTGATATTAACGCTAAATTCATTACGAGCGAGACTGCGCTCGCGAACGATCCTGACGAATTGAAAGCCTGGATTCGCCGGTTGAGCAAGGAGGGGAACGCATGAACACAGACAATAAGACACGTCGCGAGAATTGGGTCGAGGCGGTCAAACCGATTTTAGACGCGGTCGAGTCAAGAGGGGACGATGCGCTCCTTGAATACACACGACAGTTTGATGGCGTCAATCAAATCGAAGCGGTCGATTTGGCGTCTTTCACACCGCCGGCAGCATATGAGGAACTGACAGAGGCGCTGACACTCGCAGCGAAACGAATCCGAGCGTTTCATGAGCGACAGCGCCGGGAAGAGGACGTCTTTGAAGACGAGATGTTCCGACTCGGCCGTCGCTTCATGCCGCTCGACTCGGTCGGCGTTTACGTTCCGGGCGGGACTGCCGTCTACCCATCGAGCGTCCTCATGAACGTCATTCCGGCAAAAGTCGCAGGCGTGAAACGAATCGTCATGGTGACACCTCCGAAACAAGACGGGATCGATTTGTCGCTATTGATTGCCGCAAAAATCGCAGGTGCCGATGAGTGCTATCTCGTCGGTGGCGCCCAGGCTGTCGCTGCTCTCGCGTTTGGGACTGAGACGATTCGACCTGTCGATAAAATCGTCGGACCCGGTAACGCATACGTGGCGACGGCGAAATCACTCGTCTCACACATCGTCGGGATCGACTCGGTTGCTGGACCTTCAGAAGTGCTCATGATCGCCGACGAGACGGCCAACCCGAAATGGGTCGCCGCCGATTTGCTCGCTCAAGCTGAGCATGACATCGAGGCGACCGCGCTCGCGCTCGTCACGACCGACGACATGGCCGAGGCGATCCGTGAAGAACTGACACGACAACTTCACGACTTGCCACGGCGAGACATCGCGACTGAAGCGCTAAAACGCGGCGGTGTCCTCGTCATGACGAAAGAAGAGGCGATCGACGAAGCGAACGAGATGGCAGCTGAACACGTCCAACTTGCCGTCAGCGATCCCGACGCCTATATGCAACGCATTCGTCACGGCGGTTCGTTTTTCCTTGGACATGCGGCGGCGGAAGCGTTCGGTGATTATATCGCTGGACCGAACCACGTCTTGCCGACGAGCGGGACGGCCCGTTTCTCGAGCGGTCTGTCAGTTGACGACTTTTACCGCAGACAGACATTTCTCGAGATGACGGAGTTGGATGAAGCGGTGACACGCGCCGCCATCCGGATCGCGAAACAAGAACAACTCGAGGGACACGCCCGGGCGATGGCGGTCCGATTGGAGGACGTATGAGACTACGATACGAGACCATTCCCCGTTACGTGCCCCATGCGGTCAGCGGACACGCATTAAATCAAAATGAAAGTCAGTTTGAACTGCCCGAGCGCTTGAAAGAAGCGATTCGTCACGTCAATTTAGACGGTTTGAGCCGCTATCCCGTCGATGAATTGAACGTGCTGAAAGAGCGATACGCCAGCTATGCCGGCGTGAACGTCGACCAACTGATGGTCGGCAGCGGCAGTGATGAGTTGCTCGCCATTCTTTGCCAGGCGCTTCTCGACGTCGATGACGTCGTCGTGGCGCCGCTCCCGGACTTCTCGATGTATGGCATTTATGCGCACATCGCGCGGGGGAATTTCGTGCAACCGGACGAGGCGGGATTATCATTTCAATCGTTGTTACAGACGGTCGAGGCGAATCAGCCGAAACTTGTCCTCGTCTCGAACCCGAACAATCCGACGGGGAAGATGTGGACGCTTGACGAACTCGAGATGATTGCCAGTCGCGTGCCATATGTCGTCGTCGACGAGGCGTATATCGACTTCACGATGAATGATTCGTTCAAAAGTCGTCTCGCCGACCATCCAAACGTCATCATCCTACGAACGTTATCAAAAGCGTTCGGACTCGCGAACTTGCGGATCGGGTTCATGATCGCGGCCCCGGCATTGATTGAGAACATCGATCGCTTCCGCTCGCCGTTCAACGTGAGCGGACTGAGCGCGGCCGTTGCGGCCGTCGTCTTGGCGGATGCGGCATACATCCGTGACGCCGTGACGTACCATAACGAGCAACGCGAAAAACTGAAACAACTGCTAGCACCGGTCGGGAAGATTCTCCCGAGCCGTGCCAACTTCCTATACGTCGAGACGCGAGACAGCGAAGCGTGGGCGAGTCGTTTTCTTGCCAACGGTGTTCACGTCCGTGCTTTCTCGGACGGCATCCGTGTCAGTTCGGGTACCGACGAGGCGTATCGATTGATTCGACAAACGATAGAAGAGGTGACTTCTTTTGAGAACAGCTGAAACGAAACGAACGACACAAGAGACGGATATCGAGCTCAAGCTCGACTTAGACGGGACGGGTCAAAGCGACATCAAGACAGGCGTCGGCTTTTTTGACCATATGTTGACGTTATTCGCATTCCATAGCCGCATCGATTTAACGGTGCAAGTCGAAGGGGATACGTGGGTCGATGCACACCACACGGTTGAAGACGTCGGGATCGCGCTCGGCCAGATGATCGGTCAGGCGCTCGGAGATAAGGTGGGGATTCGCCGGTATGGGACGAGTTACCTCCCGATGGACGAAACGCTCGCACGCGCCGTCGTCGACGTCTCGGGCCGTCCATTCCTCGTCTATCGGGCTGACATTAAAAACCCGAAACTCGGCGATTTCGATACGGAACTTGCGGAAGAATTTTTCCGGGCCGTGGCGATGAATGCGCGCTTGACGCTACATCTCGAAGTGCTGTACGGGGCGAACTCACACCATATGATTGAAGGATTGTTCAAAGCGTTCGGACGTGCCCTCGCGGAGGCGGTCGCGCAGGACGGTTCAAACCGCCTGCCATCGACGAAAGGACGGATTGAAGGATGAGAGTCGCGGTGATTGATTACGGGATGGGCAACGTCTTTAACGTCGAACGGGCGTTACAAGCCATCGGTTGTTACGTCACGATCACGAACGACCCCGTTGAGATTGAAGCATCTGACGCCATTCTCTTGCCTGGTGTCGGCGCATTTCCGCAAGCGATGCAAGCGTTAAACGAGACTGGGCTCGTCCCGCTATTGACGCGGATGGCGGTCGAGAAACCGTTTCTTGGGATCTGTCTAGGGATGCAACTATTATTCGAATCGAGCACGGAAGGGATGCCGACGACAGGACTCGGTTTAATCGAGGGCCGGGTCGAGCGGATGCAGGCGAAACGGTTGCCACACGTCGGCTGGAACTCCATTTTACGCGATGAGGATGTCTATTTCGTCCACTCGTACCATGTCGTGACAAGTGAGGCGAATATCGTCGCGTCAGCCGATTATATGGGGGAACGTGTACCGGCCATCGTTCAGAAAGGGCTCGTCACGGGGATGCAATTCCATCCCGAGAAGAGCGGGACGTTCGGACTCAGCTTATTAAAAGAATGGAAGGAGGCGGTCGAACGTGAAGCTGCTACCGGCAATTGATTTAATCGGCGGCAAGATTGTCCGCCTGACAGAAGGAGATTTCAACACAGAAGAACAATACGGCGATCCGTACGAGAAGTTAAAAGAATGGACCGGACGCGTCCCGATGCTTCATTTAATCGATCTTGAAGGAGCGAAAGCGGGGGAGCCGAAACACCTCGACGTCGTCCGCTTCGCCAAGTCGTGTGGCTTCTTTGTTCAGACAGGTGGGGGCATTCGTTCTGAAGAAGCGCTGGACGCGGTCATGGCAACAGGCGTAGATCGTGTCCTGCTTGGAACGAAAGCGTTCACGGATCCGGATTTTCTGGACCGTGCCCTTGCGAAATATGGAAGCCGTGTCGCTGTCGCCCTTGACGCCTACGACGGCATGGTCGCTATAAACGGTTGGCAGGAAGCGACAGACTTGCGTGACGTTGACGTTGCGAAAGACTTGGTCGCCCGTGGCGTCGAGACGATCCTCTACACCGACATCGGTTCGGACGGAAAGCTGAACGGCCCGAACTTGGCGCGCATGAAGACGCTCCGAGACGCGGTCGATGTCACGCTCATCGCCTCGGGCGGTGTCACGACTGAAGCCGACGTCAAAGCGTTGAATGAGGCTCGCATCGACGAGGCGGTCGTCGGCAAGGCGCTCTTGTCCGGGCAAGTCAGTCTAGATGACTTGATCGAGTGGGAGGCCCGCCATGCTTAAACGTCGCATTATCCCTTGTTTAGACGTGAAAGACGGCCGTGTCGTCAAAGGTGTCGAGTTTGTGGCGCTTCGCGATATCGGTGACCCGGTCGAGATCGCAAAATATTACGACGCTTCCGGTGCGGACGAGCTTGTGTTTCTAGATATTACGGCGAGTACGGAACGACGTCAGACGATGCTCGCCGTCGTCAGCGCCGTCGCCCGCAAAGTGTTCATCCCGCTCACGGTCGGGGGCGGCATTCGGTCGTTAGAAGACATCTCGTCGCTCCTAAAGGCCGGGGCCGATAAAGTCTCACTCAACACGCTCGCCGTCGAGTCACCTGACTTGATCAAACGGGCGGCGGATCGGTTCGGCTCCCAATGTATCGTCATCGCGATCGATGTCCGGTTTGAAGACGGTGAATATTTCGTCTACACGTACGGAGGCAAGCAAAAGACAGAACTGCGTGCCGTCGATTGGGCAAAACGGGTCGCAGAGCTCGGGGCCGGAGAACTGCTCGTGACGTCGATGAACCAGGACGGAAAACAAAACGGGTACGACTTAACGATTCTCGATTTATTACGGGAAGCGGTCGATATCCCGATTATCGCATCCGGCGGGGCCGGGAACGCAGATCACGTCGTCGATGCGCTCGAACGTGTCGATGCGGCTTTGCTCGCGTCGATTCTACATGACCGAAAGACGACAGTGGAAGAGGTGAAACACGTATGCAGCGAGCGCAACTTGCCGATGCGGTTCGTTACGACGCAAACGGACTGATTCCTGCTATCATCGTCTCGACGACAGATGAGGCGGTGCTCATGTTAGGGTATATGAACGATGAAGCGATTCGTAAGACGCTCGAGACGAACACGGTCACGTTCTGGTCGCGGTCAAAAGGGCGGCTCTGGATGAAAGGCGAATCGAGTGGGAATACGCTCGACCTTGAAAGCATCCACGTTGACTGTGACCAAGACGCGTTACTCGTCCGGGTCCGCGCCAACGGTCCGACGTGTCATACCGGTAATCGAAGTTGCTTTTTCACGGAGGTGGAAGAATGATTCACGAATTAGAGAAGTTGATTCAGTCACGTCAGGCGTCACCGAAGGAAGGCTCATACACCTCGTATTTGTTCGACCAAGGGGTCGACAAGATTGCCAAGAAATTCGGGGAAGAGTCGTTCGAGGTCGTCATCGCGGCGCTAAACGATGAAGAGTTGGTCGAGGAGTCGGCAGATTTGATTTACCACTTGCTCGTCTTGCTCGCCGCCAAAGGCGTATCATTACATGACGTCGAGGCGCTCCTCGCTAAACGGCACGGGACGACGACACCAGCGAAACCACGCCGTGACGTCACCGACTGGTAACACAAAAAGGAACGAAGCCACTGTGGCTTCGTTCCTTTTAATTAGCGGTTAACCGAGGCGGCCATGCGGATATACGTATGCCGACGGCCGCGGATGGCGATGGATAACGTTTGGATATTCTCCGGTGTGGCAATCCCAGACAAGCCGGCGTCGCCGATATGGAAGACGTCAGTCCCGCCGCGCTTCGATGATAGGGCGATGTCTCGAATCGTCGCTTCGTCAGATCCTTCTTGCGATGTACCGATCGCAGCCACGACGAGTTTGTTCAGCGCTTGGATTTCACGTGAGACGTCATAAAACTCATCTTCGCGCACTCCAGGCACGGTACCCGGAGCCGGGATCAAGATGATATCGGCACCGGCTTCAGCGAAGCGCACATAAGCGTCTCGATCAAGGACACGACCGACGCCGGCTTGATGCATCTTGCCGGCGATGATGACACCGGCAAACTCTTGCCGGGCGGTGATGATGGCGCGCTCAATCGCCTCATTTGTCACGCCGGTATTCGGGTTGCCGGTCAGACAAATAAAATCGATGCCGAGTTCAGACGCTTTTGCGAACGATTCGCGTGTTGCGAGCCGTCCATGCTTGACGTCATGCATTTCCGATGATTTCTCGGAAAAGTCAACCGGCTCCAAGTTGACACCAATCGGCAACCCGACGAGCCGTTTCAACTCGAGAATCGGATTGTCTGACATCGTTTCTTCCGGGTCGTTACCGAACAAGGCATGGCTTTCTAGTCCTTTTACGTACGGGTGGAACACATCAAACATGTTCAATAAAATCATATCCGCACCGAACGCCCGGGCAAGTTCCGCGTTCGTCACTTCCGGATATAACGGTTGCACCGTCGGGATGACTTCCGCGAGGACAGTGCGTCCTTCAGCTTTTCGGATGGACTCGATTAAATCGTTGCGATTGAACGTCAAAAAGTCGCTGGCTCTGCAATCTAGAATACGTTTCATCAGTCTATTCCTCCTCAAGTTCGTCAACATCCTATTCCCCATTTCTGACGAAAATCCTCTATACTGAAAAAAGAATAGGGGGGAACACGATGACGGAAAAAGAAAAGATGGTTCGAGGCGAGCGATACGTTGCCGGAGATGAAGAGCTCGTGACGGCACGGCGCCACGCACGTCGGCTGATGGAACAATTTAATCAATCAGGCATTGATGACCTCGCCGTTCGTAAAGAAGTGCTCCGCAAGTTGTTCGGGTCGACCGGAGAGTCGTTTTACTTCGAACCGACGTTCAAATGTGATTACGGATTCAATATCCACCTCGGGGAGCGGTTTTTCGCCAATTTCGATTGCGTGTTTTTAGACATCTGTCCGATTCACTTCGGTGATGACTGTATGCTCGGACCGGGGGTGCACGTCTACACGGCGACGCACCCGCTCGACCCGACGGAACGTATCTCCGGCATCGAGTTCGGGAAACCCGTCACAGTCGGACATCGTGTCTGGATCGGAGGAGGCGCCATCATTAACCCGGGAGTGACGATTGGGGATGATGCCGTGATTGCGTCCGGTGCCGTCGTCACAAAAGATGTGCCGGCTAGAGCAGTCGTCGGGGGTAACCCGGCACGAGTCATCAAGACGATCGTATAAGAAAGGCCCTGCAAAAAAAATGCAGGGCCTTTGATTATTCCCAAACACGTTTCAGTTTGAACGTCTCTTGTGCATAGCCCCATACTGAAATGGGGGACATGAACAGTTGATAGCTCAAGACGAAAAAGATGAAGCCGAACAAGTTTTTACGGACGCGTAGGTTCAAGTTTTTGAACACATAATCGCGTTGATAGAAATAGAGAAGACCATAACTGAGGACGGTGAGCGGCAAGACGAGCAACGTCATCGGACCGACGATCCAATAATGACCGAATATGGCGAGGATCAACCCAGGGATCCAAAAGAACGTATAAGCGATGTCGAGATAAGGCATGATCAAATTGACGCCCGTTAAGTATTTTGTATATAACTGGGGCTGGCGCCACGGCTTCACTTCCTGCAACCCTTCGACCATGCCCCGGGCCCAGCGTGAGCGCTGTCGGGCAAAGTGGCGGAACGACTCCGGGGCATCGGTGAACGCGACTGCGAGCGGTTCAAAGTAGACACGGCGTTTCTTCTCAAGCAACCGCCAAGTGAGCACGATGTCTTCACCGATGGCGTCAGGCCATCCCCCGACTTCTCGCACGGCTTCGGTCTCATATAAGCTGAACGCCCCTTGCGCGACAAGCGTTCCTTGGTACAGTCCTTGAAGTCGTTTGATTGAAGCGATCCCAAGGAAGTAATCCCACTCTTGCAACCGGGTCCAAAACGAACTGCGGCTATTCCGGACGAGCATGCTTCCGGCGACGGCGCACACATCTTTCGGACTGCTGACGAGACGGGCAACTAAAAACCGAACCGCGGACGGGTGAATTAACGTGTCGGCATCGAGGGTAATGACGTAAGGCGTTGCCACGTGCGTCAATCCGTAGTTGAGCGCTTGAAATTTTCCGGGCTTTGATTCGTGGAGTAAGTCAATTGGAATCATAAAATCTTCTTTCGCCCGTATCACTTCTTTTGCAGTGTCGTCGTTCGAGTTATTGTCGATGACGAGGAGGTGGAGCGGACCGGTATAATCTTGTGACGCCACGTAACGGATCGTCTCATAGATCAACGCTTCTTCATTGTAGGCTGCAATCATCACTGTCACCGCTTCGGTTGGATGTTCGTCTTTGAACGGAGGTTGGCGATCGAGGACAAGACTGGCGAGTAAAAAGGCCATCAAATATCCTGGTATGTAGGCGATGCCACCGATGACGAACAAAGCGAGCGGCCAATTCGTCAATGTTGCTAAATCGGTAAACCAAGGTAAGGAAATATAAATTGAGAAGAGCAACCAAGCGAGTGAGAAACTGTGCGATAACCAAAAACGCGTCATAATCGTCCAATACCAGCGATTCCCGATGCGATTTCGTCCCCATTTCGTCTCGACCGGTTCGTTGCGTGAAACCATGCTGTTTCCTCCAAATCTGTAAAAGTATAAGCTGCGACTAGTGGAGGCCGAATCGTCCATTATTCGATAAAAGCCGTTCAACTTAGAAGTTAGCGCAGTAAGATGAATTTTGATGGCCTTTTCTGATCTTGTCAACGAAAGACGTGTGTTTTCTGAAAAATATTGACCTAAATCAAAAACGCCCGATGAAGTCGGAATCAAACCGAACTTCAACGGGCGTGAGATTAAGAATACGAAACGGGCGACCACGTCATCAACGCACGTTTTGTCGCTAACAGCGCTTGCTCATCTCCGAGCGTCACTCGAATCCCGTTTGTTTGACGCGACGTGTGAATCCCGTTTTTGGCGAGATGGGACCAAACCGCTTCTGGTTCGTCGAGCGTCACGTAGAGAAAATTCGCTTTGGCGGGGTGCACATGACCGATCGTTCCAAGTAACGCCGACCATTTCTCGCGCATCTCGGCATGCCAAGCGAGTACCTCATCGAGATAAGAGGGATCTTGCAAGAAGACGTTGGCAATCTTCGCGCTGACGCCGCTAATGTTGAACGGAGGCACGAATTGCCGGAAATAGTGCGCGAGCCCGGTCGTCGTAATCATGAACCCAAGTCGGACGTTGGCGAGACCGAACGCCTTCGATAATGTTCGGAGTATGATGACGTTGCTCAACGTCTCGAGGTGAGGAATCATGCTCGATTCCGGAGTGAAATCGATATACGCCTCGTCGACAATCAAATAAGGGACGAGTCCGGCGAGTTCCGTCAACTCGTCGACGCTCCATAGTTTCCCCGTCGGATTGTTCGGGTTCGACAGCAGTAACAGTTTCGGCGCATAGAGTTCCACCGACGTGACGAGTGCATCGAACGATAAGTCTTCCGTTTGAACGTGTCGTCCGTGGGCGATTGTCGTGAAGATTGGATAAAGCGCGAAGTCAGGATTCGGTGATAAGACGACGTCTTCCGGCGATAACAACGCCTGGGTGACGACGTGAATCATTTCATCGCTGCCACATCCGACGAGCAATTGAGTCGGTTCCACGCCGGCATACGCCGCGTAGCGCATGAACAACTCATCGATCGGCTGCACCGGATACTCATGCAAATCTTTAAACGAGAGCGTGGAAAGTTGTTCGTGCAACCGTTCCGGCACCGGGAACTGGCTCTCATTTTGATTCAAACGAAATCCGCTCGGGTAGGTGACCGGGTAGATCGGTAGCTCGACTTGTCTCATTCTGTCGGCTCCATCGAGAACCACTTCTTCGTCAACTCGTCGATTTCGCCTGAATCGATCATTTTGTTCAACTCTTCGTTGAATTGGTCGCGAAGTTCATCATCTAATTTGAAGGCGGCGGCTGAACCTTTCTCACCATCCTCTTTCAATGCGAACGTATAGAAGCCCGCGTTTTGGTCCAAATATTTTTGGGCGACCGTGTCTTCGATCACCATCGCGTCGATCCGACCTGTGTTCAATTCTTGAACGATTTCTGGAATCTTGTTCAATGAGACGAGTTCAGCGTCCGGTGCTTGCTCTTTCGCGATATTTTCTTGAATCGACGATGTCTGGACGCCGATTTTCTTTCCAGCGAGTTGTTCAATCGCTTGAAGTGACTCATCTTTTGACATGATCAAGTTCGTCGCCGACAAATAAATGTCCGAGAAGGCCGCATTCTCTTTCCGTTCCTCCGTCGGCGTCATCCCTGCCATGACGAAGTCGACACGACCAGCGTTGAGTGCGCCAAGCAGACTTCCGAAATCCATATCTTCAATCTTTAACTCGTAGCCGAGACGCTCGGTAATTGTCTCCGCAATTTCAATGTCAAATCCGACAATGGCGTCCCCGTTCGCCGTGTCCACAAATTCATACGGGAAGTAGTCGGCGCTCGTCCCCATGACGAGCGTCTTTTTTTCTTCTCCCGTTGTCTCTTGACTGCAAGCCCCAAGTACGATGGCACTCATGACGAGCGCCCCTGTAACGATCCATTTCTTCATGTATAAATTCCTCCTTCAAGATATGAGATTAAGTGTATATGTATGATTATTAATTGTAAAGTATAAAAATACATAAATAATTAAAAAAATTCACCCGGTCCTGATGGGACTGGATGAAAAGAACGACTAATCAATCTGTTGAATATAGCCGATGATGTCGGGAAGATACGTTTCGAGAGAGCGGCTTGCATCGATTGTAAGCGTATGCATAAAGGGTGGTTTTTTGCTGTTTGCGACGGTCCGATGAAAATCATCTGGCATGACGGACTCGATTTGGCTAATCTTTCGTTCGCGCTCTTGCAGGCGGCGATTGATTTCATCGATGTCGTCGACGATGCACTCGACGTAGCGATAGGTAGCACCATGTTCCCGTGTGAGAGCTAAACCACGTTCGATCATCACGTCATATAGGCAAGGGCTGTCGAGGATGACGTTGCGGCCTAGCGACAAATTGAAGGAGACGAGCGCCCAATCGATGTCATAAGCTACTTTTCCGGTGAGTGCCGTGTCGAGCGGTTGATCCGCCATCGATTCGAGCAACGCTGTCTTTGTGACGTCATGATCGACGATGACCGCATTTAGTCGTCGAGCAATCTCCCGAGCAAGCGTCGATTTACCAGACCCGGGGAACCCGGACATTTGAAGAAAAAACATCGGTTTACCTCACGTTTCGTTTGTTTTTCCGCGACTGAATCCGGCAAATAACCGGCCACCGAACGGGGAGAGTGTCTTATCGACGTAACGAATGAGCGCATCTGTTTCGTTCGTTTGATAATAGCATTCTAGGGCATCGGCAAGCTCGCGGGCTGCTTGGGCATCATGGCGATCGAGAGCGCGGTACGTCCATTTGGAGGAGCCAATCCACTGTCGATTCGTGCGCAGGATGAACTCACAGACTAACGTGGCGAGAGTACTCGCGATGAACAAGCCCTCTGCGCGATTCGTACATCCAGTCAAGTCATCGAGCGCATCGGTCAGAAAATACCGCTTCATCTCAATCGTCTCATCCGACCAAGGCTCCGGCCCATCGTCGAGCAAGTTTCCCGCTTCACGTTTGATGTCTTCGATGATACCTGTATCTATCAAGACGATACCTTCGGTGACCATTCTCGGCAATGACGGAATGGCTCGGAGGCAATCCTGCTCAAAGAATTCGCGATACGAGGTCAAGTTATGGGCGAACAATTCGATGCGCCATCCGGACTCGATAAACGATTCCCGATATGACGAGACGAGTGTGTCATCGAAGATGATGATGTCAAGATCTGACGTTTCAGTCGCCTCTCCACGAACGACACTCCCGGCGAGCAACGCGGCTCCACAGTCGGGAAAATGTGTAGCGACGAACGTCCTTGCCGCTGCGATGGGTTCAAGTTTGAAGTGCATAGATAACTCCTTTTGAATGTCATGATTCTTGACTGGTGATGTGCCACTTTTTCAACTCTCCGTTCTCTTCATAAATGACACGTATGTCCATTTGATTGAGGACGAGCCTTTGTTCTGTAGCGAAGAGAATGATTGGGTAGCCGGTCGAGAGCGGTTGAGCAGCCTGGAAAATCGGGCTATGCGCCTGCATGGCGTAGAAGCCGTCCGATCGCGTATTGGCCGCTCCGGCATCAACTTGGACGACCGTCTCAAAACCGCGCAGACGAAGAACATAACTGTATGATATACGGGCGCCGCGTTCGAGTTGCCACTCTTCAATCACCGCCTCATACTCGTGTAACGTCTCTTCGAGCAATACTTTTTGAGCGGTGTACTCTCGTTCATAAGGAATCATTTCCTGTACGTTGACAGCCGTCATCGTGGCTACTTTTTGCGATTCTTCTGATGGAGGTGTGATCAGTATACCGATGAAAATCAAAATGGGGATGAGCAAATAAATGATGACCCGACTTCGCATATGGTTTCACCTGTCCTTTATCGATTTTTTCGCCATCGTCTGGAAGAACCCTGCCTCCTCGTCCAAAAAACCTTAAAAATACAGGTTGGATCGTCACGGAAAAGATGCATCAAGGTATGATGAAAGAAGGAGGCGATATCGATGCGAATTGGAGTGATCGGAGGCGGCATCGCAGGGTTGACTGCGGCTGCACTTGCGCAACGAAACGGACATGACGTGACAGTGTATGAATCGTCACGTGAATGGGGCGGATGTGCCGGCAAATTCGAGCGAGGGGACTACTTGTTCCCGGCCGGGGCGACGCTCGGGATGGGATTCGAACGAGGCGGACTGCATGATCGGGTACTTCGTTATTTAGATGAAACGGTTTCGGTCCGTCCGTTACGAGAAGTGATGCATATTCATTTAGAAGGGCAGACTGTCGTTTATCACCAAGAGCGGGACCGATTTCTCGCTGAGCTTGAGTTCAAGTTCCCGGCGTTTGCTCCGCAAATCCGGTCGTTTCTTTTTGAAATGTGGGCTGATTTTGAGGCGTTGCGACCTTTGTTCGAACAACTTCCCGCGCTGCCGTTCCATTCCGTCGAGGACGTATGGACCGCTGTATCAGGTATCCGTCCGGCATCTTTACACATCGGGCCGAAGCTCTACCGGCCGCTCCAGAAGACACTGGAGCATCATCGACTGGACGGTACGGAATTTGAACGATTGATCGATGGGATTTTACTCGATAGTTTACAGACAGGGGCAAGGGAAGCGAGTCATGTACTCGCGGCTGTCGCCCTATCGATTTATCATGAAGGCGCTTTTTATGTCGAAGGCGGTTTGTATCAACTCGCCCATGCTCTCGAACGCGCTTTCCGAAACGACGGGGGCGAGGCGCTGCTCGGACGTCAGATTATGAGCGTGGGGCGGGTCAGTGACGGATGGCTGCTCACCGATCGGCGAGGGAGACTCGACATCGTCGATACGGTCGTTTCCGCGATTCCTCTCGAGGCGACGAGTCGATTACTCGTCGGTAAAGATGCCGAGCGCTTCAACCGACAATACGCGCGTCAGTTGCGCCAAACGCAATGGGGGACTTTTAGTTTATATGTGACGTTGCCAGAACACGTCTGTCACGACCGACCATTGTTCCAACAAGTTTATACATCTCACCTACCGAGTGGACACGCGTTTATATCGATGTCAGCCGGCGGGGACGTGTTGCGCACCGATCAGCCTGAACGAACCGTCACCGTCTCGACGCATGTCGATCTCTCGGAATGGAAAGATTGGAAACAGCGCGCCGTCTATGAGAAACTTGAACATGAATGGACCGAGCGTTTACTAGAAGCCGTGAGAATAGGGTTTCCGGAGTGGACGGGGCAGTCAAGTGTCCTCTTGCCCGGTGGTCCCGGGGCATGGGTGAAATATACGCGCCGGCCGAACGGTGCGGTCGGCGGCTATGCGCAGACTCCGGGTCAAGCCTTGTTCCATGCTGCGAGCTACCGGACGAAATTACCGAACTTCTTCATTTGTGGAGATACGGTGTTCCCGGGAGCGGGGACGATTGGGGCGATGACGAGCGGGCTTCACGTCGGTCGAGCGCTCGGTGCGAAGTTATCATGAAGGAGACGTTGTGATGCAGAAGAAAACATTTGACGAGCTGTCGACGAAAGAACTGTATGAGTTGTTAGCGTTGCGAACAGAAGTGTTCGTCGTCGAACAAGATTGCCCGTATCAAGAAGTTGATGGGAAAGACGTTGAAGCGGTCCATTATTGGATCGAGTCGGACGGCGAGATCGCCGCCGCGCTCCGCGTTCTCGTGAACACTTCTCCGATTGCGATTGGCCGCGTCGTAACGAGACCGGGACAACGCGGGAAAGGATATGCACGGGAATTGATGCGAGCGGCCGTCGCGGACTATGAAGGCGTCGACTTGTATTTGCAAGCACAGACATATGTTGAACCGTTCTACGCCAATTTTGGTTTCGTACGAACGAGCGATGAATACTTAGAAGACGGAATCCCGCACGTCGACATGGTTCGTGAAAAGCAAGCTCCGAACTGAAGCCGTGATGTACATTTCGCTATAAGTTCGTGGTAGAATGATGGAGAATACTCGCGTGCGTGAAAACGCACGATACCATTATAGACAGTAAAGGGGTTTACGAACGTGACTGACCAACAAGTGATCGAAAAAGCAAAAGAATTGGCAGAACTTTTGGCGAAGACACCAGAAGTGGCTCGTTTCAAAGAAGCCGAGACGAAAGTCAACGAGAGCGAGCGCGTGCAAACGTTGATTAAACGCATCAAGTTCTTGCAAAAAGAAGCAGTGAACTGCCAACACTACGGGAAGACAGAAGCACTCGCCAAAGTCGAACAGAAGATCGACAAGGCGATGGACGAGCTCGACGCGATCCCGGTCGTCCAAGCGTTCCAAGAGACACAAGTCGAAGTGAACGATTTACTCCAATACGTGACGGTGACGCTCGCCAACTCGGTGACAGATCGCATCATCGAAGCGACGGATGGTGATGTCCTCGCAGGAAAAACAGGAAGTGGCATGGCGGCCGAGAAATCACGCGGCGGTTGCGGATACTAACAAACAGCTGGCCATTGGTCAGCTGTTCTAATTTCTAGAGGTGAAAACGAATGGAAACGATACATCAAACCCCGATGATGAAACAATACTTTTCAATCAAGGCGGACTATCCAGACGCCTTTTTATTCTATCGGCTCGGTGATTTTTATGAGCTGTTTTTTGAAGATGCCCAACTTGTCGCCAAAGAGCTTGAATTGACACTCACCGCTAAAAACGGGAAAAATGCGGAGCATCCGATTCCGATGTGCGGGGTCCCGCACCACTCGGCAGCCATCTATATCGAGCAATTGATCGAAAAAGGGTTCAATGTGGCCATCTGTGAACAAATGGAAGACCCGAAGGCGACGAAAGGTCTCGTCAAGCGCGAAGTCATCCAAGTGATCACGCCGGGGACGTACATGGCATCTCTCGGTGAGAAAGAGAACCGGTACTTGGTCGCCGTCTCGAAGTATGGGTCAGTGTATGGAGTAGCCCGTGGCGATGTGACGACCGGCGAATCATGGCTCACGACGCTTCCGACGAAAGAAGCCGTACTTCGGGAAATGGAAGGGCTCCTCCCGAACGAAGTGATCGTCGATGACGAACGATTGGAGGACGAACTTGCGCCGTTAGGCATCCCGCTCTCGGTTCAAACCGACCGGATTGATAGCGACTTGGCCCAAGATGCCAAAGACGAGGCGCAACGAGACGCGTTCGCCTTGCTGTACGCGTATTTGACACGGACACAAAAACGTTCACTTGACCACTTGCAACCTGCCGTCGCCTATGAAGTTGAGCAGCACATGCAGCTCGACGCCAACACGGCCCGAAACCTCGAGCTGTTCCGTTCAGCAAGGTCCGGAGAACGAAAAGGGTCACTGCTCGCCTTGCTTGACGAGACGACGACGGCGATGGGGGGGCGGTTGTTGAAACGTTGGCTTGAGCAACCGCTCTATACGGAAGCTGCGATTCAAGACCGATTGGATGCAGTCGAGAACTTGCTAGACGACTTCATGCTCCGGGACCAGTTCCGAGAGCAGTTAAAACATGTATACGATATCGAACGTCTCGTGGCCAAAGTCGGATACGGGACGGCGAATGCGCGAGATCTCGTGCAATTGCGTGACACGCTCACTCGTCTCCCTGACGTGCGCGACTTGTTGCGATCGGTCAAGGCGTCACGCCTTCGCCAAATTGAAGCAGACCTCGATACGTTCGATGAGTTGACGAAGTTGCTTCATTCGGCGCTTGTCGACGCACCGCCGGTCTCGACGAAAGAAGGCGGAATGATTCGTGTCGGTTATTCGAGTGAGTTAGATGAACTGCTCGAGGCGAAAGCGAACGGGAAGACGTGGATCGCCAACCTTGAGCAACAAGAACGGCTCGCAACCGGGATCAAGTCGCTGAAAATCGGCTACAATCGCGTCTTCGGTTATTACTTGGAAGTGACGAAAGCGAACGCACGCTTGCTCGAGGAGGGCCGTTATGAACGGAAACAGACGCTCACGAACGCCGAGCGTTACGTCACGCCGGAATTAAAAGAAAAAGAAGCCCTCATTCTTGGTGCCGAGGAGAAAAGCTGTACGCTTGAGTATGAGCTGTTCGTCGAACTCCGCGACCGAGTCAAACGAGAGACGAAGCCGTTACAACAACTGGCACGCTCACTGAGCGAGCTTGACGTGTTGCTCAGTCTCGCCATCGTTGCTGAGAAACGTGACTACGTTCGAGCGACGACAGCTGCTCACGTCCAAATCGACCGCGGCCGTCACCCTGTCATTGAGACGGTTCTCCCGCGCGGAGAATACGTCGCCAACGACTTGACGCTTGACGACAGTCGTCGCATGTTATTGATCACAGGGCCGAACATGTCCGGGAAATCAACGTACATGCGGCAATTCGCATTGATTACGATCATGCACCAAATCGGATCGTTCGTTCCGGCTGAAGCGGCCGAACTTCCCTTGTTTGACCGGATATTCACCCGCATTGGCGCGGCCGATGATCTCGTGAGCGGCCAGTCGACGTTCATGGTCGAGATGACGGAGACTCGTCAAGCCGTGACAGAAGCGACAGCGAACAGTTTGATTTTACTCGATGAAATTGGGCGCGGGACGTCGACGTATGATGGAATGGCGCTCGCTCAAGCGATCGTCGAGTATATCGCGGCCTCGATCGGGGCGAAGACGCTCTTCTCGACCCACTATCATGAGCTCACTGTCCTAGAAGAGTCGATCCCGGCGCTTGAGAACGTTCACGTCCGAGCGATTGAACGGGACGGCCGAGTCGTCTTCTTGCATGAGGTACACCCGGGCAAAGCCGACAAGTCGTATGGGATTCACGTCGCCGAACTTGCCGATTTGCCCCCGGAATTGATTGACCGAGCAAGAACGATTCTGTCAGCGCTTGAAGCCGAACCGGTCACGACCCCGCGTTCGCCGGCCGTGACGGAGACGGCAGACGAGGCGGCTCAACTGTCGTTGTTCGAGACAGGCGATGACATCCGCCAACAATTGCTCGATCTTGATTTACTCGCCATGAATCCAATCGAGGCGATGCAGGCGCTTTATGCGCTTCAACAGTCTGCAAAGAAAGGGTGAGACGATGGGCATCATTCAAGAACTTCCTGAACAGTTAGCGAACCGAATCGCTGCCGGTGAAGTCGTCGAGCGGCCGGCCTCGGTCGTAAAAGAACTCGTCGAGAACGCGATCGATGCCGGTGCGACAAAGATCGAGGTTGAACTCGAGGAGGCCGGAATCCGGTTGATTAAAGTTCGTGACAACGGCCACGGTTTCTATGAAGAAGATGCCGCGCGCGCTTTTTTACGTCATGCGACGAGCAAGATTCGCGATGAACACGACTTGTTCCGTATTCGTACGCTCGGCTTTCGAGGCGAGGCGCTCGCGTCGATCGCTTCGGTGAGTCACGTCACGCTCAAGTCTCGCCGCGCAGAAGAAGTCGGGTTCGAAATGACGCTGCAAGGCGGCGTCGTAACCGAAACGATCCCGGCAGCGACCAACGTCGGCACGGAAATCACCGTCAGTCAGCTGTTCTTCAATACACCGGCTCGGTTGAAGTATTTGAAGACGTCGGCGACGGAACTTGCGAGCATTACCGATACGCTCAACCGAATCGCGCTATCCCATCCGGAAGTCCGTCTGTCAGCGTTCCATGAAGACAAAGAGTTGCTCCGGACGAACGGGAACGGAGACGTTAAGCAAGCGATGCTCGCCATATACGGCCGCCAAGTCGCCTCGCAGATCGTCACGGCGACGAGCAAGACGAACGATTACAGTTTGAGCGCGTATCTCGTCCGCCCGGAAGTGACTCGGTCGAATAAACAGTACGTGACACTCATCTTGAACGGGAGGAGCATTAAAAACTTCGCGTTGACGCAAAGTGTGCTCGATGGATACCATACGCTCCTTCCAATCGGGCGCTATCCGATTGCCGTGCTCGAGGTGAGGATGGACCCGATGCTCATCGATGTCAACGTTCACCCGACGAAACGGGAAGTTCGGCTCTCGAAAGAGAAAGAACTGTGTCAATTGATTCGCGAGACCGTGCAATTGACGCTCCGCGAACAACGGCTCATCCCGTCCGTGCAGTCGAAGCCGAAACTGCAACCGGAGCGTGTCCAGTCTGAACAAGAACGGCTAGATTTTACCGTCGAACGTTCGCCTGAAGTGAAGGAGCCGGTTGAATGGAACTATCCGCTTCCCCGTGAACCGATCACGTCTCCGAGCCAGTGGTCTCCGACACCGCTCGTTCAAGAAGAGCCACGGGAACGAGAAGCGTTCGAAGCGCCACGCCCCGAGAAACGTGAAGAACGGCTTCCTCCGCTCGACATTATCGGACAGCTCCATGCGAGCTACATCGTCTGTGGTGCCGAGGACGGGATGTACGTCATCGATCAGCACGCTGCCCAAGAACGGATCAAATATGAGCTGTTTTACGAGCAACTCGGCCGTCCCGAAAAAGAGTATCAGTTGTTGCTTCTTCCGCTCACTCTTGAATTCACGCAAGAAGAAGCGTTCGCCATCGAGGAAGTCACCCCGCTATTAGAAGAAGCCGGTCTTCAACTTGAGCCGTTCGGTGGCAACACGTTTCTCGTTCGCGAGATCCCGACGTGGTACCCGCAACATGATCTCGAAGGAACGGTCCGCGATTTGATTGAGATGGCGATTCGTGACCGCTCCATTAATATTGCCAAGTATCGCGAAGAGGCTTCGATCTTAATGGCGTGCAAGCGTTCAATCAAAGCGAACCATCCGTTGAACATCGAGATGATGCGCCAACTGATCGATGATTTGAATCAGACCGCATCTCCGTACACGTGTCCGCACGGACGGCCGATTCTCGTGAAGTGGAGCACGTATGAACTTGAGAAGCTATTCAAGCGCGTCATGTGACAACGCTGTAATCTTTTTTTAACGGGCTGTAACGTTTACCTTGACCGGCCTCTGGGAACAATATACACATGTCGCTAAACGCATCGAGGTTGAGAGGTGGCTCTTACACTGCCTCACCCTCAAGATGTAGACATGATCGATAAACCAGTAGGGGGAAAAGATTATGGCAGACAAGCTCAATGTAACGAAACGAGAACTACGACCACGTTCGGTCCGCGCGAACTTGCGCAAAGAAGGAAAAGTGTTAGGTGTCGTCTACGGCTACAAAGTCGAGAGCACACCGGTCGCATTCGAAGAAATGGCGCTCCGTAAAATTCTTCGCGAGCATGGCGATAACGCCTTGATCGAATTGAACATCGACGGCAAAAAAGTAAACACGCTCGTGCACGGTGCAGAAGTTGACCCGTTCACGAACGAATACAAGCACGTCGAGTTCATGGCAGTGAAGATGGACGAAGCGACGGAAGTCGAAGCGGACGTCACGCTCGTCGGCGACGCGAAAGGCGTCAAAGAAGGCGGCTACTTGGCGCAAACGTTGTACAAAGTCACGGTCTCAGCGACGCCAGCGAACATCCCAGAGCGGATCGAGCTCGACGTATCTGAACTTGGCATCGGCGACTCGGTAACGGTAGCTGACATTCCTGAGAACAAAGACTACGAAATCGTCTCAGACGGCGAACTTCAAATCGCGTCTGTGAACGAACCGGTCGCTGTGGAAGAGCTTGACGAAGAGACAGCTCCTGAAGGTGGTGCTGAATCGACTGAAGCGTCAGAAGAATCAGCAGAAGATGCCTCAGAAGAGTCTTCAGAAAAAGAATAAGTAGCGATTTCAAACGGCCCTCCTCGAGGGTCGTTTTTTGTTGTCACGACTTCGCCATATGTAAACGATTACGATGTGAAAAATGTGTCAACATCTTGAAACGGCGATTGCTTTTTCAGGCGGTTGGGCTTATATTGTTAATGATTTCACATATACGTTCTTATTTAATAGGTTCATTCAAACAGAAAGAAGGGTTTTGTGACATGGCATCAATGGAAATCCATGCACTTGAATCATTGCGGAAGAAAGCACAGGCGTCCTCGCACATGATTCATTATCGGCCGATGGAATATTTTTTACGGGCAATGCTCGCGGGGATCTTTATCGGGTTCGCTTCAATCTTTACGTTAAAAGTCGTCAACGGCATGTATTTGATCGACTCACCGTTCACGACGCTCATCGGTGGTTTCTCGTTTGGGATCGCTCTCGTCATGATCATCTACGGGGGAGCCGAGTTGTTCACCGGGAACACGATGTACTTCACGACGTCGACGATGCGCGGTTATACGACGCTCAGTGACACGATGCTCGTCTGGTTGCTTTGTTTTGTCGGGAACGCCCTTGGGGGGATTTTATTTGCCTTGTTGCTCGCACCAACAGGCGTGATTCAAGAGCTCGGGATGGACAATTGGTTGTTCGCAGTCGTCGAGAGCAAGATGCACCATACGACCGTGGAGATCTTCTTCCGAGCCATCTTCTGTAACTGGATGGTCTGTCTCGCGATTTTCTTACCGAAACAAATGAAAAATGAGTTCGCCCAAATCTTTTCCATGATCTTTCTCGTCGCGGTCTTCTTCGCCTCAGGATTCGATCATGTCATCGCTAATTTCGTCTTATTCGCGCTCACACTCGTCGTCCCGCATCCGGAGACGATCAGTTTCGCTGGGGCGATCCACAATTTGATTCCGGCAACGTTCGGGAACATTATCGGCGGGGCGTTATTCATGGGAGCCATCTACACGTGGTTAAACGCGAAAGGATTGCGGGAAGCCCAAGAATCTGAAGAAGTCGAACTGAAAATCGTCAAGCCTGCTAAAGAAGTATGACTTATATCACGAATCGTAACAGTCGAGTCCACGCCTAGGATTCGGCTGTTTTTTCTCATCTGCGCTCGGATCAACTGTCACAATTTCGTCCCGCCTTGTATTCGTCAAACGTGACATAATCAATATATAGGTCATTCAACCGTTTATAACGAACGATGAATCAATATATAGTGAGGTGTTGCGAAATGAATTTAGTTCAACTGTACAAGGACGTCTGCGTCCTCCCCGATCAAGATTTAGTGCAAGAAAACGCTAACGTCGACGGGAAGTCACCGCTCGGTAAATTGGCGCGCCTATCGTCTGAAGTGTCAAAAGAGTTGGCAACGGCGTACTTGTTGTCGGAGCGCTCAAGACAAGCGATTGCGGACAATTTCCTTTACGTCCATGATGCGGACTACTATGTGACCGGTTCGACGACGTGTTGTCAAATCCCTCTCGGGGACTTGCTCACGAACGGATTCCATACCGGACACGGGACGATCCGACCACCTCAAGATATCCGTTCGGCGATGGCACTCGCATCGATCATCCTTCAAGCGAACCAAAACATGCAGCATGGCGGGCAAGCGTTTCCGACGTTTGATGCTGATCTCGCCCCGTACGTCGAGAAAACGTACGACCGGCATGTGGAACGTTTGAAGTCACTTCCGGTCGACTTATCGGATAACCAAATCGAATTGATTGCAGAACAAGAGACGGTCAAGGCAACGTACCAAGCATGCGAGGCGTTCATCCATAACGCGAACTCGATGCATTCCCGCGGCGGCGGTCAAGTGCCGTTCGTCTCCATCAATTATGGGACCGACACATCGCTATGGGGCCGTGTCTTCATCAGGGAATTGTTAAAGGCGACAGAACGGGGACTCGGGAACGGGGAAACGCCGATTTTCCCGATTCAAATTTTTAAAGTGAAAGAAGGAGTCAACTTTCACGAGGATGATCCGAACGTTGACTTGTTCCGGTTGGCGTGCCAGGTTACCGGGAAAAGACTCTTCCCGAACTTCTCCTTTGTCGACGCCCCGTTCAATGCTGCGTATTATGACGGCACGCCTGCCTCGGAGGTCGCTTACATGGGGTGTCGCACCCGAGTCATGGGGAATCGTCACGGTGCCGAGACGTCGATCGGTAGGGGGAATCTGTCGTTCTCGACGCTGAATCTCGTCAAGATCGCACTCGTCTCGTCTGATTTGAAATCGTTTTATGAGACGCTCGATGCGTATACTGACATCGCCATCGAACAATTGCTTGAACGATTTGAATATCAGTGCAAACGTCGCGCGGATGAGTTCCGCTTCTTGTACGCCCAGCACGTCTGGCGCGGTAGTGAGACGCTCGCCCCTGACGATGAGCTTCGGGAAGTGTTGAAACAAGGGACGTTGTCTGTCGGTTTTATCGGACTCGCGGAAACGTTGCGCGTGCTCGCCGGGGCGACGCATGCAGAATCAAGAGATGCTGAGCGGCTCGGTCTCGATATCGTGACTCGATTGGCCGAGCGGGTAAAGGAGGCGGCAGAACGCTACGACTTGAACTTCTCGCTATTGGCAACGCCGGCAGAAGGGTTATCCGGTAAATTTGTTTTAAAAGACCAACAGTCGTTTGGAATGATCGAAGGAGTGACCGATCGCGCCTTCTACACGAATTCCTATCACGTCCCGGTCTATCAGAACGTATCGATCCGAGAAAAAATTCGGCTAGAAGCGCCGTATCATGCGCTTTGTGATGCCGGTCATATCACGTATGTCGAAGTCGACGGGTCACTTGCCCATAATCCGGAAGCGGTCGAGTCGATTGTCAGACTCATGCGTCAGTATGACGTCGGTTACGGCTCGATAAACCATCCGGTCGACCGTTGCGGCAGTTGCGGACTCGAAGGAATCATTGATGAGGCGTGCCCGACGTGCGGGGAACGTGAACAAATCGAACGAATCCGCCGTATTACCGGTTACTTGGTCGGCACGATGGACCGTTGGAACTCGGCAAAACGAGAAGAAGAAAGAGCGAGGGTGAAACATGATGCGCGTCCTATCCGTACTTGATGAATCAGTCGTCGACGGGCCCGGTGTGCGGACCGTCATCTTTACAGCCGGCTGTCCGCACCGATGCCGCGGCTGCCATAACCCTGAATCGTGGAATCCGAAAGGCGGGGACGAGGTGACGGTCGAGTCGTTGCTCGAACGGGTCGAAGCGTCCGGTTGGGACGGCGTCACGGTGTCGGGAGGAGAACCGTTTTTGCAGCCGCGCGAGCTGTCTCGGCTCGTCCGCGGCTGCAAGGCGCTCGGGAAAAACGTCTGGGTGTATACCGGGTATACGCTCGAGGCGCTCGAGCAACTCGAAGATGAACAGGTCAATGACGTTCTCGATCATGCTGACGTACTCGTCGACGGCAAGTTTGTGGAAACGTTACTCGACCGGTCACTACGCTTTAGAGGTTCTAGCAATCAGCGCATCATCTTTTTGAATAAAGTGTAATCGGGGCGACAGCGTCCCGATTTTTTGTATACTGATACAAAAGGGGGAATTTACATGAAATGGTGTACATACGAACGTGACGGAGAGACGGCGATCGGTATCGTCGATGGGATGAACGTCTATGACGTCAGCAATCAATTACATACGAACTCGTTGTTAGAAGTGATCGCCCGCGAATTTGAGCCGGACATCGACCTCGATGTCGCCCCGGTCTATCCAATCGACGCGGTCACATTGCTCGCCCCGTACCGGCCGCTCAAAAACGTGATTTGTATCGGCAAGAACTATGAAGAACACGTGAAAGAGATGGATACGGCAGGGGCCGGCAAATTGGTCATTTTCACGAAAGCACCGACGTCGGTCGTCGGGCCTGAGGCGGTCGTCGAACGGCATCCTGAGCTGACCGATCAGCTCGACTATGAAGGCGAGCTCGCCGTCATCATCGGCAAGTCCGGTCGAGACATCGAACACGTCGCGGACCATATTTTCGGGTACACCATCTTGAACGATATCACCGCGCGTGACGTCCAAAAGCAGCACGTCCAATTTTTCCGCGGCAAGTCGTTTGATACGTTCTGTCCGATCGGTCCTTACATCGTTACGCCGGATGAGCTATCGTTCCCGTTGACGATTGAGACGAAAGTGAACGGACAAAATCGTCAGTCTGGGACGACAGACGAGATGATCCGCCCGATTGAAGAACTGATTCGAACGTTGTCGACAGGGATGACGCTTGAAGCGGGCGACATCATCGCGACGGGAACACCGGCCGGGGTCGGACACGGGATGAAACCTCCTGTCTACTTGCAGACGGGCGATACCGTCGAAGTATCGATCACTGGGCTCGGGACGCTACGGAACGTCATCGTCTAAATCGACATTGACGCAAATTGTGAAGAATTTTGTAAACGCTCCGTCAATTCTCGATGGGTCAATCTGTTCCGATTATAATCAAGGTAGAGATTAGAGGAAACATCATTGAGGAGATGAATGAACATGGAACGAAACGACCATCATGAAGACAATCGACGTGAAGACTGGCTCGACACCGAACTCGGTTCGTCGACCCGGCAACCGGCACCGCCTCGTGCGGACCAATCGGCCAAACCGTCTTTTATGGGACGCATGTTTCCCGGGTTTGTGGGCGGGGTCATCGGGGCGCTCGTGACGGGGGCGGTCGCGTTACCGTTTTTGGATCAAGCACCGAGCAACGTGAACGATACGGCAGTCACATCTGAAGGGACGCCGGTTCAGACGTCTTCCGGCGTCGGGGATACGTCCGTGACCGATGCCGTTGCGGCGGCGCAACCGGCTGTCGTGACGGTGAACAACTTTGCTGCGACTGGTTTCTCGAGTGAAGCGGTCGAGGCGGGTGTCGGGTCTGGTGTCATCTACAAAAAAGAAGGAGACGCCGCATACATTGTCACCAACCACCACGTCGTGAACGGGGCTGACCGTCTGACGGTCACGTTCAATGACGGGAAGACGGCAGATGCGACATTGATGGGGAGTGACGCGACGTATGACCTGGCGGTGCTCAAAGTCGACGCGGACGACGTCCCGGCCGTCATCACGATTGGAAAATCGGGTGAGTTGAAACCAGGACAGACGGTCATCGCGATCGGTAACCCGCTCGGACAGTTCGAGAATTCGGTCACGCGCGGCGTCGTCTCGTCAACGTCACGACTCGTCCCGGTCGATACGGACGAGAACGGACAGGCCGATTTCAACGCCGAGGTCATTCAGACCGACGCCGCGATCAACCCGGGTAACTCAGGTGGTGCGCTCATCAATGAATCGGGCCGATTGATCGGAATCAACTCGATGAAAATTGCGACCGATACGGTGGAAGGCGTCGGCTTCTCGATTCCAATCGATATCGCCTTGCCGCTCATCAACCAAATCGAGCAGACCGGTGAAGTGAACCACCCATCCCTCGGCGTGTCACTCCGGGATGTGTCCGAGTTTCCACCCGGATACTTGACAGAACAAATCAATTTACCGGAAACGGTGACGAACGGCACGATCATCATCGACGTCCAATCGAATAGTTCAGCCGCACGGGCCGGGTTGCAGGCGCGAGATGTCATCGTCAAGATCAATGACCAAGACGTTTCTTCTTTCATTGACCTCCGAAGCGAATTGATTCGCGATACGGACGGAACGGTTTCGATTGAATACATTCGAAACGGCCAGACGGAGACGGTCGACGTCGAGATTCAAAACGTGAATGGTTCGGCACTGTAAAGGTGGGCATGTTGCCCGCCTTTTTTGGTATGCTGTAAAAAAGGAGGGGTTATAATGATTCGTACGTTATATGGCATATTATTTTTAGGAGCAGGAATCATGCATTTCGTCCAAGAGCGTGCCTTTATGTCCATCATCCCGAAGTCGTGGCCGTTCAAGCGATTCATGGTTCAGGCAAGCGGCGTGATCGAAATCGTCTACGGCGCGTTGTTGCTCATGAACCGCGGGACGGGTTTCGTCAAAAAGACGTTGCCGGCCTTCTTGCTCGCCGTCTTCCCGGCAAACATCAATATGGCGCTCAAGCCGTCACGTCTTGGAAGGAGACCGATTCCGAACTGGGTGACATGGGCTCGTCTGCCGCTGCAGTGGGTGCTCATCAAAGGAGTAAAGAAAATATAATGTACATACGGAGGGATGCAACATGAGTACAAACGTACTGACATGGTTCGAACACTTTCACGCTCATCCTGAAGTGAGTTGGAAAGAAGTTGAAACGACATCGACGATTGCGGCCATCCTGGCGTCATGGGGAGTTCGTCACGAGACGTACGACGACGTCACGGGTGTCATCGCCGAAATCGGTGCTGGGGAGGAAGTCATCGCCGTCCGCGCCGATATTGACGCCTTATGGCAACAAGTTGACGGAACGTTCAAAGCAAACCATTCGTGCGGGCACGACGCCAACATCAGCATGGTGCTCGGCGCGCTCGACATCTTGAGACATGAGGAGTTGTCGAAACGAATCCGGTTCATCTTTCAACCGGCCGAAGAACAAGGGAACGGTTCGCTCGCGATGATTTCAAAAGGGGCACTCGCCGACGTGACCGAGCTGTATGGCATTCACTTGCGTCCTGCCGAGGAGCTGGCACTCGGTCAATTTGCGGCGACGATTCAACACGGGGCCGCCATTTTTATGAAAGGCCGTATCCTCGGGGACGATGCGCACGGTGCGCGCCCGCACCAAGGGCAAAATGCGCTCGATGTCGTGTTCACGATTCAGCAACAGTTGAAAAATATTTATTTGTCCCCGTTCGAGCCACACTCGATCAAGTTGACAGGCGTCCAGGCAGGAAGTGATAACTTGAACATCATCCCGGGCAACGCCACGTTTTCGATTGATGTGCGCGCACAAGCGAACGATGAGCTGCTCGCTTTACGTGACCGCGTCGAGACGATGTTGTCTCAAATCGCTAGTCTCCACGGGGTGACGATTGACTGGGCTTGGGAAGATTTCACGCCGGGCGCCGTCGTCGGTCCAATGTCGAGCCGTCATGCGAGCGAGGCAATCGTGGAGCGTTACGGTCCTTCGGCACTCGTCGAGCGCGTCGTCACGTCGGGGAGCGATGACTTTCATTTTTATACGGTCAAACAACCGACGCTCGATGCGACGATGATCGGGATCGGCGCGAACTTGACGCCGGGCCTCCATCACCCAGAGATGACGTTTGACCGGTCCGTGTTACAAGAAGGGGCGCTTTTGCTCGCCGATACGTTGCGGCGAGCGGTAGTAGGGATAGAGACGGGAGCATAATGCTTTCGTCTTTTTTCTATTGCCAAGAAACGATGTAAGCGTTATCATAATTCTATTAGCGACAATATAACGACAATTCTGAATTTTTCGCTAACGGGGAGGAAAACGTATGGAACAGGGGAACAAATTAGAAATGAAGCTCGGGTGGGCGATTCTGCCGCTACTTGTCATGATCGGGGTCATGCTGGTGGCGATCGTCTTGCTCGAGCAAGGACCGCACATCCCGCTCATCATCGGGACGGCAGTCGCATCGATCGTCGCCTACAAGCACGGTTTCAAGTGGAAAGAGATCGAGGAGATGATGTACAAAGGGATTCGGCTCGCATTGCCGGCCGTCGTCATCATCATTCTCGTCGGGTTGACGATCGGTGCCTGGATCGGGGGAGGGATTGTCGCGACGATGATTTACTACGGATTGACGATCATCTCACCGGCTTATTTCCTCGTCACGATTTGCTTGATTTGTGCCGTCGTCGCCCTCTCAATCGGCAGTTCTTGGTCGACGATGGGGACGATTGGTGTCGCCGGGATGGGGATTGGGCTCAGTATGGGGATTCCGGCAGCGATGGTCGCGGGGGCGGTCATCTCAGGAGCGTACTTCGGGGACAAGATGTCGCCGCTGTCGGACACGACGAACCTTGCAGCCGGATTGACGCACACGAACTTGTTTGAACACATTCGTCACATGCTGTATACGACGATCCCGGGGTTGTTGATTGCGCTCGGCGTCTATTTCTGGATCGGCAGACGATTCAGAGAGACGTCGACGGATTCATCGGAGATCACACAGACGCTTGGGATTTTAAAAGACAGTTTTCTCATCTCGCCGTGGCTGCTGCTGATTCCGCTTGCCGTCATCGTGCTCGTCGCAAAAAAAGTGCCGGCCATCCCGGCGCTCGTCGTCGGGATCGCGCTCGGTTTCCTCGCACAAGTCTTCGTCCAAGGCGGTTCGCTCGCTGACAGCGTCGGAGCGCTCCAGAGCGGGTACGTCATCGATACGGGGAACGAACTCGTCGACAACTTGTTCAGTCGGGGCGGGTTAGACGCGATGATGTACACCGTCTCGATGACGATTGTTGCGATGACGTTCGGGGGGATATTGGAATATTCGGGGATGCTCCAATCGATCATGAATCAGATCGTGAAACTCGCGAAGTCAGCCGGATCGCTGATCGCGTCGACGATTTTGGCCGGTTTTGCTACGAACGCGACGTGTTCTGAACAGTACATATCAATCGTCGTCCCGGCGCGCATGTTTGCCGGTGCTTATGAGAAGATGGGACTCCAATCAAAAAATCTATCCCGCGCACTCGAGGACGGCGGGACGCTCACATCGGTGTTCATTCCGTGGAACACGTGCGGGGTGTTCATTCTCGGTACGCTCGGCGTCGGGGCGTTCGAGTATGCGCCATATGCCATCTTGAACTTTATCGTACCGGTCATCTCCATCATTTACGCGTTCACTGGCTTCACGATTGCAAAGCTTCACGTGTTGAAGGCAGAACCGCCGATTGAACAGGAAGCCCAATAAAAACAGGCGCGTCGCTCATGTGCGATGCGCCTGTTTTCAGGACGGTAACTTAAATATATAGACGGCGCGGGGACGTCCTTGGGCATAACTCATCTCTTCGCCGATCACATCGACGAATCCGGCATCATGAAGTTTTTTGATGAGCCGTTCCGTCGTCCGTCGAGATACCCCGAGATAGTCAGTCAATTCTTTAGCGGTGAACTCATGTTTACGTTTGGAAAACGCAAGAATCTTTCCGATGTTCACCGGGCTGATCCCGATTCGTTTAATTATGTCAAAAGCATTCTCGTCGGTCACCCGATACTGGACAGATTCGCCACTTTCCGGGAACGACAACCGTTTCGTCGCATCGACGATTCGCATCTGCTGTTCGGTTGAGGCGGACAAGGCGATGCGGGCATGCTCGAGTGCCGTCTGGTAGTCGGAACCGTACCCGATGCCGATCACGGAATCGTCGTCACGAGGGGACAACGTCGCTGTCTCGAGGGCATGCGCAATCTCACATTTTGTCGTGAGAAGTAAAGGCGTATCGTCTTGGGTTTAGACGTGGCCTTGATGCCGCATCGTGTGTAAATGCTCGCGCAGCGCAATGCTCGTCGTGGCGTAAAGGACGATGGCGAACTGAGACAAGTCGGCAAGATGCTTTCGGACTTGGCCGATGAGGTTTTCAAGATGATGGATGACCGTGCTGACCGGTTCGATCATGAGCTGGCTGTTAAATCCTTCTTCGAGCAGTTGGCGATGAACCCGCTCGATGCTCGTTACGGCCAACTTGGAGTCACGTTGTTGATGCGAAACGTGAAAGCGAAACACGTCCGAGAAGTCGACATCCGGATCGATTTTCATCACAGCGGGTTGCGTCAAGTCGGTAAACGCCGTGAAGATGTCGTTTAGCCGCTCCGGTTCGTTCACATCGATCGTCAATTCATCGAGAGCGAGCTTTTGGGCGAGCGTCGCATATAAAATGGTCGTCAATAGGACGGTCTCATCTTGTACGACGTGATGGGCGATCGTCTCGTTCAAATAAGGCGTCGCATAGGCATAAGGGAACGACCCGGAAAAAAAGACGCCGTCGTAAGATCCGAGCTGTGCCGCGATCTGGGCCGTTTCGCGAGGGTGAGTATACGTGAAGTAGGCGAAACGGACATCGTCGAATTTCGGTGCGGCGTGCGAGACGGTCGCGACGAACGCTGACGAACCGACGATGGCGATTTGGATGGACATGAAAACTCCTCCTTGCAATATAGCGACTATTTAACGACAATATAACTAACGACACGTTAGAAGTAAAGGAGCAATGAACATGAAAATTGAGAAGATTGAATTATTCGCGATTCGGTTACCGCTAAAAGTACCGTTTATCGTCAGTTATCATCGCTACGACGACATGCCGTCGGTCATTGTCAAGATGACGAGCGCCTGTGGTCATGTCGGGTACGGGGAAGCCGTAGCTGACGAACACGTCACCGGCGAGTCTCTCGAAAGCACGATCAGCGTCATCCGTCACTTGCTCGGACCGATGTTGCTCGGTAAAAACCCGATGCACCTCGAGCAAATCCATGACGTGATGGACCGGGCCATCCGTGACGTGCCGGCTGCTAAGGCGGCACTCGATATCGCTTGTCACGACCTCGTCGGAAAAAAACTTGGGCTTCCGGTGTATGAATGGATCGGTGGACGTTACCATGACGCTTTCCCGGTGACGCACGTTTTAAGCATAGGGGAACCGGAAGCGATGGCGCATGAGGCGAAGCAACAAATCGAGGCGGGCTACACGTCGGTCAAAATGAAAGTCGGGGTCGACGTCGCCTCAGACGTCGAGCGCGTCGCAGCGGTACGTCAAGCGGTAGGGCCGGGCGTGCCGATTCGAATCGACGTGAATCAAGGCTGGGTCAATGCCGGCAAAACACTGCAGGCGATGAAACAACTCGACGGATATGACCTCGATTGGGTCGAGCAGCCGGTCCGTGCTGATGATTTCGAAGGCATGGTCGAAGTGAAATCGAAGATCAATGTGCCGCTCATGATCGATGAAGGCGTCCGGGGCATGAGTGAGATGCGTCGATTGACGATGATGCAGGCCGCCCACAAAGTGAACATCAAGCTCATGAAGTGTGGCGGCATTTATCCGGCAAAAAAACTTCTCCATGTCGCAGAGATGTCAGGGATCGAGTGTCAAATCGGATCGATGGTCGAATCGTCCGTCGCTTCGAGTGCCGGTTTCCACGTCGCCTTTTCAAGCAAAATCGTTCATTCGGTCGAATTGACGGGACCGCTCCGTTTCTCTGAAGACATCGGCAACTTATCGTACGACTTGCCGCACATTCGATTGAACGATCAACCTGGGCTCGGGATCGATGTCGATGAAGCAGTGCTCGAACGATTGACGACGGCACGTTACGAGGTGATCGACTGATGCGAGACGAGGTATGGAACGGGGTATGGAACGGAATCACGCTAAGCGTCCGCTATTTGTCGGCCGATGATCTCTCGCAAATCGAAGCGGTTCAAGACGCGGTCGTGGCCGAGTTGGCGTTCGCGAGCCAGTATGAGTCGCTTTCGACCGAAGAGTTCCGGAAACTGTTGGCGGACAAGACGATGCTTGGAGCGTTCCATGACGAGACGTTGATCGCGTTTCGGGCGCTCCTCATCCCGCCGCTTGACGAGGAGCATCTCGGACGGGACATCGGTTATCCCGAGCATGGACTCGACCGGATTATTTATCAAGAAGTGACGAACGTGCACCCCTCTTTTCGTGGGTATCGTCTCCAGCAACACCTTGGCCGTCTGTTGATGGAGGAGTTGAGTCAAGATAGCCGGTTCGACCTCGTCTGCGCAACCGTCGCTCCGTTCAATATCCCGAGTCTAAAAGACAAGTTCGCCCTCGGCTTACGGATTGGTGCGTTGAAGCTGAAATACGGCGGCAAGCTTCGCTATATTTTCATGAAAGAGCTCCATACCGGTTGGCAACCGGGCGGAGAGCCGGAATGGATTGACATGGCGGACACGTCGTTGCAGGCAGAACGGTTAGAAGACGGTTGGTACGGCACGGGGATGCGTCAAGATGGCGACAACTGGTACGTCCGTTATGAACGCGAACAGGCCTGATCAATGTGATCAGGCCTGTTTATTAATCGAGGACGAACAAAACGTCATCCGCAAACTTTTCATACGTCCGGTCGCTCGGATGGAACTGGTCGGTCGCGAGATCTCGGGAGACGTCAGACACGTAGGCGAACGGGTCGATGACGTCGATGCGGTGCGCATTGCCGAAACTTGCGGCCGAAGCGTTCCAATCGAGGATGAGTTGGTTGAACGCCTGACCGTTCTCGTTGTCTTGGAACGGGTTATAGAGGGCGATGTAGACGATTTGGGCGCTGTCGTTTAAATCGCGCAATTGAGCGAAGATGTCATTCAAATTCGCTTTTGCGTCGGTCACGACTTGCTCAATATCGACTGATTCGAAATTATCGACGTTCTCGCCGCGGTTGAACAAGTCGTTGCCCCCGATGGTCAATGTGATGTACCGGGCATTCGCGATTGTCCGTCTGACTTCAGGTTGCTCAAGTTGGGCGAGCAAGTCTTCGGTTCTAGCACCGGAGACGGCCAAGTTTTGCGAACGAATCCCGTCTTCCTGCAGTACTCGGCTGACCGGCTGGACGTATCCGGCGCCAGACGTCGATCCGACCCCTCGCGTCAGTGAATCGCCGAGTGCGACGAACACTTCGCCTTCCGGTTCCGGACGGGCGTCTTCATTCACGGAAAGTGTCCGTTCCGGAGGATGAACGATATCTTGATACCCGATCCATAGTCCATATAGAGCTGTCCCCGTGAGAAACAGCGTACCGATCAAAAACGCATACCATTTTCGATTTTTCATCTGATGACCTCGCTTTCGTTGCCACTATCATATCAAATATTCCCGAACCTGCCCTATGTGAATGTTCGAATAGGACAGATCATGTCTGTGTCCGCTAGAATGGAAAAGAGGTGAGACGATGCAACCAACATTGAAGATTAATCAATTGAGCAAAGTGATTGGAAAGAAGACGATCATCGACAACATTTCGTTCGATGTGTTCCCAGGTGAAGTGTTCGGTTTCCTAGGACCGAACGGGGCCGGGAAGACGACGACGATACGGATGATCGTCGGTTTGATCAAACCGACGAAAGGGACCGTTTCGATTTGTGGCCACAACGTCGAACGTGAATTCGTGCAAGCGATGACCCAAATCGGGGCGATCGTCGAAAACCCAGAGCTGTATAAGTTTTTGAGCGGGCGTGAAAATTTGGAAGTGTTCGCCCGTATGTTGCCGGATGTGACCGAGGCGAGAATCCAAGAAGTCATCGACCTCGTCGATTTGACGGCGCGCATCGATGATAAAGTGAAGACGTACTCGCTCGGGATGCGGCAACGGTTAGGAATTGCGCAGGCGCTCCTCAACAACCCGCGCGTCCTCATCTTAGATGAGCCGACGAACGGGCTTGATCCGATGGGGATCCGCGACCTCCGCCTCTTCATTCGGCGACTCGTTGAAGAGACCGGTTTGAGCGTGCTCGTTTCGAGCCACATTTTGGCGGAAATCGAGCTCCTCGCTGATCGTGTCGCCATCATGTCGCGCGGAAAAATCGTGAAAGTCGGGACGGTGCAAGACTTGATTAACGAACTTGCATCGACGGTCGACATCCATGTCCCGGACAGTTTCGAAGCGTTGCCGGTCGTGCGTGGCTTTGAGTCGGTCACGCAAGCGGACGTCGTCGATGAGCGGACAATCCGTGTCTCGATGAACTTAGAAGACACGGCCCGATTGAACCGTTATTTGCTTGAACGCGATGTGGCTGTCTCCGGTTTAGAACGGCGTGTGCAAACGCTTGAAGAACTGTTTATCACATTGACCGGAGGTGACCATATTGTCTAATCCTTCATTAATAGGTTTAATTCGGAACGAAGTATTAAAGATTCATCGGAAGCGACGTCTGCTTGTCGTGTCGACGATTCTCGTCGTCCTCGTGTCGATGTTCACGTATGCGAACTATCGTCAAATCGAGAAACAGCGGGAAGAGCAAGGGACGATTGACTGGCGTGTCGATCTTCAGCAAGAAATCATCGATACGCAGAACCGGCTCGCCTCGGCGAATGTGCAGGACGAGTTCCGGCAAATCCTTGAATTTCGTGTCCAACAGAACCAATATTACTTAGATAATGACATTAATCCGAGCTATCCGGGTGCTCCAACGTTCATGCGCATCTTCTTCTCGCAAGGGACGACCCTCGTCTTGCCGCTGTTCATTATCGTCCTCATGGCCGATATCGTCAGCGGGGAACATAACGACGGGACAATCAAGACCTTGTTGTCGAGGCCGGTCCGGCGCTTTAAGATTCTGCTCGCCAAATGGATGACGACGTTGCTGTATACGTCGCTCCTCATTTTTATCACGGCGTTCGTCAGTTACGCGATTTCCGGGATCGTGCTCGGTTGGGACGGGTGGACCGCCCCGATATTGACAGGTTTCCAAGCCTCTCCGACCGGAACGTTCTCGACCGACTTCGTGCATACGCTCCCGATGTGGCAATATTTACTCATGTCCGTCGGGCTCGCTTGGTTCGTCGTCGCTGCAGTCGGGACGATCGCCCTCATGGTGTCCGTCGTCGTCAAGAATACGGCAACCGGGATCGGAATCATGATGGCCGTGCTCATTTCGGGACCGCTCCTCACGTCGCTCGGCTCGAATTGGGACAGCTCGAAATATTTAGTGAACGTCAACTTCGGTCTTCATACCTATTTGGAAGGACAGGCGCCACCGATCGACGGCATGACGTTACCGTTCTCGCTCGTCATCATTACCGCCTGGGCGCTTGCCGCGCTTGGCTTCGCGTTTTATCATTTCACTCAAAAAGATGTATATTGATCGGCGTCGCCTTCACGGGCGACGTTTTTTTGTGCGGTTGAAAGGGCTAGCCGACAGGAACAAACTAGTCCTATTGACTTAATATTTTAAATTGTCAAAATAATTAGAAAGTTGGATTCATTAATTGTGGGAAACTATGTAAAGTAGGAGTCACCACATAAGGAGGGAAACAATTATGAAAAAAGTATTGTCCACATCACTCATCGCGGGCGTCCTACTCGTCCCGCAACTCGTCGGTGCAAGCGAACTCAAATCGGGCACGTTGACGAAACCGTCGAGCGAAGCGCCGACGACCATCGTCAAAGAGTATGCGAAAGCGAAAGGTCAATTCAAGACGATCGAGTCAAAACGAGACAAAGTCGGTCAAGTCGTCAAGTTGCAACAGACGGTCGACGGCGTTCCGGTATTCGGAGGCATCGTCGTCGGGATCGTCGATGAGGCGGGCCAATTGAAGACGGTCGTCGATGACGCGAAAGAAGTGAAAGGGTTACATAAGTCGATCAAGTTGAATGAGAAAAAAGCGGTCGCACGTTACAAACAACTTGTCGGCCATGAAGGTGCGTATGAGCTTGAGCCGCAAGCAGAACTCGTCGTCTATCCGAACGGAGAAACCGCCGTCTATGCGTATGAAGTGACGGGGACGATTCTCGATGCGGACGAGCCGTCACGTTGGACGTACTTCATCGATGCAGCGAGCGGAGACGTGTTGAATAAATATAACCAGCTGGCGCACGCGAAACCGACGAACGGTGTCACCGGAACGACGTACACTGGAACCGGGATCGATGTACTTGGACAAAGCCAGACGTTCAAGACGACGAAGAGCGGGTCGTACTACTATCTTCAAGATTCTACACGAGGTAAAGGCATTTATACGTACGACGCCGGAAACCGGACGCGGTTGCCAGGTTCACTTTGGGCCGATGTCGATAACGTCTTGAACACGACGTACGACCGGGCCGCGGTCAGCGCACACGTCAACGCGACGAAAACGTATGACTTCTTCAAGAACACATACGGCCGGAATAGTTACGACAACAACGGGGCCGCGCTCAACTCGACCGTTCACTACAGCCGCAGTTACAACAACGCGTTCTGGGACGGCAGCAAGATGGTTTACGGCGACGGGGACGGGCAAACGTTCACGTACCTCTCGGGGGCACTTGACGTCGTCGCGCACGAGCTGTCACACGCCGTCACGGAATACACGGCAGGACTCATCTATCAAAACGAGTCAGGGGCCATCAACGAAGCGGTCTCGGATATTTTCGGAACGGTCGCCGAGTATAGCGTCGGCTCGAACTTTGATTGGTTGATCGGGGAAGACATCTACACGCCAGGCGTCGCCGGTGACGGTCTTCGCTCGATGGCGGACCCGGCTGCTTACGGGGACCCAGACCACTACTCGAAACGTTACACAGGCACGCAAGATAATGGCGGCGTCCACATCAACTCGGGCATCGTCAACAAAGCGGCCTACCTGCTCGGTAACGGTGGCACGCACTACGGCGTCTCGGTCCAAGGTGTCGGTGTCATGAAGATGGGCGACATCTACTACCGTGCCCTCACGGTATACTTGACGCCAACATCGAACTTCTCGAGCCTCCGTCAAGCGGTCGTCCAGTCGGCGAAAGACCTATACGGCGCGACGAGCCCAGAAGCGATTGCTGCGGCGAAGTCGTTCGACGCGGTCGGCATCAACTGATAGACAAACACTGAATGGATCACCATCGACTTCGAAAGGAGTCGATGGTTTTTTGTGTGGTCAATGATTTCGAGCGCTATTCAAACGAGAATGGATTCGAAATCATCAAGTTCTTCTTCAACGTCTCAAAGGATGTTCAACGGGACAGACTGTTGGAGCGGTTGAAAGACCCGAAGAAAAATTGGGAGTTCTCCTTCAGTGACGTCGAGGAGAGACAGTACTGGGACGACTATCAAGCCATCTTTGCTGACATGCTGTCGCAGACAGCGACCGAGCATGCGCCGTGGTACGTGCTGCCGGCCGATGACGAATGGTATGCCCGCTAAATCGTATCGTCAGTCATGATTGATGTATTGGAGCGCATCGACCCGCAATTTCCGACGTTCACGGAAGAAGAGTAAGAAAAGATCGATGAGGCCATCCATACCCTCAAGACGAATGAAGTTTGACGTCCTCGTGAACAACAATTTCCCCTCTTGCGTTGAAAACGAATTCACAGTACAGTGGATATATCGAAAGACGTCAGACATCTGTACAAAGGAGTAATGAGCGTGGGGAATATCAGTTTGTTGTTTGGGGGCGTAGCGTTGTTTTTAAACAGCCTCGTCATGTTAGGAAAAGTTGATGTGAAGAGTGCGGGTGTGTTCAGCCTATTCACCGGTGTCTTGCAGTCATTCATCGCGACGTGGCTCGTCGTCAACGCCGCACCGGCAGAAGTATTCGGTTATGCTGGCATTTATTTGTTCGCCTTCACGTACTTGTATGTCGGCGTGACGTTCTTGTTTAACATGGACGGGCGAGGCGTCGGTTGGTTCTCACTCTTCGTCGCAATCGCAGCACTGTTTTACGCAGGAATCGGCTTTGGACGTGCCGACTTTGTGGACGGGGCGATGTGGACGTTTTGGGCGTTCCTGTGGGCACTCTTCTTCCTCGGCATGGGACTCGGTCGTCCTGTCGATGCGTTGACTGCTCGCGTCGCGCTCGTCCTCGCCTGGCTCACGTTGATCGTACCTGCGATGGTCGGTCTCGCCGGATTGATGACTCCGCTCTACACGGTCATCTGGTGGGCAGCGAGTGGCACGGCTGTGCTGTACTTCAGCTTGACGATTTGGCGGCAACGTCGTCTCGTCGAAGCGACTTCATGATAGGCGCTCCTCGTGAGCGTCTTTTTTTGTGCGTGTTAATTTGTGTCTAAAGTGTGAAAATCGGGAATGAGAAAGAAAAGGAGGCGGACATACATGAGTGATGGATTAATTTTGTTGCTCGGGCTACTATTATGTGGATGGATGCTGTTTGCCGTCGTATTTGATGATACAATTAAACGAAGAATTTGACAGACCGTTTCCTTACAGAAACGGTCTTTCGTTTGAGGAGTGAGCAAGATGGAAAAAACACCAGTCATCGTGATCGTCGGACCGACGGCGGTCGGTAAAACGAAGACCGGAATCGAGCTGGCGAAAGCGTTCAACGGTGAGATCGTCTCAGGAGATTCGGTTCAAGTGTATCGGGGGATGGACATCGGTTCGGCCAAAGTGACGGTCGAGGAAGCGGAGGGCATCCCGCACCACTTGATTGACATCTGTGATCCGGATGAGCCGATGAGTGTCGCCAAGTTTCAACAGCTCGCCCGTGCGGCGATTGACGATATTTATGCGCGCGGCAAGCTGCCGATTTTAGTTGGTGGCACTGGTTTATACATCCGGGCGATTCTTTACGACTATGAGTTCACGGAACGTCCGGTCGACGAGGCGTTGCGTGCGGAGCTCGAGCAAGAGGCGGAACAACATGGCGCTGCAGCGTTACATGACCGGTTGCGCGCCCTCGACCCGAGACGAGCCGAACTCATCCATCCGAATAACGTCCGCCGCGTCATCCGAGCGCTAGAAGTGGCACTAAAAGGAGATGTTCAAGCGATGGACAGCGCACCATCCGAACACTACGCATACAAGCTGTTCGTCTTACACGCCGATCGTGACGTGTTATACGAACGGATCAACGAACGGGTCGATATGATGCTCGCCTCTGGGCTCGTTGAAGAAGTGACTCGGCTTCTCGACTCAGGTTACGGGGACACCCAGGCGATGCGAGCGATCGGTTATAAGGAAGTCGTGCCTTTCGTCGAAGGGCGTATGTCCGAAGAACGAATGCGCGAAACGCTGAAACAACACACGCGCCAGTTCGCCAAACGACAATTGACGTGGTTCCGCCATCAATTTGATGGGATTTGGGTAGATATGGGAAGAAAATCATTTGAACTATCGTATAAAAATATTTATGATGAGGTTGAGGGGTTTTTTCGAAAATTCCGATTATTTGAAAGAGACATAGACTAGGGGGAATGCAACATGAAGGCAAGCTATAACATCCAAGACCACTTTTTAAACCAGTTACGCAAAGAAATGGTGCCGACGACCGTGTTTTTAGTAAGCGGGTTTCAAATTCGGGGAGTCATCAAGTCGTTTGACAACTTCACCGTCATCGTCGAGTCAGAGGGACGGCAACAGTTGATTTACAAGCATGCGATCTCGACGTTCTCGCCGGCGCGTAACGTCACACTGTATGAGCCGGATGCGGTCGAAGTGACAGAAGGTTGATGAAAGCATAAGAAAAGAGCGGCCCGGGGACCGCTCTTTTCTTATGCCGTTTTTACGTTCGGGTCGTGATCGATTGCCTCGAGGACACGATGGATCGCGCAACCGCCGAGAATCGACTCGAGTTGGTCGCACAGTTGTGCTGGTGCCGAGCGGTACAGATGGGCGAACGTCCGCTTCCAAGCGCGTTCCGCTGCTTGAATCCGGACGAGCAAGTCGGCATGGCCGAGCTCTTTGAACTTCTCGATGTTCATCCGGTTCGTCCGGGCGAACGCCGATAACACGACCGCTTTCGCGAGCGGCGTTTGAATCGGGTAACCCGTGACGATGAGCGCTGCCATCGCCCCTTTCAACTCGTGCTCGATCACTGAATCAAGCACTGAGTCATGCGTATATGGATTACCGGCATGACCGGTGACGGCTTGCTCAAGCTCGGCTTCAGGCACCGGGCAGGCGGCCGCATCTAAAATATGTTGAATCGTCGGATGGTCGTTCGCATAACGTGTCGCTTCCCCTGTCGCGATGAGACGTTCATACGTATCAATTAATGAAATCATGTCGATTCCCCCTTTTTCGAACTATCTCTATCGTACCAATAAAAGTAAGCGCTTTCAATATTTCAAACAGATTTTCCTACCTGTAACGAAAGTATGTTCGCCTGCTCGTGTAAAAAACGGTACAATGGGCACAGATGTGAAGGAGGGGCTAACATGAATTATTATCAACAAATCGATCCAGTCTTAGGAGGCACGTTCGACCGACAGACGTATCGAATCCCGACAATGGAGAAGTCCGATGAACGTTTGACGGATCTTACCGACGGGACACCTGTTCAAACGAAGGCGCTCGTCAGTACGGTCGAGGTTCGTGAAGGGAAATCCGGGGCGAAGTGGCTCCAACTGAGCGTGACGACGGCGAGCGGATTGATTCGAGCCAAGCATTGGTTGCGCGGAAACGAAGATCAACTTCTCCCGATTTACGAATCGGGGGTCGTCGAACTGTCAGGGAAAATCGATGTCTATCCGAAGCCGGACGGAGCCAAGTCGATCACGATCGACAAAGTGCAACCGATCTCGCGTGACGAGGCGGTGTCGTTGCTGCCGGGATTGCCGGGTGAGGAGACGATTGAAGCGTTCGCAGAAGAGCTATTCGCGCTCCTTTCCACTCTGTCTCCTGACGCTCAGAAAATCGCTCACGCCCTTCTCGATGATGTGTGGGACGATTTCGTATTGGCCCCGGCTGCCTTATACCATCATCATAATTACGCAGGCGGCCTGCTGAAGCATACGACATGTATGCTCCGGCTCGGTTATCGGATCCAAGAGCAGGACGATTACTTGGCGACGGTTTTCCGTGTGTTGAAAGAAGCCGAGCAGTTGCACAAAGTAGACGTATGGAATACGATGAACGGTGTAAAAGTCGAGCAAGCGTTCCGCGGGACGTTCGAGTCGCTCTACGCGGCGTGTGAGGCGATCGCTGAGTTAAAAGAGCCGTTGCGTTGGGACGAGCTTGCCCTCGGCATTTTGTTCCATGATATCGGCAAGTTGTATGAGTATAGTCATTTGCTGTCGTCGCCACGGCGATTCGAAGAGTTGTTCGCCGTCAGTGGGACGAGTGAGACGACAGGAATCTCGATCAATCCGATGGGAAGTTTGATTGGCCATATGCCGTATGGCGGGCTCTTGTTCGAGAAGAGTCAACGCAGCGCGGGCGTCGTGTTGCCGCTCGACGTCCATCACCGGATCTGGCACATGATCTTATCGCACCACGGGAAGCGAGAATGGGGATCGAGCGTGCTCCCGGCGACGACGGAAGGCTGGCTCCTGCACTTGATCGACTTGCTCGACGCCCGTTACGAAAAGTGGGCACGAGTCCATGACAATCTATGAAGTGAGGTATGCGTGATGATTCCCGTGCAATTAGTGACCGGCTTTTTAGGTGCCGGTAAAACAACCTACATGAATCGATTGCTCGCGGCGACGAATGAGCGGATTTTGCTCATCGTCAACGAGCTCGGTTCGGTCAACCTCGACGAACAATTGATCGTTCAAATGGACCAAGAACAAATAGAACTGTCTAACGGATGTATTTGCTGCTCGATTCAAAACGATTTAAGTAAGACGTTTTATCGACTCGCGGCTCGTGACAAGTCGTTCGACCGCGTCGTCATTGAGACGACAGGAGTCGCCGACCCGGCCCCGATTATCCAGACGATTTATTACGATGATTATTTACGGTCCCATTTCAAATTGACCGCGATTTTGACGGTCGTCGACGCGAGCCAAATGGACCGTGAACTGTTTATAGAAGGGATTCATCAAATCGCTTACGCGGACATGATCTTATTGAACAAGACCGATCTCGTGGACGAAGCGGTGCTCAGTCAAGCACATGAACGGATACGGACGATCAATCCGACCGTTCGTGTCGTCGAGACCGTTGCGACCGAGGGTGATTATGATTTACTCGAGAACACGTTCCAATTGTCACGTGTCGACGAGAGACAGCTGTCGGCGTTGACGGAAGGATACGGATCGGTCGCTACGCTCCGTGCCGTCACACTGACGACAGATGTTCCGCTTTCGCGAGAACGCGTCACGCGTTACGTCCGAGAAGTGCTCATGCACTATGAGGATCAACTTTATCGGTTGAAGGCGATCGTGCGACTTGATGGGGAAGCATCAAAATATATCGTCCAGGCCACCAATCAGTTGATGGGTGCGACGTTCGCGAACGAATCGAGCGAAGACTCCCGTTCGGTGTTCGTCTGGATTGGGAAAGAACTCGACCGAGACGCGCTCGAGCGAGGATTAAAAGCATGTGAGGTGAATCAAACGTGAAACTTATGCTAGTGGATGGCTTTAACTTGCTGTCGCGTTATTATTTCGCGACGGAACGTCGTCGTGCGCAGGACCCCGACGTGACCGTAAAAGGATTGATTCGGAAAGTCGACGGGTGGACGAACGACTTCACTCACATCGCCTTCTTCTGGGACGGGCCTCGTGAATCGACCCATCGCTTCGCCATGTTCCCGGACTATAAAGCGACGCGGACCGGATTACCTGAACCGTTGTTCGATGACTACGTGAAGCTGCGGGCCGCTTTAACGGAGCGCGGCATATTCCAATCCGAGCTTGCTGGCTATGAGGCGGACGATTTGATGGGCGCAGTGGCGACAGCATTCCCAGGGGAGTCATTCCTCTATTCATCGGACCGGGATTTACACCAGTTGCTGTCAGCGAACGTTTACCAAATCGTTCCGAAAAAAGGAGAAGAACTGCTCATGAACCGGGAGCTGTTCGAGTCAACGTATGGTGTCAAACCGCTCCAGTTCGTGGATGTGAAGGCGCTTCAAGGCGATGCGTCAGACAATATTCCGGGCGTGCGCGGCATCGGGCCGAAGACGGCTACGTTGCTCGTCCAAACGTACGACACTGTCGAGCTCTTGTATGAACGTCTGAAGAACGAGCAATTGCTCGACGCGCATAGGAAGTATTCGAAGAAACTCGACGGACAAGAACAAGTCGCGTTGTTGTCAAAGCGACTGTCCTTGATCGACGTGCATGCGCCGATCGAGACAGACTGGGAGGCGTACCGGTTTGGTTCACATCTATTTTGATGCGGCGACGAATCAACAGACGGGTGCGATCGGCCTCGGTGTCTGGGTGAAGACGTCGGACGGTATGGTCAGCACCCATACCCGAAAGACTTCAGGGCTGACGAGTGCACAAGCTGAACTCGCCGCGCTCGGTTTCGCCCTCGAACACGCGCATCGCCTTGAGGGGGAGACGACGTTCATGCTCCATTCGGACGCCGAGACGATCGTCCGAGCACTGGAACAACGGTTTTTGAAAGATCATTCGGTCAAACCACTTTTTCTTAAGGCGCTCATCGCCTATGATGACTTGCCCGTCACGTTCATCAAATGGGTGCCACGTAGTGAAAACAAGGCGGATCGCATCGCCAAACAGGCGCTATCAAGTGATTGATTGGAAAAGTCGGGACATGGTCTCGACTTTTTTTACATTTGACGATACGCCCGTTTCTTTTTCACATAAGTTTCGCTAGAATGAAAGCGTAGTCAAAAAAAGAGGGGGAATTTTCATGGAATATCGGATCGAAAGGGACACGATGGGGGAAATCAACGTTCCAGCTTCAGCGAAATGGGGCGCGCAAACACAACGAAGCTTACAAAACTTTAAAATCGGGACAGAAAAAATGCCGCTTGAGGTCGTCCACGCGTTCGCGATCTTGAAAAAAGGCGCGGCTTTGGCCAACGCTGAACTAGGTGTTCTCGAGCAGGATAAGGCAGACGTCATCGCCGAAGTCGCTGACGAGATCGTAGCGGGCGAACACGACGCCGAGTTTCCGCTCGTCGTCTGGCAGACAGGCTCAGGCACGCAATCGAACATGAACGTCAACGAAGTCATCGCCCACTTGGCGAACGACAAGTTGAAAGCACGCGGCCAATCAATCACGATCCACCCGAACGACGACGTCAATAAATCGCAGAGTTCAAACGACACGTATCCGACAGCGATGCACATCGCGGCCATCCTCGCGGTCGAAGACAAAGTGCTGCCGGCGATTGAGGCGCTCCATGCGACGCTCGACAAAAAAGCGGAGGCGTACATGGACGTCGTCAAAATTGGTCGTACCCATTTGCAAGACGCGACACCGGTCACGCTCGGCCAAGAGATCAGCGGTTGGGTCCGGATGCTCGAGCTATCGAAACAGATGATCGAACGGACGCTCGACCCGTTGACGGAACTCGCTCTCGGGGGAACAGCGGTCGGGACAGGCATCAACGCCCATCCGAAGTTCGGGGAAGTCGTCGCGGCTAAAATTTCTGAGGAGACCGGAAAACAATTCGTGACCGCAGTGAACAAGTTCCATGCGCTCACGAGCCACGACCAACTCGTATTCACCCATGGGGCGTTGAAAGCACTCGCCATGGATGCGATGAAGATCGCCAACGACGTCCGTTGGCTCGCTTCTGGCCCGCGTGCCGGTATCGGCGAAATCACGATTCCTGAAAATGAACCGGGCAGCTCGATCATGCCGGGTAAAGTGAACCCGACGCAGAGCGAGGCGTTGACGATGGTCGCGGCTCAAGTGCTCGGAAACGATGCGACGATCGGGTTCGGCGCGAGCCAAGGGAATTTTGAGTTGAACGTGTTCAAACCGGTCATCATGTACAACTTTTTGCAAACGTGCCGTTTGTTGACGGATAGTCTTCATTCGTTCGATGAGCATTGTGCGGTCGGTATCGAGCCTGATTTGGATGTGATCGCCCATAACGTGGACCGCTCACTCATGCTCGTCACGGCGCTCAATCCGCACATCGGTTATGAGAATGCAGCGAAAATTGCTAAATTGGCCCATCGCCAAGGGACATCACTTAAAGAAGCCGCGCTTGAAACTGGCCTCTTGACCGAGGAACAATTTGACAAGTGGATTCGTCCGGAAGAGATGACGTCTCCGAACTTAAAAGTGGAAAAATAAGAGAAGGGCGGCCGAAGAGTCGCCTTTCTCTTTCGTTATTTTAGGACGTAAGTACTAACTATATGTCAAACAATAGGAAGGAAATGAGGAAATAGTTGTATTTTCGTGGAGGAAGTCGCATAATCGAAGACAGAAGCGAATTTCGGGAAGAACGAAACTGGGGGGTCGGGAATGGAGCATCAACCTACAGATCGCGTACACGATATATTAACGAAACTGACGGAGGCACGACAGATTCCGACACAGGATATCGAGTTTCTGTTGGCTTGGGTGAAGGCGGAAGTCCGGAAGCGGCGGCTGATGCACTTGCTTGAGATTTTTAGCCGGGTCGAGTCGGAAGTCCGTGATTTACCGCCCGTCTTATCCCAGGCGGAAGCGAACGCGTTGCTTGCACCGGTTAAGCGTTACATACATACGATTCTCGGAATCGATCAAGAAGATGAGGATCTCGTTCTCGTGTTGGCGGCGAGCTTGTCGACGTTCAGCCGATATAAACCGCGCGTCGAGAAGCTCGGGGCAAGACCGGTGTTTCTACAAACGTTGGAAGAAGCCGTCGAATACGACTATGAAGACGTGCCGAAAGCGATCATCATGGATGTGGAGCTATGGCCGAATTTCCTCGAACGCGACATCCAATCGTTTGTCAGCAAAATGAAGAAACTTTACGTCCCGCTCATCGTCATCGGGACGAACGAACATTATCGTCTTGCCGCTTACTCATATGGCTTCGATGATTATTGGGAATCGTGGATCCCGATGGAAGAGCGGCTCGTCCGTCTCGGATTGCACATCGAAAAAGCACGACTCGTCTCGAACGCGCTGCTCGTCGATGAGTTGACCGGCGCCTTCAACCGCAAATATTTGAAAGCGACGTTCGGTCGTTTCATGTCCCGGCTCGAACGCTCTGGAGAAAGTTTTACGCTCGCTTTATTGGACATTGATCACTTCAAGCAATTGAACGATACGTTCGGTCACGCTTACGGGGACGAAGTGCTCCACCGTGTCGCCGAAGAGATTCGGCTTGCGATCCGATCGAGCGACGAGTTGATTCGTTACGGAGGTGAGGAGTTTCTCATCATCTTGAACGTCTCGGACCGGGCCGTCGTCGATGCGGTCCTTGAACGGGTACGGACTCGGATCGAACAAATGACGTTCCCGTACGAGCATCATGTGACGGTGTCAATCGGGTATACCCGTGTCTGTCAACTCGGGATGACGCTAGGAGAATGGTGTGCGTATGCGGACGAAGCGCTCTACAAGGCGAAACGGGACGGTCGCAACCGCATCATCCGCTACTCGACGGCAGTCCGGGATGAGAAACGCCTTGCTTATGTCACGATGAGTTCAAAAAAATATGCGCTTTTGGCTGACCAGTTGCCTAAACAGCACCGTCGTTACGAGGTCGTGTATCGGCCATACGGGGCTTACGTCTGTAACGATCATGTCGAGATGTTCATTTTGGACGAATCCGGTTCGAATGAGGCGCGGACATTGTCCGCCGTGAAAGAGCAACGCGGGAAGTACAGTCATATCCTTGCGGTGACGGCCCGCACCGCCGCGGAACTCGGGCTTTACGATGATGTGTCCGAATCGGACGGAGAAGACGTCATCACCGAAAAAATTGAACAGTGGCTCGAAAAGTTGCCGGACTAAAAAAGACATCGAACTCAATCGATGTCTTTTTTGTCGTATTGATAAAAGGTGAAGCTGTACGCGTGGCGGTCGTCGGCAGGGTGAGCCTGAAAGCGCGTGACCACGACGTCAGGGAGTTCCGGATAAAACGTATCCGCCTCGAACGCCCCGTCGACTTCTGTCACATAAAAGCGGTCTGTGATCGGCATCGTCTGTTCATACAGCGTCGCTCCGCCGATGATATAGAAATCTTCAGACGTGGCTTCATTGCGGAGCCGATCGAGGTCGTGCCATACTTCGACGCCGTCAGCTCGGAACGTTTCATCCGAGGTGACGACGATGTTGCGTCGGTTCGGCAAGGGCCGGCCGATTGATTCGTACGTCTTTCGGCCCATCACGATCGTCTGGCCGGTCGTGATCGCTTTAAACTGTTTCAAGTCGTCAGGAAGGTTCCATAACAAGCCGTTATCTTTTCCGATCTCCCGATTTGATCCGTAGGCGACGACGTGGATGATCATACGCTGACGGCTCCTTTTATGTGGGGATGCGGGTCATAATCGACGATCTCGAAGTCTTCAAAACGGAAGTCTTCGATCGATGAGACGTCCCGTAAAATGTTAAGTTTCGGGAGCGGACGCGGCTCACGTGTCAACTGGAGTTTCACTTGCTCGAGGTGGTTATGATAGATGTGCGCATCGCCGAGCGTATGGACGAAATCGCCGACTTCAAGGTTCGTGACGTGCGCGACCATATGCGTCAACAAGGCGTAAGACGCGATATTGAACGGGACACCGAGGAACGTGTCAGCGCTTCGTTGATACAGCTGGCACGATAACTTCCCGTCCGCGACATAAAATTGGAACAACAAATGGCACGGCGGGAGCGCCATATCTTTCAGTTGACCTGGGTTCCAAGCCGATACGACGAGGCGACGTGAATCGGGGTTCGTCTTGATCTGTTCAATCACTTCCGCGAGCTGATCGACGCTCGAGCCGTCGGGTTTCGGGAACGATCGCCACTGGGCACCGTAGACGGGACCGAGGTTGCCGTCCTCATCGGCCCACTCGTTCCAAATGCGGACTCCATTGTCTTGCAGGTAACGGACGTTCGTGTCGCCTGAAATGAACCAAAGCAGTTCATGGATAATCGAACGGGTATGTAGTTTTTTCGTCGTGATGAGGGGAAACCCGTCCTGAAGGTTGAAACGCATTTGATAGCCGAATACGCTCGTCGTGCCGGTACCGGTCCGGTCCTCTTTGACGACACCGTGCTCGAGGATGTGGGTGCATAAATCGTGATATTGTTTCATGTGGGAAGTCCCCTTTCTCGTTAAAAGTTAACAAAAAGTCGCACTCATTATAACACAATATATTGATGACAAAACGTTACGATTTCTATATACAGATTTATTGTCTGGAAGTACGTCGCTTTCTTGAGCAAACGTATTTTAGAGCGGGGATGGGAAGTCCGTGACGGAATGGACGCGCTCAGTTAGCTTCGTCATGTTTTGTTGAGAGTATAGATACACATCTCCAAAAATCTCAATTCTATTTTCTTGAACCCGAATCGCACAGTCTTTGTTGGACACAAAAACCGGCAACTCATCGGATAAAAGGGCGAGTTCTTGTTTGACTACATCCATATTGTGTTCCAGATCGAAGTGGGAGAGAACGGAAAAGTTATGAAATGCCAGGCCGTTGTAAATCGTTGTTGCGGAAGTCAAATGACCTAAGTTTGGGGAGCAAACCCATTTCGAAGACATATTGATAGCGCCTGCACTGGCTCCGATGACAATACCACCATTAGATTGAATCAACTCTAATAAATCGTACTCATATAAAAACGAGTTTTGTTTTACAGTGTCCCCACCTAATAAGAAAATCGCCGAAGCATCACTAATCCGGCGTTTAGCCTCTTCCTGCTCCACTTCATAATTGATTAGATGGTACTCGTCAAAAAAAATTCCCGCATCCTCTAACCAAGACAGTTCGGTGAAGCCATTTACCGAACTGGAGGCAGGATTCGAGCTGATCATCACGAGCGAATGACGAGTCGTCGTATCTCGAGATAATGCATGTGCCAAATCTTTTGGGAAGAAATTGTTGAACCAGCCTAGATAGTAGTACGTAGTCATATTAAGTCTCCTTCAATAGTTGATTGAGGCATCAATCTTATTGTACCCGATTAAGTTGGAATCTTTTCCAAAAGTAATATGAATACTCTTTATCGAGAGGAATAGGGGCGGCCCTTCGAATCAACAGCTTTTCTTTCAGCAATCGTTCATATTCCTCAGCTCGTTTCATAAGTAATGACATCCTGTGAACGAGGTGACTTTTTCATTTGATTATCTTTTGTTGAAACGGTGAATTCATTAGTAACAACTTCAGGCACGAAAAGGAGGGTTACAATGAGAGCAGTGATTTGTACCGCATATGGGCCGCCGGATGTGCTACAGCTTCAAGTGGTGGACAAGCCTGTGCCAAAAGACTTTGATTTGTTGATTAAAGTCCATACCACGGCCGTCCATTCAGGGGACCGCCGCCTACGAGCACTCGATGTGCCGGCAGTCGGTAAGCTTCCGATGCGGGTCGTCATAGGTTTCAAGGCGCCGCGACAGCCGATCTTAGGTGTCGTCTTGGCAGGGGAAGTCGTTGAGACGGGCAGACGCGTCGAGCACTTCAAGGTCGGAGACCGCGTCTATGCGTTGACCGGGATGCGATTCGGAGGATACGCCGAATACGCGTGTGTCAAAGAGAGTAAGTGTGTTGAGCTCATGCCTCAAAACGCTAGCTATGTCGAAGCGGCATACCTACCGTTCGGCGGGACGACAGCCCTTCATTTTTTGCGTAAAGTGAGCATCGAACAAGCGAAGACCGTATTGATTTACGGGGCTTCCGGTGCAGTCGGTTCAATGGCCGTTCAAATCGCGAAATATTACGGGGCCCACGTGACGGCTGTCTGTAGGGAGCGGAATTTCGAACTCGTGAGAAGTTTGGGGGCAGACGTTGTGGTCGATCATACAAAAGCAGGATACGATAACGACTTGACTATGTATGACGCCGTGTTTGATGCGGCCGGTAAAATCGATAAACGGATGGCCCGTAAGCATATGAGTGACCACGGAAAGTTTAGTTCCGTAGCTGGTCAAGGTGTCTCTAGTGAACGGAAAGAGGACCTGACTTTCCTGAACGAACTGTTCGAATCGGGACATGTGAGAGCCGTCATTGACTCGATATATCCGCTCGAGGACATCGCCTCGGCCCATCGCTACGTTGATGCGGGCGGGAAAGTCGGAAACGTCATCGTGACAGTGACGCGAACGGATTGATTGGACAGATAAAAGTAAAGCTTATAGGCGTGCGTTTCGTCGATAGTCTTTGTTTTCGCCACGTTGCTTATAGGGTATACTTGTGAAAGACAATGAAAGGGAGGGGTTCGATGAAATTACAAGGTATGAATATCCTGCAAATCGTCAGTGACGATTTTGAAGATTTAGAACTGTGGTATCCGATTCACCGCTTACGTGAGGAAGGCGCGAACGTCATCCTTGCCGGGGAAAAAGGTGCGCACGTCTACACGGGTAAATATGGCGTGCCTGCAAAGTCTGACGTCGCGTTCGAAGACGTGGACATCACGTCATTTGATGCGTTGCTCGTCCCAGGAGGCTGGTCACCGGACTTATTGCGCCGGTTTGACTCGGTGAAAGGGTTCGTCCGTTATATGCATGAACAAAAACGTCCGATCGGTCAAATCTGCCATGCCGGCTGGGTGCTCATTTCCGCTGACATTCTTAAAGGTGTCAACGTAACAAGCACGCCAGGCATTAAAGACGACATGGAAAACGCAGGCGCGATCTGGCATGACGAGCCGGTCGTCGTCGATGGCCATATCGTCTCGAGTCGTCGTCCACCTGATTTACCAGATTATATGCGCGCCTTCATCGATGTGATGGCGAAGCGCTGAACAACTCATAAAGGAGCTTACGAACGTTGAACCTTAAATCAAATCCAATTCTCCGTAAATCGATGGAGACGTCTTCTTATGCGACCGCACCGATGACGAAAGCCGGTACGTGGTCTAAAATCTTCATGTTGCTCATGCTCGTCACAGCGACGGCAGGAGCGACATGGTCGCTCGTTCCGACCATCGGAGAAGGACTTCTCTTCCCGCTCATGATCGGGTCGCTCATCCTCGGGCTATTGCTCGCGCTCGTCATCATGTTCAAACCGCACACGGCACCTGTCGTCGCCCCGCTCTACGGGATCGTCGAAGGCGTATTCGTCGGGACGATTTCGTACTTCTTTGAAGCGATGGTGCCAGGCATCGTCGGTCGTGCCGTATTGACGACGTTCGTCGTCGCTTTCGCGATGTGGTTCGTCTACTCGACGGGACTCGTCAAAGTGACGCAAAAGTTCCGCGCTGGGATCATGGCCGCCATCTTTACGGTCATGCTCCTTTATCTCTTCCAAATCGGGATGAGTTTCTTCGGAGCAGGGCTACCGTTCATGACGGGTTCATCACCGCTCGCAATCGGAGTCCAGTTCGTGATCGTCATCATCGCGTCGCTCGCGCTCGTCCTCGACTTCGATTACATCGCACGCCAAGTCGAAGACCGGGCACCGAAGCACCTCGAGTGGGTGGCCGCGTTCGGTTTGATCGTGACGCTCATCTGGCTCTATATCGAGTTGCTCGACTTATTGTATCGACTCGCCATGCGCGACTAAAAATCATCGGCCACAAGGCCGGTGATTTTTTCAGGAAGATAGGAAAGGATGTGAATGCCTTCATTTTTTGAGGGCGAAACGTATGAAGAAAGTAGTCATCATCGGTTCCGGGATCGTCGGTATCTCGGCCGCATATCATTTGGCGGGCAAAGCCGATGTCACCGTCATTGACAGAAAAGAAGTCGGACGGGCGACCGACGCCGCGGCAGGCATCGTCTGCCCGTGGATCGCCCAGCGCCGCAACAAGGCGTGGTATGCGCTCGCTAAAGGCGGTGCCCGCTACTATGCGACCATCGTCGACGACTTGAAGCGAGAAGGCGAGACAGAGACCGGCTACAAACGTGTCGGCACGCTCGCTTTACATGAAGATAAGAAGTTGAACGAGATGCTCGAACGGACGGCGCTGCGCCGGGAAGAAGCACCGGAAATCGGTGACTTGACCCGGATGACGGCTGAAGAAGCGAAAACACGATTCCCCCCGTTGTCTGATGAGTACGACGCCCTCCTCGTTGAAGGCGGGGCTCGCGTCGATGGAGAGAAGTTGAGAGCGGCCCTGGAGCGGGTGGCCGTGAAACGAGGTGTCACCTTGATTGACGGTTCTGCCGTTCTCGTTGAAACGGACGGATATCATGTGGAATGTGACGGTGTCCGCTATGAGGCGGACGAGATCGTGCTCGCCTGTGGGGCGTGGTTGCCCGAGTTGATGGAGCCGATTGGTTACACGGCCCGTGTCTCCGGCGAGAAGGCACAAATCGTGCACGTGCAGCTACCGCAGACGGATGCGTCCGATTGGCCGGTCGTCATGCCGCCGCGGCGCCGCTATTTGCTCGGATTTGAAGACGGGCGCATCGTCATCGGATCGACGCACGAGCGGGGCAAGGCGTTTGACGCACGGCCGACAGCGGTCGGGATTCATGAAGTGCTCTCGAAAGGGCTCGAATCGGCACCAGGACTTGCCGAGGCCGAACTGATTGAGACGCGGGTCGGCTTCCGTCCGGTCACCCCGAACTCGATTCCGATTCTCGGCCGCGTGCCGGGAGCGAATCAGTTGCTCGTTGCAAATGGTCTAGGGTCGTCCGGCTTGACGGTCGGTCCGTACATCGGGAAAGTACTCGCCGACCTCGTCTTGACAGGGGACTGTGAGCTCGACATGTCGCTCTATCCGATTGCGGACTCGGTGTTTAAAACGGAAGACAGCTGATTGACGAAAGGAAGTGAACGAGTGCGGTACGAATTTGATTTGATTGACGATGAAAATGATGAATTCGAGCAGTTGGCGGATAATGTAGGCACGGTCATGGTATTTGATGAGTCGTGGGTAAACGTCAGCCCGCAAAGCAAGGTGATGATCTCATTGAGCCGAAATGCCATGATTGGTCTCGGCACAGAGTTGGTTCGGATGGCACACCGCTTCCAAGTCGGGAGACACGAGCATATTGAACCGATGATGGAAGGCTTAGTTTGTCAACGCATGGGTGTCTTTATGACACCTGAAAGTTCGGAACTGATCATCGCCTGCGGAGATGAATTGGATGTTGATTCGTACATCCCCCCTGAACTTCAAGAGTAGAATCATTTCCATACGATATCGGCATATAAAAAAGTCGCCTATCACTTCTTGAACGGATCAGAAGGAGAAGGCGACTTTTTAGTTGTTTTTACGCATGATGCCGTGGAGGAAAAAATGAAAATATTCGTGCATCGTGTCGGTCATCTGTGCCGTCGACAGCTTAGGGTCTGACAAGATAGCTTGTTGCATCAATTGAACGTAGCGTAAATAGGCGTCGGTCGAGATGTCCGGGTCGACCGCTCCGGTCATCTTGCCGTACTCGATCAAGTTTCGAAACGCGGCGTACCCGCGGGCTGCAAGTTGTTGCCACGACGGGTCGGTCGTGACGATTGCCAACACCGTATCGTCGAACAATCCGGCCGATTCGATTTTCCGTCTTAAGATGTCGATCAATAACTCTTCAAACGGCACTTGCGCCTCGATCCGTTGCTCAATCCAACTCATTTCTTTTTCGGTCAGGCGAGTGAGGACGTGCAGGATGACTTGCTCTTTTGAGCCGAAGTAATTGTAAATCGAGACAGGGGAGACAGAGGCGGCACGCGCGAGCTCGTGAATCGTGAAGCGCGACTGTTCTTGTTTCATCAACGTGCGAGCAGCCTCGAGAATGGCCCGGCGTTTCTCCTCGGTCCGTTTCGTGAAACCGTCCATCAGCAACCCTCACTTCTGTTATTTTGTAATCAATATACCATTTCCATTTCAAAAAATAACGTGATATACTAGTTTTGTAATCATAAAGTTCATATATTTCAAAAGTAGGGGGGATACACATGATTCACATCGAGCGATTGACGAAGCGGTTCGACGCCTCGCACGGGATCTTTGACGTCTCGTTGACAGTCGAACGAGGCACCGTCTTTGGATTTATTGGTCCGAACGGAGCAGGAAAATCGACGGCGATTCGTCACTTGATGGGACTGCTTCATGCCGATTCTGGTAAAGCGACGATTATGGGCTACGATTGTTGGCGCGAGAGCGAGACGGTCAAGGCGCACGTCGGTTACTTGCCCGGCGAGATCAACTACCCGCAAGACATGACGGGGGAAGAAATCATTCGGCTAACTAGTCGTCTGCATGAAACGAGTCTTGAGCGCGAGACACACCTGCGCCAAATTTTTGCGTTCGATACGACGTTAAAAGTCCGAAAAATGTCAAAAGGGATGAAGCAAAAGCTAGCAATCGTCACGTGTTTCATGAAAGATGCTCCCGTTTATTTATTGGACGAGCCGACGAGCGGGCTCGATCCGCTCATGCAAGAGCGGCTCGTCGAATGGGTGCTCGCCGAGAAGGCGGCCGGGAAAGCCATCTTGATGAGCTCCCACCACTTCCCGGAGATGGAGAAGACGTGTGACCGGGCCGCACTCATCCGAGACGGACGGATCATCATTGAATCCGAGATGAACGAACTGAAGCGCAGAAGTGTGAAGACGTATCAGGTTGGATTGAAAAGTGAGACCGACGCGGGCTTGCTGGCGGCACGCATTGGGACACGCGATGGTCGAAACGTTGACGTCTCGATCTCAAGTCCGGAAGAACTGAACGTATTTCTCGCTACGTTGACACAATTTGAAGTGGAGTCGCTCACGAGCGGAGCCGACGAACTCGAGCAAATGTTCATGCAATATTATGGGGAGGCGACGTAAATGGTATTGATCGCATCGCTGCTTAAACAAAACCGGAGCTGGATTTTAGGTTACTCGATCGGGACGAGCCTGTATTTGTTCTTCTTGGCGTCCGTCTTTCCGTCCATCAAAGAGACTGGGTTGATCGAAGGGAAGCTCGAATCGTTGCCACCCGAGTTGCTCGACGTGTTTAAAATCGATCCGACTCTCGCGATGGACAACGTCATCAACTTGCTTGGGGGCAACTACTACGGCCTCATCTTTTACGTCCTGGCGATTCTGTTCGCGCTCACGTTTGCCTCACGGCTCATGGGCAAACCGGTCGATTCGGGAGAGGTCATGTTGTTCATGGCGGCACCGATCTCAAGACGTGCTTACGTTTCGGCGAGCCTCGTCGTCTTGCTCATCGCCACGGTTCTGTTCGTCGGGTTGAACGGATTGAGCCTGACACTCGCTGACGTGTTGTTTGACTTGGCAATCGATTACGGTGTCCTGTGGACGCTACAATTGAACGCGGGTCTCATTTTACTCGTTCTCGGTGCTCTCGCCTATATGCTCGCGAGTCTGTTCGACGACAGCAATCGTTCTTACATGGTGACTGGCGGGTTGTTCGCCCTCTTCTTGATCGCGAATATCTTCTCTGGTTTCAGTGAGCGGCTCGAGTGGCTCGAGCGCTTGTCACTGTTCTCGCTGTTTGATGCCAACGCCCAAGTTCAAGGGGACGTGCCCGTCCTGTCGCTACTTTTGTTAAGTGGATTGCTCCTCGTTGCTGCGTCAGCTTGCTACACCCGCTTCACCCGGAAAGATTTGACGATTTAGTTTTTCGGAATAAGATGTCGGGTATGATACAATCAGCTCGAACAGTTGAAAGGGGAATGATGATATGCAATTCGCAACGTTACGAAATGGCGTCCAAATCCCGATGATTGGATTCGGCGTCTGGCAAGTCGATAACGAGACCGAGGCACCCGAAGCGGTCGCTGAGGCGTTGAAAGTCGGTTACCGTCACATCGATACGGCAGCCGTCTATAAAAACGAAGAGGGCGTGGCCAAGGGGATCGCGGCTTCAGGCGTCAATCGTGCCGACATCTTTTTGACTTCGAAGATTTGGAACGAGGACATCCGTCAAGGACGGACGAAGGAAGCGTTCGCTGAGTCGCTCGCGCGTCTTGAGACCGATCACTTGGACTTATGCCTTTTGCACTGGCCGGTCGACGGCTTTGTCGATGCTTGGAAAGACCTCGTCGAGTTGTATGAGGCGGGGAAAATCAAGGCGATCGGCGTCTCAAACTTTAAAGAGCATCACCTTGAAGCGTTAAAAGAGGCGGGACTCATGACGCCGCTCATCAACCAAGTCGAGTTACACCCACAACTCCCGCAGCCGGACCTCGTCGAGTATTGCCAAGACGAAGGGATTCAAATCGAGGCGTGGAGCCCGCTCATGCAAGGGAAGTTCCTCGACATCCCGGTATTCGCGGAGATTGCCGAGAAGCACGGGAAGACGCCTGCGCAAGTCGTCCTGCGCTGGCACCTTGAGACGGGGAACGTCGCGCTCCCGAAATCGGTCACCCCACACCGCATCAAAGAGAATTTCGATGTATTCGACTTTGCACTCGATGCGGATGACATGGCGCGGCTCGACGCGGTCGCGACACACGAACGGATCGGTCCAGACCCGGACAAAATTGAATTTTGACACATCGAGACCCGACAGAGGGTCTCTTTTTTTGTTTCGCTTGTGTATGAGTGGAGTCTCATGGGTATAGAAAACTATGTTAATAAAGGAGGTGTCAGGTCTTCTTCGGAAGATCCTACGTATGGACTTATCAAAATGGCCATTGATTAATTGGTTGGCGTTTTTGGCGACCGTCGTCATCAACTATTTTGCGAGCGGGGATAATGCGGCCGTCTCGGACCGGATCGACATATACTTCAAACCGGCCGGCTACGCGTTCTCGATTTGGGGGCTGATTTATGTGGCGCTCGCCGTCTGGCTCGTCTTGCAATTGAAAAAAGGATCGGTCGCGAATCGACAGGCGAACCGGATGAAGGCAGGGTTTCTCGTCTCCTGTATTTTGAACGGTTTGTGGCTCCTCGCCTTCACGAATGAATGGTTCATCGCCTCGCTCATCGTGATGGTGCTCTTTTTGGCGACGCTCGCGTGGCTGTATCACGTGGCGTTCCGGACGTCGACGAGCTGGCTCGATCGTTTTCCCTTCTCGGTCTATATCGGGTGGGTGTCGGTCGCGACGATTGTCAACGTGTTCGTCGTCATGAAGACAGAACGCATCACGACCGTGCTCGGTCTCGATGAACTCGCTTGGACATCACTCATGCTCATGGTCGGGGTCGTCCTCGCTCTCGTCTTCATGTGGTGGCACCGTGACTTCATTTATCCGCTCGTATTCGTTTGGGCATATATCGCCATTTTCGCCCGAATCGATAACGCGACGCTATACGTCGTTCTCGTCAGTGCGTTGATTTTGCTCGCGCTCGGATACGTCGGGCTCATCATTTGGAAACGCCCTCGCGGCTTTCTCCATCATTCGCGCAAAACTGTCCAATAACGCAAAATAACCGTCACTAGATGGCGGTTATTTTTTATGTTCTTATGAACTTAAATATTAATATGTTTCATGGATAATTATTCTTTATTGATTATAAGTTGTTTTTAAAAAAGGCTTGATGAAGCTAGTGATTGCGCTTTCAATATTAATACAACCAGCTTCTGTTATGCATAAAAATATACATTACGCTTGATTTTTCAGAATATTTAGAACAAAATGAAACTTACGAAACAAGTACGAAAGAGAGGGGTTGATTCGATGAAACGGACGAGTTTGTACGATTCACGATTCGAAAAAGACGCTTGCGGCATCGGCCTATACGTCAACCTTAACGGAGAGAAAAAACACGACATTGTCAGCCGTTCACTATCCATGCTCTGCAAACTCGAGCACCGAGGGGGCCAAGGCGTCATCGACGCGGGAGACGGCGCTGGCATCATGACCGAGATTCCGCACGAATTGTTTCTTCAGACGATGAATCTGCCGGCACCAGGCAACTATGCGGTCGGAATGGTATTCTTTCAGCCTGAAGAGACGGCGCTTCGTGACAAGCAACAGCTGATGGAGCGTCTCGCCGACGAGATCGACTTGGCGACAATCGCTTGGCGTGAAGTTCCTGTTGACGTTTCTGCCATCGGGGAGCACGCACGCGTCACGCAACCGACGATTTATCAGTGGTTCGTCGCTTGTCCATATTTGGATTATGACGCGAACGAGCGCTCACTCTATGAGTTGCGCCGTACGATTGAAAAAGTCGAAGAACTCAACCTGTACATGCCTAGTTTCTCGACGAAGACGATCGTTTATAAAGGAATGCTCACACCGGAACAGATTGAACGATTTTACATTGACTTGCAGTCGCCGTTTTATAAGAGCACGTTCGGCATCGTGCATTCACGCTTCTCGACGAACACGTTTCCATCATGGGAACGGGCCCATCCGAATCGAATGATCGTCCATAACGGTGAGATCAATACGCTGCGAGGAAACATCGACGCGATGCGAGCCCGTGAAGGCGTGATTGAGACTGACTTGTACGAGGATGTCGAGCGGCTGTTCCCGGTGCTTCAAGAAGAAGGAAGCGACTCGTCGATGCTTGACAACGCGTTCGAGTTCTTCACCCGGACAGGACGCTCGATCGCCCATACGGCGATGATGCTCATTCCAGAACCGTTCATCGAAGGAAAGATCGATAAACAAAAACGAGATTTCTATCAGTATCACTCGTCCATCATGGAACCGTGGGACGGGCCGACGGGTGTCGTCTTCACAGATGGACGCCAAATCGGAGCCATTCTAGACAGAAATGGACTGCGACCGATGCGCTATATCGAAACAACTGACGGTGAACTCATCTTGTCGTCAGAGAGCGGCGTCATCCCGGTCCAAGCCGAGAAAGTCATGAAAAAGGAACGGCTCCGCCCCGGTCAGCTTCTGCTCATCGATTTAGAGTCAAAGCGACTCATCCCAGATACGGAAGTCAAACAGACGATTTCACGTGCCGAACCGTACGGCAAATGGTTAAAGCAAATGAAGACGCTCGAGAACGGTCCCGTCGATGAACCGGTCATCTCAGAAATCCTTCAAAAGCAACGCGCGTTCGGATACACGAAAGAAGACATCGAACAATATATCGTCCCGCTCATCCGTGAGAAGAAAGATCCGATCGGTTCGATGGGGCATGACCAGCCTGTCGCCGTCCTTTCAGAGCGGCCGCGATCTTTGTTCCATTACTTTAAACAACATTTCGCCCAAGTGACGAACCCTCCGATCGATGCGCTCCGTGAAAAAATCGTCACGGCGACGTTCACGTGGATCGGACCGCAATCGAACCCGGTCCATACCGGGCGCGGTCACGCCAGCCGCGTATGGCTCGAACATCCAATCATCGATGCGGTAACGCTCCGCGGGATCGAGTCCAAGTTGCGCGTCGAACGCATCGATGCGACGTACGTCCAGAACTTAGAGGACTCGCTTGAGACGTTGTTCATGCGCGTCGAATCAGCCGTGAAAGAAGGTGCGGAAGTCATCGTCTTGTCCGATCGAGACATGAGCGCAGAACGAATCGCCATGCCGGCGCTCCTCGTCATGAGCGCCGTCCATCAACGGCTCATTCGTTCAGATTTGCGCGCATCATGCAGCCTCATCAGCGAGAGCGGTGAGTTGCGAGAAGTTCATCAAGCCGCGGCATTGATCGGCTATGGGGCCGACGCGGTATACCCTTATTTGGCATACGCCACGATTCGGGAAGCGATCGAGACGAATCAACTGTCCTACTCGCTCGATGAGGCGGTCAAACGCTATCAAGCGGCAACGGTCGACGGCATCGTCAAAGTCATGTCGAAGATGGGGATCTCGACCGTGCAAAGCTACCGTGGCGCGCAAATCTTTGAGGCGGTCGGTTTAGACCGCGGCCTCGTCGAGACACATTTCCGGGGGACGACGTCACAACTTTCTGGTATTGGCTTCACGGAACTTGAGGCCGAGAGCCGTGCCCAGCACGTTTCGGCTTACGACCGTGACCGACCGCTCGAGGCAGGTGCCGACTTCCAGTGGCGCGCCGATGGGGAAGAGCACGCGTTTAACCCGAAGACGATTCATCTGTTGCAACGGGCGTGCCGCGAGAATGAGCGCCGTTATTACGACGCTTACGTTCATCTACATGAATCTTCGGGCCAGTTTTTACGACAGCTGTTCAGCTTCAAAGAACGAGAATCGGTCGCGCTCGAGGAGGTCGAATCGGTCGCATCGATCGTCAGCCGTTTCAAGACGGGTGCGATGTCGTTCGGTTCGTTATCGAAAGAAGCCCATGAGACGCTCGCCATCGCTATGAACCAAATCGGTGGGAAGAGCAATTCGGGCGAAGGCGGCGAAGACCGCAACCGGTTCGTGCCAGACGAAGACGGTTCGGAACGCATCAGCCGCATTAAACAAGTGGCGAGCGGACGTTTCGGCGTAACGGCTGAATACTTGTATCACGCCGACGAGATTCAAATCAAGATGGCACAAGGGGCAAAACCGGGTGAAGGCGGTCAGCTCCCCGGCAACAAGGTTTACCCTTGGGTAGCCGAGGTCCGGGGCTCGGTACCGGGTGTCGGACTCATTTCCCCGCCGCCGCACCACGACATTTATTCAATCGAAGACTTGGCTCAGCTCATCTTCGACTTGAAGCATGTGAACCCGAAAGCGAAAATCAGCGTTAAGCTCGTCTCAAAATCAGGTGTCGGGACGATTGCGGCTGGTGTCGCCAAAGCGAACGCAGACACGATCGTCATCTCTGGTTACGACGGAGGGACCGGCGCGTCACCTCGGACATCGATCAAGCATACCGGGCTCCCATGGGAACTCGGTCTCCTCGAAACTCATCAGACGCTCGCCTTGAACGGTCTCCGTGGACGCGTCACGCTTGAGACGGACGGAAAGCTCATGACGGGCCGGGACATCGTCATGGCTGCGATTTTCGGAGCGGAAGAGTATGCGTTCGCGACGGCGCCGCTCGTCGTCCTCGGCTGCATCATGATGCGGGCCTGTCACCTCGATACGTGTCCAGTCGGTGTCGCGACTCAAGACCCGGCACTCCGGGAAAAATTCATGGGGAAACCAGAGCACGTCGTCAATTTGATGACGTTCCTCGCCGAAGAAGTGCGTGAGATTTTGGCGTCACTCGGTGCGAGGTCGCTCGAGGAAGTGATTGGACGGACCGACCTGTTAGAGGAGAGTGCCTGGAAACAGCAACACGTGAAAGCGAAAACGCTCGACTTGCATCCGATGCTCGGCATGCCGACACCTTTGCCGGCAAAAGAAGAGCTGCCACATCCAGCGTTCAAATCATATGACCATCGGAAACTCATGCCGGCCGTCTCCCGTTCGATCAAATCATTGCAGCCGACGTTCTTCGTCGGGCGGATTCGCAATACCGATCGGGCCGTCGGGACGATGCTCGGTTACGAATTGACGAAAGTGCACGGGAAAGTCGGGCTCGCCGAAGACACGATTTCGATTCGACTCAGCGGTTCTGCAGGTCAAAGTCTCGGGGCATTTTTGCCGAAAGGTATCACGTTGTCGGTGATCGGCGACGCGAACGATTACGTCGGAAAAGGATTGGGTGGAGGGAAAGTCTCCGTCATCGCCGAAAAACATGCCCCGTTCGATGAGTCACAACAAGTCATCGCCGGTAACGTCTGCCTGTACGGAGCGACAGACGGCATGGCATTTTTCAACGGCCACGTCGGGGAACGGTTCGCCGTGCGTAACTCAGGCGCTGTCGCCGTCACAGAAGGGGTCGGCGATCACGGGTGTGAATATATGACTGGAGGTACGGTCGTCGTGCTTGGCGAGATCGGCCGCAACTTTGGGGCCGGAATGTCAGGGGGAGTCGCCTACTTGTACGGGGACCAGGATTACAGCGAACTCGTCAACAACGAGCTCGTCGCTGTCGATGGGTTGGACGATGAGGATGCGGAACAAATCTACGCGCTCCTCGAGTTGCATCAGTTCCACACGGATAGTGTGAAAGCAAGGCTCATCCTAGATTCATTTGAAGAAGAACGCCATCGTTTCGTCAAAGTCGTGCCGCGTGATTACGCGAACGTGCTTGACGTCATGCGTCAGCTCGAGGCATCTCGGCCCGAGTTGAGTGAGGCCGACCGGGCACTCGAACTGTTCCGGGTTGTGACAGAAGGAGGGGGAGTATGAGACACAAATTTTTAAGCATTCCGCGTGAGACGCTCCCAGAGCGGACGGTACTCGAGCGGATCCACGATTATAAAGAGTATGCATCACGAATGGAAGACGGCCCGATCGTCAAGCAGGCCGAGCGTTGCATGGACTGTGGGACACCGTTTTGCCATGTCGGGGACATGATTGGACAAGAGACGATCGGCTGTCCGATCCATAACTTGATTCCGGAATGGAACAAACTCGTCAGTGAACAAGATTTCAGACGTGCTTACGAGCGGTTGATGGAAACGAATAACTTCCCGGAGTTTACCGGACGGGTCTGTCCGGCCCCTTGTGAAGGGTCGTGTACGCTCGGCATTAGCGAAGACCCGGTTGCAATCAAATCGATCGAGCGAACGATCATCGATCGTGCCTTCGAACAAGGGTGGGTCGAACCGAGGCATGTCCGCGTGCGCACCGGCTACCGCGTCGCCATTATCGGCAGCGGTCCGGCAGGCCTTGCCGCGGCCGACCAGTTGAATCAAGCCGGCCACACGGTTACCGTGTTTGAAAAGGCAGACGAGATAGGGGGTCTGCTATATTATGGGATTCCTAACATGAAACTCGACAAAGAAGTCGTCCGTCGGCGCGTGCGGCTGCTCGAGGCAGAAGGCATTCAGTTCAAGACCGGTGTGAACGTCGGGACCGACGTGACGGTCGAATCGCTCCGGGCCACCCACGACGCTGTCATCTTAGCGACTGGCGCCCAAAAGCAACGGACGCTCGGCATCGAAGGGGACGACGCGACGGGAGTCGAGGCGGCGATGGACTACTTGACCGCTTCGACACGAGAACTCGGCGGGATGGCCGTCGAGCCTCGCTTTGAAGCGGCCGGTAAAGACGTCATCGTGATCGGTGGAGGGGACACTGGTGCCGATTGTGTCGCGACAGCGATTCGTCAAGGTGCCAAATCGGTGACGCAATTCGGGAAACATCCGGAGAAAGGGTTGTTCCGGGCACCGGATCGACCGTGGCCGCTTCAACCGGACACGTTGTCGACGGACTACGCGTACGCGGAAGCAATCGAACATTTGGATAAGGACCCGCGCACGTATTTGATCCGTTCGAACCGAATCGTGAAACAAGGAGACCGCGTGGTCGGAGTCGAAACGGAACGGATGGAGAAAGTCGTGAAACCCGACGGTCAAGCCACGTTCTTCGTCGTCGAAGGTTCGAAAGAGACGTACGCGGCAGACCTCGTGCTCGTCGCCATCGGTTTTGAACGACCGGAACCCGAACTGAGAAAACTTGGGGTCGAGTCGAAACGAGACTATGTGACAAATATCGATGGAGTGTTTGTCGCCGGTGACGCACGACGAGGCCAAAGTTTGATTGTTTGGGCGATCCGTGAAGGACGCGAAGTCGCAGAAAAAGTCGACGCGTACTTCATCGCTTGTCAAAACGAGTTAAAAACTTCATCATAAAAAGGAGCGACGCCAAGCGTCGCTCCTTATCTTTTTGTCACAGGAGGAAAATGATGATTACTGAGATCCTCATGTATACAGGAATTTGGTTCATTCTCGTCCTCGTCTTGCTCGGGACGATCTACGCGCGTCGTGATCGAAAGTAATCACAAGACCATCGCGGCAATCAAACCGAATACGATGAGGGGGATGTTGTAGTGAAGGAACGTCGGCCACACCGTCTCCCGCAAGTGATCGTGCTGACCGTCGGCGTTCAATCCGCTCGTCGGACCGAGTGTCGAGTCACTTGCCGGGCTACCGGCGTCACCGAGTGCTCCGGCCGTACCGATGATTGCGATCGTCGCCTCGACTGAGAATCCATACTGGATGCAGAGTGGAACGAAAATGGCCGCGATGATTGGAATCGTCGAGAAACTCGATCCGATCCCGAGCGTGATGACGAGACCGACGAGCAGCATGACGAGCGCCGCGAGGAATTTCGAGTCGCCCATGAGGCCGCTCGCACCGTTCACAAGCGGTTCGATCGCTCCGGTTTCCCGAATGACGGCAGCAAACCCGCTCGCCGCGATCATAACGAAACCGATGAACGCCATCATGCGCATCCCGCTCGTGAAAATGTCGTCCGCTTCCGACCATGGGATGAGTCGAAGCACGGTCAATAAAATCAATCCGGTGACAGCCGAGGCGATCATCGAATCGGTCTGCAACTGAACGATGAGGACGACGATGACGACAGCAAGCGTCAAGCCGATCTTCAACGGGCTCAACTGACGAAGTTCGTAGTCTTTAGGGCCGAGGGCGATCGTCTCATACGTCCGCGGTTTCCGATAGTGGATGAACGCGGCGATGAGCCCGACGAGCATCCCGAGAGCAGGAATGGCCATGATGCTGACGATATTCACATCGCCGACGGCCATGCCGTTTGTCTCGACGTTCGGAAGTAAAATCTCGTTCAAGTAGATGCCGCCGAACCCGACCGGGAGGAGCATGTACGGGGTGACGAGACCGAACGTGAGGATCGTCGCCACGAGACGTCGATCAAGCTTTAACTCGTTGAACAAAACGAGGAGCGGCGGTACGACGATCGGGATGAAGGCGATGTGAATCGGCAATGCGTTTTGCGAGCTGATTGCGAGTAGGAGCAATAATGACAACAGCATCGCTTTGACGAATCGGACGTTTTTCCCGGTTACGTCACGACCTGACATGCTAATCAACTTTTCAGCGAGGACGTCCGGGAGTCCCGTTTTCGACAAACCGACAGCAAACGCGCCGAGGAGCGCGTAGCTGAGGGCGATCGAAGCACCTCCGCCGAGGCCGTCGCTGAATGCGGCGAGCGTGTCGTTAAACCCGAGTCCACCGACGAGTCCTCCGACGATGGCGGCGAGGATGAGCGACAAGACGATATGCACTCGACTGATGGCGAGAGCGAATAAGACAATAACGGCTAGTAAGACAGCGTTCATAATAATCCAACACCTTTCTTCAAAACTCTTTCTCTTGTTATCACTTTAATATGATAAAGACTTTTGAAATTTAACATACGTTTTTGAGCTTGTCAAATGAAAAAGGCGATAACAGATTTGTTATCGCCTTTTCGTCATAGTTCGACGTTATGGTATACCTGGCGCACGTCTTCTAAGTCTTCGAGGACGTCGAGCAATTTCTCGAACTGCTCTTTCGACTCATCGTCGAGCGCGACTTCATTTTGTGGCAACATCGTCAACTCGGCCACTTCGAACGATTCGATCCCGGCTGATTTGAATGCGGTCTGGACGGCATGGAACTCCTCCGGCTCCGCATAGACGATGACCGTCTCATCTTCTTCGAGGACGTCACGGACGTCGAGGTCGTGCTCCATCATGAGCTCGAGCACTTCGTCCGCACTCATCCCGGCGACACCGATGACGGCCGTCGCATCGAACATGTAAGCGACAGAGCCGCTCACACCCATGTTGCCGCCATTTTTACCGAATGCGGCACGAACTTCAGATGCGGTGCGGTTGACGTTGTTCGTGAGCGTGTCGACGATCAGCATCGATCCGCTCGGTCCGAACCCTTCATAACGTAACTCGTCAAAGTTTTCTTCGTCGCCGCCTTTCGCCTTGTCGATGGCCCGGTCGATGATCGCCTTTGGTACGTTATACGTCTTCGCCCGTTCGACGACGAATTTGAGCGCTTGGTTCAGTTCGGGATCCGGCTCCCCTTGACGGGCGACGATGTAGATCTCGCGTCCGAACTTCGCATAAACGCGACTCGTGTTGGCGTCTTTTGACGCCTTCTTTTCTTTGATGTTGTTCCATTTACGACCCATTCCATGTCATCTCTCTTTCCATAGTTCGGTAGATTCACTGTCGATTATATAAGAAGAAAGGAACGTTGACGAGCAAAAATCATCCTTCGCTCTTGTCCATCTTCTCGACGATCTCCGTCAGTGTCTTCAAGCTGTCAATCAATCGTTCGGTCTCATCCTCGTCTAAAAAGGCGAGGCGATCTTCGAACAGGCGGCGGAACGAATCGCGTCGTTCCCGGAGTACCTGTTCTCCTTTCTCGGTCAATTGATTCCAGATGACACGGCGGTCGCGTTCATCCGGCACACGTGTGATGTACCCTTCATCGACGAGTTTCGTGATGAGCGGCGTCACGTTCGGCGGAGCGATCGACAACGTCTCGCTAATGTGCCCGTTCGTCACTGCGCCTTCGTCCTCGATTAACATCAATAGATGAAAGTGGGAGAAGTTTAAGTTCGGGATTTGCGGGAGGTCAGATCGACGTAGCAATTTTCTACGAATCAATGGGATCAGTTTGACGAACTGATCGGCTGCATCTTGTCTAGGCATAAGTCTATTCACTTCCTAATTAGGTTCTATCTTACATTATACACGAGTGGAGGGGGCTTGGACGACCAATCCATGCGTTGTGAGGAAATACACACTCATTCCGTCATCAGTGTGCCATAAATGATGTAAGCGTTTACATTTCGATTAGGCAATATTTTCATGAAAACGCATTCGATTTTACGAAGGTACGGGTGAAAATGCAAGACCTATCCTCATTCTGCTGAAAAATATTGTGAAAGAGTTCACAATGTTGTCACGCACAAACTTTCGAAAACGGTGTATTCTATGAATGTGAAGGAAAGCACAAACTCTTTAAGCAACATGTGAATCCGTGCTCTCCATCAAGTCAAAAGTTCAAGCTCTCATTCATGAGGAGGAAACCAACATGGCAGTTAAAGAGAAAGCAGTAGTAGAAACATCAGCAGAACAGATGGTCGACACGCTCGTCACGCAAGCGCACAAAGCGCTCGACACGTTAATGACGTTCGACCAAGAAAAAATCGACAGCATCGTTCAAGCAATGGCGTTAGCCGGGCTCGAACAACACGTCGCACTCGCAAAGCATGCATATGAAGAAACAGGTCGCGGTGTATTTGAAGACAAAATGATCAAAAACATCTTCGCGACAGAATATATTTACAACTCACTCCGTGGCGAGAAGACGGTCGGCGTCATCGAAGACGACGAGCAAAACGGCATCACATACATCGCGGAGCCGGTCGGTGTCGTCGCCGGGGTCACACCGGTCACAAACCCGACGTCAACGACGATGTTCAAAGCGATCATCGCCATTAAAACACGTAACCCAATCATCTTTGGTTTCCACCCTTCGGCACAGCAATGTTCAAGTGAAGCGGCTCGCATCCTTCGTGACGCAGCCATCGAAGCCGGTGCGCCGGAACACTTGATCCAATGGGTCGAAAAACCGTCACTCGACGCAACGAAAGCGCTCATGAACCACCCAGGTGTTGCCATGGTACTCGCGACAGGTGGAGCGGCGATGGTCAAATCGGCGTACTCGACTGGGAAACCAGCCCTCGGCGTCGGTCCTGGTAACGTTCCAGCCTACATCGACAAGACAGCAAAAGTGAAACGTGCCATCTCGGACGTCATCTTGTCGAAAACATTCGATAACGGCATGATCTGTGCGTCAGAACAAGCGATCATCGTCGACCAAGAAGTATACGAAGAAGTGAAAGCGGAAATGACAGCCCTCGGTTGTTACTTCTGTTCACCAGAAGAAAAAGCGAAACTCGAGACACTCGTCATTAAAACGGACACGTGTGCGGTCAACCCTGAAATCGTCGGGAAACCGGCAGCATGGATCGCTGAGAAAGCTGGACTCACAGTCCCGGCCGACACGAAGATCTTGATCGCTGAACTCGAGACGGTCGGCGCGACAGAACTTCTCTCACACGAGAAGCTCAGCCCAGTGCTCGGTGCGTATAAAGTCCAATCGCGTGAAGAAGGATTTGCCATCGCTGAGAAAATGCTTGAAATCGGCGGTCTCGGTCATACGGCTGCCATCCACTCGACAGACGACGAAGCGATCCTCGCGTTCGGTCTTCGCATGAAAGCTTGCCGCATCATCGTCAACTCGCCAACGGCACACGGCGGTATCGGTGACCTCTATAATGAAATGACACCATCACTCACGCTCGGTTGTGGGTCGTACGGTAAAAACTCCGTCTCTGAGAACGTGACGGCGAAACATCTACTCAACGTGAAAAAGGTGGCGAGACGTCGCGTGAACATGCAATGGTTTAAAGTCCCTGAAAAGATTTACTTCGAGAAAAACTCGGTCCAATACCTTCAATCGCTCACATCGAAAAAACGGGCGATGATCGTCACGGATGAAATGATGGTCAAACTCGGATTTGCCGATAAAGTCATTAAAAACTTGCCAGCCGGAGTCGACTACCGCATCTTCGACCAAGTCGAACCAGATCCATCGGTTGAGACGGTCATGGCAGGTGCCGAAGCGATGCGCCAATTCCAACCGGACATGATCATCGCGCTTGGCGGTGGGTCTCCGATGGATGCCGCGAAAGGAATGTGGCTCTTCTACGAACGCCCAGAAGAGAAATTCTCAAACCTTCGCCAAAAATTCATGGATATCCGCAAACGGACGTACAAGTTCCCGACGCTAGGCAACAAATCGATGTTCGTCGCGATTCCGACGACGTCAGGTACGGGTTCTGAAGTGACACCGTTCACGGTCATCACAGATAAGAAGAAAAACGTGAAGTATCCGATTGCCGACTACGCGATCACACCGGACGTCGCCATCGTCGACCCTGAGTTCGTCATGACAGTACCGGCTTCCATCACGGCTGATACAGGAATGGACGTGTTGACGCACGCGATTGAAGCGTACGTATCGGTTATGGCAAACGACTATACGGACGGACTTGCCCTCCGTTCGATGAAGATGATCTTCGACTACCTCCCGAAAGCGTATGAGAATGGCAGTGACGCCGAAGCTCGTCAAAAAGTTCACAACGCATCGACGATGGCTGGTATGGCGTTCGCAAACGCGTTCCTCGGCATCAACCACTCGATCGCACACAAAATCGGTGGCGAGTTCCACGTCCCACACGGACGGACGAACGCGATCCTCATGCCGCACGTCATCCGCTATAACGCGACACGCCCATCGAAACTCGCGGCGTTCCCGAAATATGAGTCATTCATCGCTGACGAGCGTTACGCAGAAATCGCGCGTTACCTCGGACTTCCAGCGAGCACGACGGAAGAAGGTGTCGAGTCGCTCATCCAAGCGGTCATCGAGCTCGGCCAGCGCTTGAACATTAAGCTCTCGTTCAAAGCACAAGGCATCAAGAAAGCGGACCTCGACGCGAAAGTCGACAAGATGGCAGTCGACGCGTTCGAAGACCAATGTACGACGGCGAACCCGAAAATGCCGCTCGTCGAAGAATTGAAAGAGATCATGTACGCTGCTTACGAAGGCGTATAAAGAACGAAAGGCGACCACTCAAACGAGTGGCCGCCTTTTTTATGCAATCAGGGAGAGTCCCATGAACAGGAGAATAACGGATAAAGCGATGACGTTGATCCAAACGACGATTGCGATGGCAATCTCGGCCCACTTTTTTCCCCGTAAGCCGAAATAAATTAGGAACGCATAAAAAATGAGACCGCCGACCAATCGATACACGGAGGTCATGTCTGAACTCATATCGTATACATGTTGCACCGTATTGAGCAGAGCCAGGAGGAGGAAAGCGTATAGGTAGCGTTTTTTCTTTCGTTGTTGATTCGGATAAATCGGATTCATAGGGCACCAACTGTCTTTGAATTATTCTCAATTAATCGAGTGAGGAATCGCATGTAGAAAGTGACCTGCACAAATAGAGCCGTGAAGCGCAGGGAGCAGGGTGCGAACGGAAAAAAATATATTGAATTTCGTTAAAATTTAAATTCATTTATTTTCTGAATGTATCTATAATAATATATGCCAAGTTAACCATTCTTTACAAATTCTTGGACGAAATTATTTATATGTATTGGAGATACGCACTATGAACATCGTTTTTAGTTTTATTTACGCCCTTTACGTCACATTTTTATATGTGAACCCCTTTTCGCTCGATGCCCCGTATGAGACGGCCGAATATTTTGCCTCATACGACCGTCAAGTCGATAGTTGGGAGAACACGGAGCTGTTTGAGTCGCTCGGTGTCGATCTCGATTTGAACATGGAGCGCATTATTCATTATGCACCGCTCCAAACGTTTTATACGGACGTCACAATAGAAGATGAGCTGTTCGACGGGTACTCGTCGATGATGGTGGAAGAACCGATTCAAGGCGACGTCATCCACGTAGAGTGGAACGCACCGATTCCTGACGTGACAGATAAAATCGTCGTTTTGCCGATGACCGACGTGTCATTAGAGGCGCGGGACGATGCGTATCACCTTGACCATTATGGCGAGGTGCTCAATGATGAGGCGGCGAATCGCTACTTGACGAAATTGAAAGAGGCGGGAGCGGCTGGGTACCTCATCTCTCCTCATGAAGAAGCGTCGGACGAGTTCGGATTCGTCTATGTATCGGCCTGGCTTCGTTTTGACGGAACTGGCATTGGGATCGATGCGGCCGAAGCGCTCACGGACGGCCAACTTGTAACAATCGAACCGTATGAAACGGAGATGCCCTATACGGAATTCGTTCAGACGGGGACGACCGATGAGGAAGTGATTGTGATGGCACGCCTCGATAGCAGCGGATACGGTGACCACGCCTTGATCGGCCTCGGCGGTGCCTCGATTCTATATCAGGTCATTCAAGCGATGGATGACGTTGAGACGGATGCGACGATTCGCTACGTTTTTTTGAACGGGTACGGAGAAGGGTATGAGGCGAGCACACATTACCTTGGAATGTTAGAGGAGCGCGGCATGACGCCGAGAACCGTCATGTTGCTTGACTTGATCGGGACGGGAGATACGGACCGATTCGTCAAAACGCACGGCATGAAGTCTTACCCGTTCATGGACACTTCATCGTTTGAAGATGTCGAAGTGAGAAGTTTAGGGGTGTCGATTTTAGACGAATATCGGCAAGCCGGTATCGACGTCGTCTCGTTGAACGATTCCCTCACGGCGAACCAAGACGTCTTCACCGAGGACGATACGATTGATCGGCTCTCTGACGAAGCGATGCTCGAGCATGTGGATTGGTTGGTCGAGTGGTTGACGACGCAATGAATGAATCAAAGACTGCAGATGATACATGGTCGGCAACCTTTTCTATATGAGTTGTGCGTAATGGCACCCCGAGTTATTTTGGAAGTACTCGAACTGCTAGACGATACTACCTATGGGTGGAGGTGAATGATTCGTGTTATTTAGCTTAGCAATAAATGGGGCATGTTTTGATGAAGAGGTTTCTTGTATGGGGAGACAGTTGGAACGAATTTTGCAATCAATCAATCGAGTGCAATCAACTGAACTGACCTGGTATCTATTTGATGTTTACGGTGGAACTGACATGTCGCTGTTGGATCTTTTTCCATCGGACAGCGTCGGACTCATCAAGATCTCAAATACAGGTGAGTTGGCGGAGCGGGTCAAACAAGTTGTTCAGTTCGAGAGTGGGGTGTTCATTGCTTCCCTAGATGAACAGTTGGTAATCGATCGTAAACTTGAACCACATACTGAGGCCGAATTCGGGTTTCAATTGAATCGATCGATGATTGAAATCAGAGCATTCGACTTTCAATGTTTCGAAATACTCTTGCGAGATGAAGGGATGTATAATCAACTGAGCAGAGCTTTCGCTGTACATTAATTACATAATAATGGAAACGTGGTACGCTAATTCCTAGTGGTTAAGTTTCAAATCAAACTGACAAAAGGATGAGACTGATGAAGGATAACATTCAAATGTTCAAGCTGACGATGCTGACGATTATCGCAATCAGTGCCGGCTATATCGCTTGGCACATCGATGAGCTGATTAATGCATTACTTCAGATTTCCTCTGCACTACAAGCATTGACCTAATCCATTTATCTCCACTGAACTGATGAAAGGACATCCGGATATGCGGATGTCCTTTCATAATGGTTAAAGCCCGATGAATGACTTCTGAATGGACGGAACGTACTAGAAAAGTTCCATCGCGCGCAGTACAAGAAACAGATAATAAACAGTTGGGATAATTGTAATCAATAAACCAATCCATTTCGGTCGTTGCCTGAACTGCAAAAGGAAACCAACCGTCCATAGTACGAACCACAACATGAAGTACCATCGATAGTCTGGGGTATCCGTCTCTGCTATGCCTGGACCGCTCAACCAAAGTGAGCAAGCCAATACGAACAAACCTGATAGGACGTTCCAACCGTGCCTTACGATTTTCTCAAGCATCCTCTTATTCCTCTCATTCAAATCAAAGTATCAATCAGATGGACCCGATGTACGGCAAGCCAATACAGCTGATATGTTACTTTTCGACAAATGGAAGGATTATCCTTTTAGTGTAGGCGATTCATCAAAATATGTTGAGATGACTAGTGTGTTAGCCTATCAGTTTTACTCGATACGCGTCGCGATGTTCGGTATGATAAAAGAGGAGGCGATACAATGGAACGAAATGTGAATATGACAAGGCATTATGGAGAACTGGCTGGCACGTTATTATTTCATGAGACGCCGCGTAAGACGATCGTCATCTTGAGCGGGAGCGGTCCGAGCGACCGGAACGGGAACGTCGGGCCGGTCGAGTTCAACACGTATAAAAAATTAGCTGACGCCCTTTATGGCATGGGCGTCAACGTCTTTCGATATGACAAACAAGGCATCGGCGAGTCCGATGGCGACTTTAACAAAGTCGGGTTGCATGACCTGATTGAAGATGCGATCGAAGTCGTGAACAATGTGAAACGGATGCCTGAAGTGGCGAGCGTCATCGTCCTCGGCCATAGTGAAGGGGCCGTCATTGCGCCGGCGGTTCAGCTCGAGACGAAAGCGGACGGGTTGATCTTGTTGTCAGGCTTCAATGACTCCTCAAAACAGATGTTTCTGTATCAAGCAGATGCCCTTGCTCGCGAAATCGCTCGCGTGAAGGGGCTGAAAGGACTGTTTTATCGTCTCACCGGTGTGCCGAAAAAAGTACGGCAACGTCAGGACGATTTGCTCGAGCGGTCACTCCGGACGAACGTCGCCTCATTCAAATATCGGGGACAGATCGTCAACGCGAAGTGGATTCGTGAACACGCTTCTTACGACGTGAGGGAGCGGCTTGATCACGTCCGGGTCCCGTTGCTCGCCATGACCGGCGACCGTGACGTCCAAGTGCCGCCTGAGCACGTCCAGACGATTCAGACGAAAGGGGACGTTGAGCGATTCATCATTCACGACATGAATCATCTTCTCGTCGAACGCACGACCCCGCATACGTTGTTGTCGTTGCATAAGGAGTATCGCGAGGCCATCGAGGCACCGCTCCACCCGGAACTGTTACAACGTCTTGAACAGTGGGTCAATAAACAGTAATGAACAGTCAAAAACGGTCACATAGTGACCGTTTTTTATGTTATAATTGTGACGAATTCAAAAAAAGTGAACGATAATGAATGATTTTGATTGTTTTTTTAATGTAAACGCTTTATATTATAACTACGGAGGGAATATGATGTTAACGAAACAACGACATCAACTGATTTTGCAACGGTTGTCGGAACAACGAATCGTCAAGTTGAAAGAGTTGGTCGACTTGACCGAAGCGTCGGAATCGACCATCCGTCGTGATTTGACAGACCTTGAGGCTGAAGGATATTTAGAACGGGTTCATGGGGGAGCGACGCTCGTCGTTCATCCGGAAGAAGAGCCGACGTTCGAAGAGAAACGAGATCGATTCGTCGATGAGAAAGTCGCGATCGCACGGAAGGCCGCGACGTTCATCGAAGACGGCATGTCGGTATATCTCGATGCAGGGACGACGACACAAGCGATGGTCCCGTTCCTCACCGGGAAGCATGTCATCGTCGTGACGAACAGCTTGCCGATCGCGAACGACTTGTTCGATCTCGACATTAAGACGTTTGTCATCGGCGGTGAATTGAAACGTTCGACGCAAGCACTCGTCGGCTACAACGCCCGTGAGAGTATGATGAACTATCGGGTCGACCTCGCATTCCTCGGTATAAACGGCGTCGATCTCGAGGCCGGTTATACGACACCAGACCCAGAAGAAGCCCTCGTCAAAAAGACTGCGATTGAACTGGCACGCGGCGCCTTCATTTTAGCGGACGACTCGAAATTCGGGAAACGATCGTTCAGCCGAGTGGCGCCGCTCGAGGCGGCAACGCTCATCACGATGTCCGATGCGCCTTACGTCCGTTCAGTCGAATCAATTACAAAGGTGGTGAACGCCCAATGATTTATACGTTAACGCTCAACCCTTCGATCGATTATTACGTCACGTTACCAGAAGTCGTGTTAGGTGAAGTGAACCGGATCCAAGAAACATCACAACGGGCCGGCGGAAAAGGAATCAACGTCGCGTTCGTCTTACGTGAATATGACGTCGAGACGGTCGCGCTCGGATTCATCGGTGGAACGACCGGTGAATTCATTAAAAAGGCGCTCAAAGATAAAGGCGTCCGAACAGATTTTGTCGAGGTCGATGGAGAAACACGCATCAACGTCAAAATCCGAGCAAAAGAAGAAACGGAATTAAACGCCAGCGGCCCGGTTATCCGGGATGCTGAACTTGAACAGTTGACTGAACAGTTCGAGCAGATTCAAGAAGGCGACATCGTCGTCCTGGCGGGTAGCATCCCTGGCAATTTACCAAGTTCATTGTACCGGGTGCTCGCTGAGAAGATCCGGGCGAACGGAGCCGAATTCGTCGTCGATACGACGAAAGAAGCGATGCTCGAAGTATTATCACTTGAACCGCTCATGATCAAACCGAACCACCACGAACTCGGTGAGCTGTTCGATACAGACGTGAAGACGTTTGAACAGGCGTTGCCGTACGCCGAACAACTTGTCGAGCGTGGCGCGAAGAACGTCATCGTCTCGTTCGCAGGAGACGGCGCGATGCTCGTCAATGCGAACGGTGCTTATACGGCGAACACACCGAACGGCAAGCTCGTCAACTCGGTCGGGGCTGGAGACTCACTCGTCGCCGGCTTCGTCGCCAACATTCTAGACCACGACGCGTCGGAGGCGTTCCGCTATGCGGTCACGACCGGCAGCGCGTCTGCTTATACGTTCGGCCTCTGTACGAAACAAGACGTGGACCGCTTGGTCAGCGAAGTCGACGTCACCCCACTATCTCGATTGGAGGAAACAACATGAACATCACGGATCTGCTCAAAAAAGACACGATTCAGTTGAATCTAAGCAGCCGTTCGAAAGCGGACGTCATCGAAGAACTCGTCGACGTGCTCGACCGGGCCGGCAAACTGTCTGACCGAAACGGTTATCGCGACGCCATTCTCGCGCGTGAAGCACAAAGTACGACCGGTCTAGGAGAAGGAATCGCCATCCCGCACGCGAAGACGAAAGCGGTCAAAGAACCGGCTATCGCCTTCGGACGCTCGGAAGGTATCGACTACGAGGCACTTGACGGGCAAGACAGCCGCTTGTTCTTCATGATTGCAGCAGGAGAGCATGCGAACAACGAACACTTGGAAACGTTATCGAAATTATCTGTCTTCCTTATGGACCCGAACTTCCAAGAACGTCTCTACGCAGCCACTTCGGCTGATGATGTCATTCGCGCGATCGAAGAGAAAGAAGCGGCGGAAGCGGCTCCGGTCGAAGCGAAACCAGTGAAACAAGACGCGCCGTACATCCTCGCTGTCACAGCTTGCCCGACCGGCATCGCCCATACGTACATGGCCGCCGATAGCTTGAAGCAAAAAGCGGAAGCGATGGGAGTCGACATAAAAGTCGAGACGAACGGGTCGACTGGCGTGAAGAATGAATTGACGTCAGCGGACATCGCACGTGCGACAGCCATCATCGTCGCTGCCGACAAGGCGGTCGAGATGGATCGTTTTGCTGGCAAACACGTCATCGAAGTCCCGGTCGCTCAAGGCATCCGGAAGCCGGAAGAGTTGATCAACCGCGCCGTGAAGCAAGACGCACCGGTCTATCAAGCGTCCGGTAAATCGGGTGGTGAGAAAAAAGAACAGCGGACAGGTGTTTACAAGCACTTGATGAGCGGTGTGTCGGCGATGCTTCCACTCGTCGTGGCAGGTGGTCTCTTGATTGCACTCAGCTTCTTCTGGGGCATCAACTCGGCCAATCCAGATGATCCGTCATACAATGAGTTCGCCGCTCAGCTCATGACGATCGGAGGCGCCGCGTTCGGGTTCCTCGTTCCAGTCCTTGCCGGTTTCATCGCGATGTCCATCGCCGACCGTCCGGGTCTCGCACCAGGTCTCGTCGCTGGTTTCCTCGCAAGTGAAGGCGGGGCAGGGTTCCTCGGTGGTCTCATCGCCGGTTTCCTCGCCGGTTACGTCGTCGTGTTCTTAAAGCGCGCGCTCGCGAACTTGCCTGCGTCACTTGAAGGCATCAAGCCGGTGCTCTTGTTCCCGCTCCTCGGTTCATTCATCTCAGGGATGATCATGTTGCTCGTCGTCAACGAACCGATTGCTGCGTTCATGACGTGGCTCATGGAAGTGCTCAACGGCATGAGCGGAGCGAACGCTGTCTTACTCGGCGTTATCGTCGGTGGGATGATGGCCGTCGATATGGGTGGTCCGATCAACAAGACTGCCTACGTCTTTGGTACTGCGGCGCTCACAGCCGGCAACCAAGAAGTCATGGCGGCCGTCATGGCCGGTGGGATGGTACCACCGCTTCTCGTTGCGCTCGCATCGACTGTGTTTGCACGTCAGAAGTTCTCGAAACAAGAACGTGAAGCAGGAAAGACAGCGTACGTCATGGGTGCCTCGTTCATCACGGAAGCAGCCATCCCGTTCGCAGCGGCTGACCCGATTCGCGTCTTGCCGTCAGCCATTCTCGGCTCGGCTATCGCCGGTGGATTGTCAGCGTTCTTCGCTATCCAATTACCTGCACCGCACGGCGGAATCTTCGTCTTCCCACTTCTTGAAGGAGCTGGAAACGTCGTCATGAGTATGGGCCTTTACGCCCTTGCGATTCTCGCCGGTGCTTTGATTGGAGCACTGCTCCTCTCATTCTTGAAAAAACCGCTTACAACTGCGACAGCAACACCAAAACAAGACGTTGCATAATCTGAACGACCGTGGCATGCCACGGTCGTTTTTTGTCGCTAAATTGTCTTTGGATTTGACTCACTAATGGATTGCAGGATGGCGATTTGTGGTAAAATACTTATAAAACTTGCGCTAGGAGGGGGTCAAGATGGTTATACGGGTAGCCGAGCCGAAAGATGCGTACGGGATTGCACGCGTCCGGGTGAATGGCTGGCGGACGACGTATCGAGGAATCGTCCCGACTGATTTCCTGTTGAAGCTGTCATCGAATGCGATCGAATGGGCCGAAAAGGTTCGGGACGCCCTCTCGAAACGGGAAGTGGACGGATTCGTCGCCGTCGTTGAAGAAGAGATTGTCGGGTTCATCTTGTACGGGGCGGAACGGACCGGGGGTTATCCTGATCATCCGAACGAAGTGTATGCGATTTATGTGCTCGAGGAGCATCAACGGAACGGACTCGGGTCGAGACTTCTCGAGAAGGCGGTTGGGGCGATGTGTAGCTCAGGGATGATCATTTGGGCGCTCGAGTTGAACCCATACCGCTCATTTTACGAACGAAAACAAGGCGAAGTGATTGACGAGAAAGAGCGGACCATCGGGGAGCTCGCTCTTCGCGAAGTCGCCTACGGGTGGACAAAGGCGAACCATGACGCCATCATCGGAGCTTGAATGGACGTGACATCGTTGTCGCGTCCTTTTTGACGACTTCCAAATCAGAAGGAGAAGATGACTGCATGTACGTATATAACGTGACTAAATACGATCCTGAAACGAGAGGGAAAGTTGACGAATGGATCGATATGTCATGCATCGGTGATACGTATGATGGGAGTGTCTTCACGCTTGAAGAATATCTTCGCGTTGAAGCCAATTACGTTGAAGCGATTGAGCGGATTATGGACTATTTAGGCGTGAAGACATTAACCGTCTCATATCTTGAACGACGTTACCATAACTATGCGTACCGTCCCTCTTCAAGACGTGCGTTTGATGCGCTCTATCCGATCCGGATGAGAGATATGCGCAAAAAAATGAAGACAGGCAAGGTACTGACGCAGCGTCATATCCCGAACATGCTACGGCTCATGTTAAGGAATGGGCTATACGCTCAGTTAGAGCTTAAGACGGATGAATCGGACGAAGAATATGGATTCAAAGTCTTCATCGGATATGACTATATGATGGGTGTTCATTCGGTTGTCGATCTCTCGTCACTTCGAGATGAGCTGTTGCAGTTGGAAATGTATCTCGAGGACTGACATTAGGTTGGCACTTCGTCACATAGAAGTAGGAAAGTACGAACGAGGAGGATAGCGTAGCGGCACGGTAGAGAGACACTTTGGATCAGCCAGGTCGTCATTGACGAAATGTGTAACGGGACGACTTTTCAGGAGATGAAGGACAGTCTTTTTTTGTAACGAGAAATCATAAGCATAACTGGAATGAAAAGGTTTTCAATTATGAACATTCTAAATAGCGGGCAGAATTTTAATGCGGGTTATGAAAAAATCCGGATTTCGACCGATATTGTCAGTAACGTGACGAGTATATCGCTCGAGATAGGAGTTGTTGTATGAACCGGAAGTCAACCCGTACGATCAGTATCAAACAAAAATTGATCATTATGTCCGCACTCGTTTTACTCATCCCTTCTTTATTGATTGGGATCGTCGCCTATGGTCAGGCGAAGCAAAAGATTAAAGATCAAATCTTGCAATCTGCCCACGCGGGAGTGGAGCGGATGGACGCTGAGATCAATAATCTAATCGGTCCAATTAAAGGCGATGTCGATTTTTTCGCTGAGCGCATCGATGCCACTCTCTATGAATCGGGAAGTGACAACGCAGCGTTAGAGGAAAAGTTGGTCGAGTATTTGGCGACGCATCCGAACGTGACAAACATTTATTATGCCTCGACAGAAGGGGCGATGACGATTTACCCGGAGCAGACGTTACCAGACGACTACGACCCGCGGACTCGGCCATGGTTCGAGGCGGCAGAGGCGGCCGGCGGACAAGTCGTGATCACCGATCCTTACGTGGATGCCGCTTCTCAAAAGATGATGGTTACCTTATCGCAAACGAGTAACGACGGGCGTGGGGTCATCGCGGTCGACGTCGATGTCGATGATATCGCCAGTGTCGCAGCGGGCATTCCAATCGGGAAAGAAGGCTACGTCACCATCCTCGACCGCAATGGACGTTTCATCACCCATCCGACACTTGTTGCCGGGGAAGAAGCGACAGGTGATTGGGTGGAACCGCTCTATGGGTCGGATGAAAGTAGTTTCGCCTATACGTTCGAAGGTGAGGCCAAACAAATGGACTTCACGACAAACGAAGTGACCGGATGGAAAGTCGCTGGCACCCTTTACGAAAGTGAAATTCGAGAAGAAACGGTCGGGATTTTATGGACGACGATCGGCGTCATTGCCGGAATGATCGTCGCTTCGACGATTTTGTTATACTTCGTGATCCGTTCAATTATCCGGCCGCTTAACCGCTTGACGATCGGCGCGGAACGGATTCAAGCTGGTGATTTGACTGAAGAGATTGCCGTCGAATCGAATGACGAAATTGGACGCGTCGCGACAAGTTTCAATGAGATGACGCGTTCGCTCCGTACAATCATCCAAAACCTCGATCAATCAATCGGACAAGTCGCTGCCTCATCACAAGAGTTGATGGCGAACTCGGCTCAAAATACAGCTTCCTCTGAACAGATTGCCGGGGCGGTCCAACAGATGGCGGCTGGAGCGGACGACTCAAAACGTCAACTTGACGATAATGCCGTTTCTTTGCAGGCCATCACCGCAGGAATCATGCGTATCGCCGAAAGTTCGACGGACGTCTCGGAGTTGTCTCGACAGACCGCCATCGAAGCGGAAGACGGGACGTCGGCCGTCACTGAGAATGTGGAGCAAATGCGAGCGATCGATACGTCTGTCGAATCGTTCCGTGAAGTCATCACGTCGCTCTCACAGCGCTCAAACGAGATCGGGAACATCGTCGACGTCATCAACGGGATTGCGACGCAAACGAACCTCCTCGCTTTGAACGCCGCAATCGAAGCGGCACGGGCAGGGGAGAACGGGAAAGGGTTCGCGGTCGTCGCGAGCGAAGTTCGAAAGCTGGCGGAACAGTCGCAACAGTCGACGAAACAGATCTCTGACTTGATCGATAACATCAAACAAGAGACGCAACACTCGGTGGACTTAATGAGAGAAGTCTCGCTGCATACGAAAGCAGGGCTAGAGACGACAGAGAACACGGCGGCCCGGTTCCATAAAATCATGGTCCGCACGCAAGAGATGACTCCGCGCATCGAGGATGTGACGGCGACCGTCGAAGAGATTGCGGCGAACGTCGAGGAGGTATCGGCTGCCGCGACCCAAATCGCGCACATCGCCGACGAGAACTCGCTCGCTTCAAAACAAGTGGCGGCGACGACTGAACATCAGCTTGGCTCGATGGAGGAAGTATCCCAAGCGGCAAAAGCGCTCGCCGACATGGCAGAAGAGCTTCAAGAACTCGTCTCACGCTTCAACGTATAAGGCAAAAGCGTCACCCCCTCAGCCATGGAGGAGGTGACGCTTTTTATCAAAATTAGGCGAGAATACGCCCACTTCTAAACGTGGCGGGCGAAGCCCTTGTGAAAGTGGGCGATGAATCACTGACCTCTCCTTTGGGTATAAATACCTAAAAAAGGTGAATACCATGTTGAAGCATAAAGCGTATAAATTCCGGATCTATCCGACAACGGAGCAGGAGATCCTGATCGCCAAGACGATCGGAAAAGGACTGTCCTACAGCTCTTGTTCAAAAGAAATCTCTGTACTCAAGCAAGAGCTTGACTGGTTGAAGGAAGTCGATAGCACGTCTGTGCAAAACAGCGTCAAACATCTGGCCGAGGCATATGACCGCTTCTTCAACCGCCGGGACGACGGGGGTAGCCTGGCCAGGTTCCGGTCGTTAGACCGGATGACCCAGGAATCCTCCACCTCTTAGCGAAGCGTAGGTGGAGGTAGTTCAAAGTTTGCTTGATACTTGATTCCGTCCAAGATTTTTTGCCACATACAGGGCCTCATCCGCGTCTTTCAGCACTTGTTCGACCGACTTCCTTCCGTCGAATGAACTGACACCAAACGAGCACGTCACGTGCGGCACCGGGCCAAACGGCTCGGCGTTCACTTTTTGACGAAGCTTATCTGCAAGACGGATGCCTTCTGACAACGTCGAGTGCGGGGCAACGATTAAAAATTCTTCCCCTCCCCAGCGACCGATCGCGTCAGTCTTTCGAATGTTGCGTCGGAGAAGCTGGGCGATGGCCCGAAGGACGAGATCGCCCGTCGGATGACCGAACGTGTCGTTGACGAGTTTGAAGTAATCGATATCGAGCATAATGACGCCTCCGGTAATGTGCCCGTCGTCTCGGGC
>NZ_JAFIFD010000045.1 GCF_020832205.1 Exiguobacterium sp. | reverse complement strand
TTTAAAAAAACACACGACTCGCGCGAGTCGTCTTTTTCTATACGTCGGTCAAACGTTTCGTCATCATGTAATAATCGGCACCCGGCGGATAGTCGCGCAACACCCCCGCGACTTCGTAGCCGTGCCGTTCATAGAACGTCTTCGCTTGAAACGAGAACGTTGTCAGTTTCACTCGGGTCGCACCGAGAACGGTCGCCTCACGTTCCCCTGCCTGAAGCAGCCGGGTTCCGATACCCGTACCGGCGTGAGCCGCGTCCACCCATAACCGGTCGAGGTCGAACCACCCCCAATAAACGCTCCCGAACAATCCGGCGATCACTTCATCGTTTTGCTCCACTTTGAATTGGACGACCGGGACGTCGGCGTTCCGAATGTCACGATGATGGACCGAGTGCATGTCGTTGAAGGCGCGCAGACGCTCCGTCAAAAACTGTTGGAACGCCTCGTCTTCTACGACGATCTGCTCGATTTCCATCATGCGTCCCTCCTTGATCCGTTCACAAAGAACGTGATGAGTTCCTCTTCTTCTTCCTCGACCGCACGACCTGTCAGGCGTTCGTATTGAGCCGTTATTCTTTGTTTATTTCCCGGGAAATCCATCGTGATGGTCGCCAATAGGCGCAGCACATTACGGTCTTTCTCATATTCCGCACGAGATGCGACGCTGCCGTGCGACCAAACGTACGCTTCCGCGTCAAACATGTCCAGCAAGGCGAGCAACCGGAGCGTCTCCTCCGCCGTCATCCGCCAAGACGGAGCGTATAAGTTGGCGTAAAGCGCATCTCCTAGGAACAACACTTTCTCTTCCGGGATGTACGCGACGACAGCGTCCGGTGAATGGTCACCGCCGACATGCTTCAACATGACATGTACGCCACCGAGATCGAGTGTGAGCGAGTCGTCGAACGTTAAAGTCGGCATGACGACGCGCATCGTACGTGCTTCCCCAAACTCAAGGCGGATGGCGTCGGCACAGAACGGGATCTCGATCCCGCTCGCGACGCGTTCATCAAGCGACGCGTCATCCCACTCATACGGGAGTAGCCGTTCCATTTTGTTTTTCGTTTCCACGCTCGCAATCGAAACGGTCCAAGGCAACGCCGAAAGGCCGAAAATATGGTCCCAATGCCAGTGTGTCAAGGCGACGATTGTCGGACGGGCCAACCCGTTCTCGGCCAAGGCGTCTAGCAGTGCGTTCGTATGGGATTCCGAGTTGCCGGCGTCGATCAACAACGTGTGTGTGTCCCCGACGACCACTCCTAAAATCGGCCGATCGGTCTCTGCGACAGGTGTCATGTACCAAAAACGCGGTGAATGTCTCTCTAACTTCTGCAAATCCAATCCTCTCCTCACTAGTTGGACCAAATCAGACTGACGTTCGTCTGCCGATCCATTCTCAGTCGTACTCTTGAAATGAGTCATATACGTAAAATCCGTCGCCCCCGCAGTTTTTGGCGACGTACATCGCCGCATCCGAATGATGGATGAGCGCATCGAGCGAAGCGAGTTCTGTCGTCGAATAAGCGACTCCGATGCTCGCCGACAATTGGAGAGATAGTTCGTCGCCGACCAACATTTCCTGGGAAATCAAGGCCGTCAACTGTTCAAACACCTCATTTTCAAGCGTGCCCGCTTCCCCTTCGATGACGATTAAAAATTCATCTCCAGCGAAGCGATACGCCTTTCCTTCATGGAAGCGACTGAACGAACGGATTCGCTTCGCCGTTTCGATGAGCACTTCATCCCCAACGAGATGTCCGTATGTGTCGTTGATTCGCTTAAAGTCGTCCAAGTCGATGAACAGAAGCGCGACGGCCTGTTTTCGGTTCATTTTTTGACGCAAATCCGTCATGAGTGAATGGCGGTTTCCAAGCTTCGTCAACCCGTCCTTCGTGATGAGTTCGATGACTTCTTGATGCTTGCGCTCGCGTCGAATCTCGTTCTCCATCCAACGCGTCACGAGCAAGATCGTGTCCGTCATCTCTTGCCGCGCGACTTGATCGACGACGTCCTCAAGACTTCCATGTTCGGCGAGAAAGACGACCCAACCGAACGTTTTCCCTTCATTCACGAGCGGCAAGCTGATCATGGCGGAGAGTTCGACGCCATCGATGACCAGTTCAGTCCGTCCTAGTTTCTGATGCCCGCTTTTTACGAGCGCCTCGACTTGGCGGAGACGCTCATCTGTCCACTCGAGTAACGTGTTCCCGTCTGAAGAGATCGAGTGATAGCCGCCTTCCACTGTAAACGCGACGGCATGAGAATAACCGAGCCACTCCCTCAACACCGTCTGAATCCGTTTCAGCTTTTCCGGGAACGGAGCATGGAGCGCGGTCACTTCGTAAAGCGATTCGAGCGTCTGTTGACGCCGTGTCTCCGCTCTCGTCTGTTCCGTCAGTTCGATTTCAGACATCACCCAACGTGCGAAATCTTCAAGCGTCCGCAGCGCCTCTCTGTCAAACGTTCGCGCCAGTTCGTCCGTGACACAGAGCGTTCCGATGGCGTGACCGCTTCGCGTAATGAGAGGCACCCCGGCATAAAACCCGATTCCTTCAAGGAGCGGATTGTCATTTAAAGACTCGGACGACTCGACGTCCTCGATGACGAGCGCTTCTTTGCCGAGCACGACGCGATCACACAGTGTGAACTTACGATCGACGTGCAGCTGCTCGAGGACTACCCCTTGGCACGACTTGATCCACTGTTGGTCCGTCGTCAATATCGAGATGAGGGCGACCGGCATGTCGAGCGTCTTCGCCACGAGCCGGCTGATTCGGTCGTAACGTTCTTCACGCGGCGAATGCAAGATCTCGAGGCGAAGAATCGCTTTCAACCGTTCCGTCTCGCTCTCGTCGAGTGACGTGATCGCCTCTTGGCGTCCCGACGCATCGTGGCGCAACGCCGCGAAATGGTGTTCGAGCGCGTCGAGGGCGGCTTGGACGTCCGTTCGCGCCAGTGGCCGACTGAAGAAATAACCTTGCACCTCGTCACATCCGAGCCGTTCGATGGCACGATACTGTTCTTCCGTCTCCACCCCTTCGGCCGTGACTTCGAGGTTCAACTTTTTAGCGAGCGAGATGATCAGTTTGACGATCTCGTACTCTTTTAAGCCGTTGTCTTTATCGAGCTGACTAATGAACGAACGGTCGATTTTGATCCCATCGATGTCAAACATCTTCAAATAGTTGAGCGACGAATAGCTGACGCCAAAATCATCGATGAGAATGCGGAACCCTTTCGTCTTCAAATAATCGACGGTCTGAATGCCGACAAGCGGCTCTTGCATGAGCGTATGCTCCGTGATCTCAAACTCGAATTGATCCGATGTCAGCCCGTGCGACGTCAAAACGGTCAAGACATCACGCATATACGTTTGGCGGAAGACGACCGGAGAGACGTTGATGGCGACACGGCGGCCATTGAATACGTCTGGCTGTTCGATCACGTCCCGGCAAACTTGTTCGATGACGAAACCCGTGACGTCCTCGATCAATAGTGATTTCTCAGCGATCCGGATGAACGTTTCCGGTGAGACGTTCCCGAGGGAGGCACTGCGCCAACGGACGAGCGCCTCAAAATGGACCGTCCCGTCATGACAACTGACGCGCGGTTGATAGACGACGCTCAACTCGTTCGCTTTCAGTCCTTTGACGAGTTCCATCTCGATTGTCATCTCATCGATATAATGTTGGACGTAATCGTCTTTCTCATATACCCGAATCATCTGTTTTCCGGCCTGTCGCGCCTCGAGCAATGCTGTCGATGCGTTCATGATGACACGGTCCGCATTCTCGTACCCGGCACTGAGCCCGATGCAGCCCGAAAGCGCGAATTCGGTCTCGGCCACCTCGTACGTATAGTCTGCGATGGCGGCAAGCAAGCGTTCCCCGTGATGATAGGCCGTCTCAATCGATGTGTGCGGCAACACGACGATAAAATCTTCTCCGTCGACACGTCCGATGATCGATCCTACAGGCAGTATGTCCGACAGACGGCGCGTCATGTCTTTGATGAGTTGATGCGACTGCTCGATTCCTTGAAGCGAGAGGACGATTTTAAAGCGGTTGATGTGCAGTCGGATGATGCTCGTCAGTTCACGTCCGCTCTCTTGTGTGAACAGCTTCTCGAGTTCGAGCTTCACTTTCATCAAGTTCGGCATACCCGTCAAATAATCGATATGCTCAATACTCGACAACAGTTTCATTTCCGCTTCTTCCGACAAATCGGTCGTCAAACCGAGCACGTACCGAACCTCCCCTCGTTTGTCTTCGAGCGGCATGAGAACAGATGAGGCGAAACGGGCCGTATTCGATTCGATGTTCATCTTCGACATGAAATAAACCGGTTCACGTGTCGCGGTCACCGCATCGTAATGCGTGATCAGTTCATCCGCGACGTCGGCCGAGTACATCTCATGCAAGTAACGGCCAGCCACATCGTCCGGCAGCATCGAAGCGAGCTTCCCTTGCTCACTGACACGGACGTAACGATATCCGATTGGCGTCACTTCCATTAAAAAAACCATGCGATACAAATGAACGAATACATCGAATAAATAATGCGGGTCGGCCTTCATCTGTTGCATACTGTACCTCCAAGCAATGTCTGTTTCCTCTAGTGTAGAACTTTTAACTCGCTTTGTTCACAAAACCGTTTCAAAAAAGGGAAAACGTTTTTCAACGTTTTCCCTAAAAATCGGGTAAAGAGTAATGAATCCAGTCCTAAAGCGAGGTGAACCATCATGCTCAGTCGAAACGTCTACCCACAGACCCGGCCCGGCAAATGGTCGGTCGGATTGTTGCTCGCTGTGTTTCTTCTCTTGATTGTTTCCACCCTCATCGTCCAGTCAGGCCAGCCGTTCAACGTTAACGCACTTTTCGACAACACGTGGGCGACCGTCGTGTCGATGGCAGCTTTAACTGCCGCGCTCGGCGCTTTCGTCGTCGGTTTGTACACGATTTTTCGCAATCACGAGCGCTCGGTCGCCGTCTTTTTCACCATGTCGCTCGGGGGACTCGTCGCCTTGTTCGTGATCATGCAACTGTTCCGTTAATTGAAAACGCTCCTTCCCGATATGAGAGAAGGAGCGTTTCGTCAGAGTAATTCTTTTGCGAGCAGGCGATAGACGTTTAACCGGTCGGACTGTTGATGTTGAATGCTGCAAATCATCGCCTCATCGAAGCCATAGCGTTCCGCTTCTTCTTGGAGCTGGGTCGCGATTTGTTTCGGCGTCCCGACGAGGTGAATCGCCCGGTTATTGGCGATGTGAATTTTGTCGACCTCGGTGAGCGGATACTCGTGCGCCGCCTCTGGGCTCAATAATTGACGAAGTTGACCGCGCATCAAGAACAAACGGGACAAGTCGGACGGACGGGCCAAATATTCGGCTTCTTCCTCCGTCTCGGCCGTCGTGACGAGGTACGTCACGTTAATGTCGGGCTTTTCCATAAATGCGGACGGACGGAAATGATGACGATACGCATCGAGCGCATCGGTGCTCAGTTCTCCGTTAAAGAATTGAGCGAACGAGTAGCCGACACCCATCCGTCCGGCTTGGACGGCGCTGTTCCCGCTCGAACCGAGGAGCCACGCCTCGGGAAGCGTCACCCCGGTCGGTGCGGCTGGCGTCGTTTTATACCATCGTTCTTCCGGCGTCTCATCGTTGATGAGTTGGAGCGTCGTCTCAAGTTTTTCGTATAGCCCGTCCATCATCGGCTTCTGCCCTTGTGACATCGCGTAAATGGCGTTGGCGTCCCCGCCCGGCGCCCGACCGACGCCGAAATCGATTCGACCAGGAGCGAGGGCGCTCAACGTCTTGAACACTTCAGCCATCTTGAGCGGCGAATAATGCATCATCATGATGCCGCCCGATCCGATGCGGATCCGCTCTGTTTTGGCCGCGATATAGGCACTGACGACTTCCGGCGCCGAACTCGCGAACGACATGCCTCCATGATGTTCCGCCATCCACATTCGATGATAGCCGAGCTCTTCCGCTACTTGCGCGAGCTCGACCGCGCTTGCTAGGGCATGTTCTGACGTATGCCCGGACGTGACCGGTGCTTGGTCGAGTACACTTAATCTCATGTCCATCTCTCCACTTCTATAGTATATATGGTGAATATCTCGGATTTGTAAGACTCGCCGTCATCATACTAAAGTGAAGAAAAGAATACGAGTCGGACGCTCAAAAGACGGTTGTCTTTTTTCAGAAAATTGCAACGAGTTGTTGCTTGTCATCGTTTTTCTTCTCTATAATGAATGGGAAGACGTTATTCCTTCATAGCATGATGCCGCAGACGTGATGGGGACACGCGAGCGGTCCACTACATTCTCGGGGAAATGGGGTAAACAACATGAATCAAACACCAAACAGGCCTGGCCAGGACGGGACATCATTCACGTCCAACGACTATTTGAAATTTATCATTCCATCTTTAATCGGGCTCATGTTCTTCATCGTACCGATTCCGACCGACGACGGGTTCACGATCCCGGTCGCCTTCTTATCGAACCAATTGATCGACTTGATCGGGGGAATCGTACCGACGCTCGCCGTCATCATGATGGGGATCTCGGTGCTCGGTTCACTTTGGACGTATTTGGCTAAACCGGCGTTCGTGCTCGAACGGCCGCACTTCAACTCACTGTTAAACGTGACACCGTTCTGGTTCGGGATGCGGGTCGTCGGTTTCATCGCCGGAGTGATGACGCTTCTCGTCATCGGACCAGAGATGATCACGTCCGAGTATACAGGCGGACTATTGCTTTATGACTTGATTCCAATCTTGTTCGCGACGTTCTTGTTTGCCGGGATGTTACTTCCGCTCCTCTTGAACTTCGGTCTGCTCGAGTTCGTCGGGACGATGCTCATCAAAGTGATGCGCCCGCTCTTCAAACTGCCGGGCCGGGCTTCGCTTGACTCGCTCGCGTCTTGGGTCGGAGATGCGACAATCGGAATCCTGTTGACGACGAAACAATACGAGAACGGCTACTACACGAAGCGGGAAGCCGCTGTCATCGCCACGACGTTCTCGGTCGTCTCAATCACGTTCACCATCGTCATCTTGTCGTACATGGAACTCGACGCCTACTTCTTACAGTATTATGGGGCTATCGTCGTATCCGGTGTCGTCGCCGCGCTCATCATGCCACGGATCTATCCGTTGTCGAAGAAGGCGGACACACCTTACGAAGAAACCGAACTGAAACCGGAAGAGCCGGTACCGGCGAACGTGGCGATGCCAAAATGGGCACTTCGCCAAGCGTTGCTCAAATCACGTTCAAGCAAGAGCTTTGTCGCCACAGTAAAAGATGGCTTCCAAAACGTGCTCGACATGTGGCTCGGCATCTTGCCGATCGTCATGGCCGTCGGGACGATCGCGCTCGTCATCGCGGAGTACACGCCGCTCTTCACGATTCTCGGTAAACCGTTCGAACCGATTTTGATGTTGCTCCAAGTACCGGAAGCGGAAGCCGCCGCCCAGACGATGGTCGTCGGTTTCGCCGATATGTTCTTACCGGCCGTCCTCGGTAGTGGCATCGAGAGCGAGATGACTCGCTTCATCATCGCCACCGTATCGGTTACCCAGCTCATCTTCATGTCAGAAGTCGGGGGACTCCTCCTCGGTTCGAAACTGCCAATTTCATTCTTCGACCTCGTCCTCATCTTCTTGCTCCGGACGTTCATCACGCTCCCGATCATTGTCGGGATTGCTCACTTGGTCTTTTGACGACAGAACGCCTCTTCTCGTATTACCTGAGAAGAGGCGTTGTTTGTATAATAAAGAAAAAGGAGGGGTCGACCGTGGAGGACCATTTTGCCGGACAACTCGAGACCGCAAAGAGAGGCTATGCCGGAATCATCAACCCACAAGTTTATGTAGATGACCGTTATCACGGCCATTGGTCCGTGAAAGAAGAAAAACGAATCGATGGGGTACCGGCCCTGTTGCAACGAACGTTTAACGGGGCGAAGAATAATTGTACCCTCACCTCGATCACGGCAATCTTCCGCTATTACCGGGACCATGGCTATCCTAACATCCCGGAGGACGTGTTCGTGATCCAACAAGATGTGCGGGACATCGCCGTTCGGCATCAATTCAAAGACGAAAAAGGGACCCCTCCGACACGCATCAGTACAATCGTGACGAAACTGTGGGAACGATACGGCTATTCTGGTCACGGCAGTTCCCGCTATCTCTGGAAATGGTCGACGTTCGAGCGTGAGCTCCTCGCCAATCGTCCGTTCATCTTGAACATGGCGAACGGGTTTTATAAAAATCATTCTGTCACGGGAATCGGCTATATCATCTATAAAAAGCCCGGCTACGCTGACCTCGTCTTGCTCGAAGTGCTCGACAACCGCTCCGAAGATATCCGGTACATCGATTTCAACGAGTTCAACTTCTGGGGCAGCATCACGCGCGTCCATCCGCCTAACGGACAAAAATTGTGATCCCCCCTTAAAATGCGGTATAGTGAAGTATCATTTCATAAGGACGTGTAACCATGCGTATCAACAAATTTATTAGTGAATCAGGCAAGGCGTCCCGTCGCCAAGCCGACCGTCTCGTCGAAGAAGGACGCGTCACCATCAACGGGAAGAAAGCGAAAATCGGCGACCAAGTGAAGCCTGGGGACGAAGTGCTCGTCAACGGATCGGTCGCCCGTGTCGCCCGTAACAACGTCTATATCGCCGTCCATAAACCGGTCGGCATCACGAGCACGACCGAGAAGAAAGTGAAAGGTAACTTGGTCGACCTCGTCAACCACCCGCTCCGTATCTTCAATATCGGCCGCCTCGATAAAGAGTCGGAAGGACTCATCTTGATGACGAACGACGGCGATATCGTCAACGAGATCCTTCGCGCAGAGGGCGAGCACGAGAAAGAGTATATCGTCTCGGTCGATAAGCCAATCACCCCGGAGTTCGTTGAACAGATGGAAGCCGGCGTCAAGATTCTCGGACAAAAGACGTTGCCGTGTAAAGTGCACCAACTGTCGAAGTTCGACTTCAACATCACGCTCACGCAAGGCCTCAACCGCCAAATCCGCCGCATGTGTGAAGAGCTCGGTTACGAGGTGTATCGCCTTCAACGTGTCCGTGTCATGAACATCACGCTCGGTAAGCTCCCGCCTGGACAGTGGCGCGACCTGTCGAAGAAAGAGCGCGAGCAGTTGTTCCGCGAATTGAATTACGAACCGAAAGAATGGTACTAAAAAGCAGCCTGAGACGTTCTCAGGCTGCTTTATTCTGGTCGGAGCGATTCGACGAGATCGGTCTCGTTTCTTAAAAAAGACGTCACCTGGTCACTCAGGTCATCGAGCTGTCCCATCGTCGTCATAAAGGAGAAGCTTGCTTGCATCTCATCGAAATCGTCCTCCATTTGCTCCATTTGTTTCATCGATACGTTCACTCGAATCGCCCCCCGTTTGTTGGCAAGTTTGAACGCCATGGCCACGTACGCGAATGAGCCATCGAGAATCCATATCTTCGACAACTTCCCGTTCTGCTTATTGAACGCTTTGATTAGAGGAATTAGCGATTCGATATCCTTTTCCGTGATGTAATCAGTCACTGTCGCCTCGCATCGTTCCCCTTTCAATGTCAAGGCGACTTCCAACATATGATCATCTTCCCAAACCCGTCTCAACTCAAATTGATGTACCATACACTCACCTCTTTTTTCTGACTATACCATGACATTTCACCAAATCGAGACGTCTTATCCATGAAAACGGGAATACTATGGATACAGATCATTTGGCACGGAAAAGAGGTGAATCGTCATGAATGGCGCTTTGTTTCCCCGCACCTCGGTCGGAAAGTGGTCCATCCTGCTCATCGGCTTGTTCCTCGCCATGTACGTACCGTTCCTCTTGCTCGACAACTTCGACACGACATTCACGTCGACATTATGGAGTGATACGACGGCACACATGCTTCGGCTCAGCTATATGACCACGTTCTCCGCACTCGGACTCGGGGCGTTCGTGACCGGTTGGTGGGCGATCCTGAAACAAAAAGAGTACGCCGTGCTCGTATTTTTCGCCGCCGTCCTCGGTTCGGGATTGTTCGTTCTGCTCGTCATGGAGCTCGTCGGGATTTTAGAGTAGACAAAAAGGAGCGCAAGCTCCTTTTTGTTAACCATTCAAATAGCCTTCCCAATCGTAGTCTTGAATTTCTTGAAACGTCCCTTCCTCGTCCCGTTCATACGCACAAAGCGGTGGCTGTTGGAGAATTGGGAGGATTGAGTCATCGATATTCAACACGACTCCAATCGACACGACGAGAAAGTTATCCGTATCACTTAAATATGCATCGTCTTCATACCCGCTCAAGAACGACCAACCTGAATCCCCTTCCCCGTTCGGCTCATCCCGCAACATGAAATGAAACTCTTCTCGTTCCAACACATCCGCACTGACAATCACGAACGTATCCGTGTAATAATCCCATTTATCCCCGTCTGGCTCCTCATACTCGGTCTGACAGACGTGTTCCATCCCGAATGAAAGTTCGGTGCCCACTTGGATCGGTAAATAATATGGCTCATTGTCGAGCACACCTTCAAATTGATCGCCGTTGATTTCCGTGATTTTCACCCACATCCGTTCGCCCCGATATCCATCAGGCGAAGAATGTTCGTTCGTAAAAATCAATTTTACTAAGTCACCGACTTTCAATTGACGGAGCACTTCTTCGCTCGGGATGTAAAACGTATACGGTGCAGCCTCGTGCAACTCGCGCACGTCATCTAAATACCAATTCATCCAATCCCTCCTTCATGTGAAAACACCTTCTAATCAGTATAGGAGTTCTCACACGTGAAAGGCAAAAAGGATTTAGTCCCTATAAGAACTAAATCCACAATCCTATTATTTCGCCGTGACGCCACCGTCGACCGGGAGTTCGATGCCGGTGATGTGGTTCGCCTCATCCGACGCGAGGAATAAGACGGCTGCCGCCACTTCCTCGGCCTGACCGAGCTGCGGCAAGGCGATTTGATTCAAGAAGTGTTGTTTATAGTCCGGATGCTCCATGTGCGGTGCGCTCATCGGTGTCACGATATAACCCGGGTGCACCGAGTTGACGCGAATGTTTTGCTTCCCATAATCCACGGCCGCCGCTTTCGTGAGTGATCGGACCGCCCCTTTTGAGGCCGTATAAGCCCCGGCACCGGCCATCCCGGTGAGCGCCGAGATGGACGAGATGTTGACGATCGAACCGCCACCGTTCACCTCCATGAGCGGGATGGCATATTGCGTCCCGAGCATGACGCCATCGATGTTGATGCGATATGTCCGGGCCCAGTCCTCTTCCGTCTGCTCTAAAAACGGTTTAGCGAGCGCGATACCGGCGTTGTTGACGAGAATATCAAGCTTCCCGCATGTCGCCTGCACTTCGTCATAGACGTTCTCCCAATCGGTGCGGGATGTGACGTCATGACGGATGGCGAGCGCCTCGCCCTCGATCATTCGAATCGCCTCGACGACGTGCGTCACCGCCTCTAGATTGATATCGGTCGCGACGACCGTCGCCCCTTCTTTCGCAAACAGCTTCGCTGTCGATTCGCCCATGCCACTGCCTGCCCCTGTGATGACCGCTACTTTCCCTCGTAAACGCATATTCATGTCCCCAATCTTTATTTCGATAGTCCAACTATCATTATGTTAGTTGATGCACATTTGAATCTCAACGAAATTGCCTCGGCACGGTATAATAGCTACACAACAAAGAGGTGATCGTATGAACAAACGACAACAAAACAAAGAAGAACGATTGAATCGCATCATCGAGCAAGCCGAACTCCTATTTTTAAAAGACGGCTTTGAGCGTGTGCAAATGCAGGACATCGCCGACGCGGCCGAAATTGGCGTCGCGACGCTGTTCCGTTACTTCCCAAAGAAAGACCAACTGATCGTTGCCGCGGCTGTACGTAACTTGGCCCCGACACTTGAAACGTTTAAACAATTGACGACAACGCCTGGCGACGCCTATACGCGACTCGAGGCGATCCTTGATTACTTGCTCGACCAACAAATGAAGCGGACGAACCACTCGCGGTTCCGTGAGGCGTTTGAAAGTTACGCTTCCTTCGTCACGACCCCATTACCTGACATCGATGATTACATCGAATTGCAATGTGAGATCATGAAGACGCTCGAACCGCTCATTGAAGACGGCAAAACGGACGGGTCGCTTCGAGATAACCTGGACGTGAAGGCGACAGTCGTCACGATCATCAACGCGTTCGGTACGTTCGGCAACAATATCATCTTGAAGTCGCACATCAGCTACTTAGAGGAGGACATCGAGCCGTTCATCCAGCAGCGGGTGTTAAAAGAGATGCTGTTGTCGTATGTGCGCCCATAACGAAAGCCCCTTCGCATGAAGGGGCTTTATTCGTGTAGTTCGGCGATAATCGCCACATGATGGATCGTATGTAGGTTCATGATAATCCCCATATGCAAAAAAAATGAGCACCTCTCACTAGAGGTGCTCTCGAAAAGTCTACCGCGTCGAACCACGCTCCACAACGTGCTCCTAAAAGGAATGTCCGCCGTCTTACATAGACCAGCTCATCGCATGTACTCAACTATATGCGAATCTGCCTCCCCCGTCAATCTTTTGTTTAAACCGGGTTGACATCTTTCTAAAAATTAGGATAATCAATAGTGTTAGCACTCTCGTTACAAGAGTGCCAAAATCGAACGATTAAAAGGAGAACGATCATGACAAAGAAACAGTTTCAAGCCGAATCGAAACGAATTTTAGAGTTGATGGTCCACTCAATCTATACGCATAAGGACATCTTCCTCCGTGAGCTCATCTCGAACGCGAGTGATGCCATCGACAAGATGTATTACCGAGCCCTCTCGGACGAGGCGATTGACTTCAACAAGGACGACTACTTCGTCAAAGTCGAACTCGACAAAGATGCCCGCACGATCACCATCCGCGACACCGGAATCGGGATGACGGCCGACGAGCTCGAGTCTAACCTCGGGATCATCGCCAAGAGCGGCTCACTCGCGATGAAGCAGGCGACGAAGATGGAAGAAGACCACAGCCTCATCGGTCAGTTCGGCGTCGGCTTCTACTCGGCGTTCATGGTCGCCGACCGTGTAACGGTCCGTACCCGCTCGGTCGACAGCGAGCAAGGCTACTTGTGGGAATCAGAAGGCACAGACGGTTACACGATCGAACCGACAGACAAAGCGGACGTCGGTACGGAAATCACGTTACACGTGAAAGCCGATTCGGACGACGAGACGTACTCGACGTTTCTCGAAGAGTATGAGATTCGTTCGCTTATCAAGAAACATTCGGACTTCATCCGTTACCCGATTAAGCTCGACGTGACGAAACACCGCCAAAAAGACGACTCGGAAGAGTACGAGGACTATGTCGAAGAAGAGACGATCAACAGCATGGTGCCGATTTGGCGCAAGCGGAAGAGCGAGCTCTCGGATGAGGACTACAAGGCGTTCTATCACGAGAAGCGCTACGGCTTCGACGAGCCGCTCAAACACATCCACTTGAACGTCGACGGCACGATCCGTTACCAGTCGATTCTCTACATCCCATCGACGGTCCCGTTCGACTATTATACGAAAGAGTTCGAGAAAGGACTCGAACTGTATTCGAACGGCGTCTTGATCATGGAGAAGTCACCTGACTTATTGCCGGACTACTTCGGTTTCGTCAAAGGAATGGTCGACTCAGAAGACCTCTCCCTCAACATTTCCCGGGAGATGTTGCAGCAGGACCGACAACTCCGTGTCATCGCCAAGAACGTGAAGTCGAAAATCAAAGGCATGCTCGAGAAGATGCTCCGTGACGAGCGTGAGGACTACGAGAAGTTCTTCGAATCGTTCGGCCGTCAAATCAAGTTCGGTGTCTACGACCAGTTCGGGGCCGCGAAAGACGAGTTGAAAGACTTGCTCTTGTTCCACTCGTCGAACGAGAAAAAGCTCGTCACGCTCAAAGAGTACGTCGCGCGCATGAAAGACGATCAGAAGTACATCTACTACGCGACGGGTGAATCGATTCACCGCATCGACCTATTGCCGCAAGCGGAACGCTTGAAAGAGGAAGGGTTCGAGATCCTCTACTTCACAGAAGAGATCGACGAGTTCGCCATCAAGATGCTTCAGTCGTATGACGACAAAGAGTTCAAGTCAATTGCGAGCGGTGACCTTGGGCTCGACGATGAGGCGGCAAATTCGCTCAATGAGGACAACAAAGACTTGTTCGCCTTCATGAAGGCCGAGCTCGGCGACCGCGTCAAAGAAGTGCGCGCGTCGACACGCCTCAAGTCGCACCCGGTCTGCTTGACGGTCGCGGGTGACGTCTCGATTGAAATGGAGAAGATTTTGAACGCAATGCCAAACGGCGGCGGCATGAAAGCCGAAAAAGTGCTCGAAGTGAACGCCGACCATGCCATCTTCCAGACGTTACAGCGCGTTTATACAGAAGACGAGGCGAAAGCGAAGCAGTATACCGACTTGCTCTATCAGCAAGCACTCCTCATCGAAGGGTTACCGATTGAAGACCCGGTCGCCTATTCGAATGCAGTGTGCGCATTGATGGCAGAATAACTGAAAGGCAGAGGGCGACCTCTGTCTTTTTCGTTTATTCTATTAGAGACGTGATACAATTTATATAAATGGAATTCTTAGGAATGAGGTGCCGCATGCTGTTCGAAAAGAATAAATTATACAAACGTTCTGAACTTCACGATCGTTACGGCGGAAGTCGCCAACGAGGAATTAGTACACCGAACAAACATAAACTCATCTTCATCTTCGATAGTGGAATGGACGAAGAATTTGGATATGAAAACGGATGGAATGAAGAAGATGGACTTTACTATTACAGTGGAGAAGGACAAGTTGGAGATCAACAATTTTCACATGGTAACAAAGCACTTCTCAACCACGTAGAAAACGGAGAAGATGTTTACTTGTTTGAGTCACTGAGTAAAGGCAACTACCGCTTTGTCGATCAACTCATTTTAATTGGGTTTGATATTCAATTTGGGATTGATAAGAACCATAATCAACGTGAAGTGATCGTATTCGCCTTCGAACCGTTGCACGTCATTCAAGAAGAAGCTCATCAATTTTCACTGGCTATGCAGTACAAAACAGTTCAAGAATTAGAAGAAATTGCTTCACGTGATCCAAAACGCGCTACGGGATTGAGTACGTCCGCTCGCAAACTTCAAGTTCGAGAACAAACAGCTGCACTTCATTACTACGTGCTTGCTCGAGCAAATAACTGCTGTGAAGCATGCGGTCAACCGGCTCCTTTCAAAACAGAAGAAGGTCCATATCTTGAACTCCATTCTCTCTATAAAGAATCAGATGATGGTTTATCACGTCCAGATCAAGTAGTGGCTGTTTGTCCAAACTGCCACGCTCGTCTTCATAAAGGTGTAGATCGGGTAGAATTTAATCAACACATCATAAATGCAATTCAGCAACCTTGATCTTTTTCAGATTAAGGTTTTTTTGTTTGTAATTGATAATGTCATGATTTCTTACGAGAATCATCTCACTATTTTTCGATTAAGTTCCTTCTATTCAACCCATTTTTGTTTTTCTCACATAGGTGATTGAAAACAAAAACACGTTTATATTGTAACCGTTTTCTTTCCTTCACCTATGCGTTTTATCCATTTAACGTTGATATATCAACATTTTACCAAGCATGCAAACGCCTTGACAATTTTGGCTGGTTATATGAAGTTAGTATTACATTATAATTATTCTAGTAGAGATAGAATCCCACTAGAGTAAACACCCAAGGAGGACATACAAATGTCATTAATCGGAAAAGAAATCTTACCTTTCAAAGCACAAGCATTCCAAACTGGTGAATTCCTCGAAGTATCGGACAACGACTTCAAAGGTCAATGGAGCGTCGTTTGCTTCTACCCAGCTGACTTCACATTCGTTTGCCCAACTGAACTTGAAGATCTTCAAAACGAATACGCAACACTCAAAAACCTCGGCGTCGAAGTGTACTCAGTATCGACTGACACACACTTCACGCACAAAGCATGGCACGAAACATCAGAGAAAATCGGCAAAATCGAGTACATCATGATTGGTGACCCATCACACACAATTTCACGTAACTTCGACGTCTTGAACGAAGAAGATGGCCTTGCTGACCGCGGTACGTTCATCATCGACCCAGACGGCGTCATCCAAACTGTTGAAATCAACGCAGGCGGCATCGGCCGTGACGCGAGCACGCTCGTCAACAAAGTCAAAGCGGCACAATACGTTCGCAACAACCCAGGCGAAGTCTGCCCGGCTAAATGGGAAGAAGGTTCTGCCACACTTCGCCCGAGCCTCGACCTCGTCGGCAAGTTGTAAGGAGCGGATTACATGTTAGAAGCAGATATTAAACAACAGTTGGACCAATATCTCCAGCTCATGGAGGGCGACGTCGTCCTCCGTGTCAGCGCTGGAGACGACGCGGTCTCAAAAGAGATGCTCGACCTCGTGAACGAACTCGCGAGCATGTCGTCACGCATCTCGGTCGAGAACGTCACGCTCGAACGCACACCGAGCTTCAGCGTGAGCCGTCCGTCTGAAGAGACGGGGATCGTCTTCGCAGGAATCCCGCTCGGTCACGAGTTCACATCACTCGTCCTCGCGTTGCTCCAAGTGAGCGGCCGCGCGCCGAAAGTTGACGCGGATGCGATCAAGCAGATTCAAAACATCGAAGGCACGTATCACTTCGAGTCGTACATCAGCCTCAGCTGCCACAACTGCCCGGACGTCGTCCAGGCACTCAACGTCATGAGCGTGCTCAACCCGAACATCTCACACACGATGATCGACGGTGGCGCGTTCAAGGCGGAAGTGGAAGCGAAAGAAATCATGGCTGTCCCGACCGTCTTCTTGAACGGTGAGGCGTTCGGCAACGGACGGATGTCACTCGAAGAGATTTTAGCGAAACTCGGCACAGGCCCGGACGCTTCGGCGTTTGAAGACAAAGACCCGTACGACGTCCTCGTCATCGGTGGCGGCCCAGCCGGCGCGAGCGCAGCCGTTTATGCAGCTCGTAAAGGTATCCGTACAGGAATCGTCGCCGAGCGCTTCGGTGGTCAAGTGATGGACACGATGGGGATTGAAAACTTCATCGGCACGTCTTACACGGAAGGCCCGAAACTCGTCGCGAGCTTAGAAGAGCACGTGAAAGAGTACGGCATCGACGTCATGAACCTTCAGCGCGCGAAGCGTCTCGAGAAGAACGACCTCGTTGAAGTCGAACTCGAAAACGGTGCTGTCTTGAAGAGTAAGAGCGTCATCCTCTCGACAGGTGCACGCTGGCGCAACGTCAACGTCCCAGGTGAAGCCGAGTTCAAAAACAAAGGTGTCGCTTACTGTCCGCACTGTGACGGCCCGCTCTTTGAAGGCAAACGCGTCGCGGTCATCGGCGGCGGCAACTCTGGGATTGAAGCTGCCATCGACCTCGCCGGGATCGTCAAACACGTCACGGTGCTCGAGTTCGCTCCTGAACTGAAGGCTGACCAAGTACTTCAAGACCGTCTCCACAGCCTCCCGAACGTGACCGTCGTCACGAACGCACAGACGACAGAAATCACAGGTACGGATAAAGTGAACGGCATCTCGTACTTGTCTCGCGAGACGAACGAGACGCATCACGTCGAACTCGAAGGCGTCTTCGTCCAAATCGGTCTCGTCCCGAACACGGACTGGCTCGACTCGGTCGAACGCAACAACTTCGGGGAAGTCGTCGTTGACCGTCACGGCGCGACGAACGTCCCAGGTGTGTTCGCAGCAGGCGACTGCACGAACAGCGCCTATAAGCAAATCATCATCTCGATGGGCTCTGGTGCGACAGCCGCACTCGGTGCTTTCGACTATATGATTCGCAACTAATAGAGAACGCGTCCTCACATTGGAGGACGCGTTTTTATGACTTCTCCTGAATCGGGTAAAAATAGGACTTGGCTCTCTGCCTCGATTTCAAATACATAGACACGTTTCGGTTGGAATGGGTTCCACCCCTCATTCACCACTCCGACATCGTGTACATATGTCACATCCTCATGTACTTTTTTCAGACTACGTTCGGCTTCGACAATCGAATAATTCGGTATCCCAAAATAGACACTGCTGCCAATCAAAAGAGCGAACAGTGCACCTAGTCGTAGCCTCCGACGCGAATTCAACTTTTTCATCGCAAACAACATAGCAACAATCATTCCTGTGGCCACACCGAAAGCCGCTGCGTTCCCGTATAGTGCCTCGTTGACGACCATCATCCCGCCAATCATTAAAATCCCAGACAAGATCCACCATTTCATTCTCATCACCTCTCATTTATTATGACAAAAATAGGAAAATATACAACGCTTGTTTATCTTCCTGCGACCGATTCAAACGTTTGATTCCCCGAGAAAGTGGAATAGCGGACAAGAGAACGGATTTTGAATGAGGAGGCATTATATGAACATCCCAACCATCAAACTGCATGACGGCTACGAGATTCCGGCCATCGGACTCGGTACCGTCTATTTGCGAGGCGAGAACGGTGTCGATGCGATCACGAGCGCTATCCGTAACGGTTACCGTCTCATCGACTCGGCGATCCGTTACGATAACGAAGGTGCGGTCGGGGAGGCCGTCCGTCAATCTGGCATCCCGCGTGAGCAACTGTTTCTGACTTCAAAATTACGCGGTCAATATTTCGACTATGACGACGCGCTCGAGATGATTCGCGAGTCACTCTATCGGGCAAACCTCGACTACTGGGACCTATTTCTCTTACACTGGCCGAACCCGAAGCAAGACAAATATGTCGAGGCGTGGCGTGCGCTCATCCAAGCGAAAGAGAACGGATGGATCCGCTCTATCGGTGTCTCGAACTTCATGCCAGAGCATCTCGACCGTTTGATCGAGGAGACGGGTGAGACACCGGTCATCAATCAAATCGAGATGCACCCCTACTTCTCACAAGTCGAGCAGCGTCAAGCCGACAAGGAGCGAGGGATCATCACTGAGGCGTGGAGCCCGCTCAGCCGTGCCCGGACCGTCATCCATGACGAGACGATCACCGAGCTCGCTAAACAAAAAGGCAAGACGGTGTCACAAATCATTTTGCGCTGGCACGTTCAACTCGGTGTCATCCCGCTCCCCCGGTCGTCGAGCGAGATGCACCAAAAAGAGAACCTCGACGTCTTCAACTTCGAGTTGACCGAAGACGAGATGCAGACCATCGCTGCCTTGACGAAACCGGACGGACGGATTGATGATCAAGACCCAAGAGAATATAAAGAATACTAAAAAGATTGAGCCGCGTGGGCTCAATCTTTTCTCGTTAAAACGCCGGAATTGCCGTTTCTTCGTAATTCTCTTCTAAGAACGCACGCACTTCATCGCTCGTGAGCGCTTCCGCGAGTTTTTGGATCGCTTCATCGTCTTTGTTGTCTTCACGGGCGACGAGCGTGATCGCAAAGTCGTTCTCGACCCCTTCCGTCAAGAGGGCGTCACTCTTCGGCGTCAAGCCGAGCGGTGCCGCATAGGCCGGTGTCATGAGGACCGCGTCGACGTCGTCATAGGCGCGCGCGAGCATGAGCAAATCGACTTCTTGGAACTTGAAGTTCTTCGGGTTGTCCGTAATATCAGCTTGCGTGTAGTACGCGCCGTTCTTCTCGCCGAGCTCGATCACGTCATGTTGGGCAAGGAGCGAGAGCGAACGGTCGATGTTCGACACATCATTCGCGATGGCGATCGTCGCGCCTTCCGGGATATCGTCCATGTTGTCATAGTCTTTCGAGTAGACGCCGTAGTTGGCAAAGTAAATCGGTTCAATCGGGACGAGATTCGCATCGTTACTGCGGTTGAACTCTTCCATGTACGGGACGTGTTGGAAGAAGTTCGCATCGACTTCTTCTGCCGCGAGCGCCGTATTCGGTTGGACGTTGTCCCCGAGGACGACGACTTCGAGCTCGATGTTGTCTTCGGCGAGCTGTTCTTTCGCAATTTCAAGCATGTCCGTCATCGGTGGGATGAGCGAGGCGACTTTGAGCGTCTGCGGCTCGTTTGACGGGGCTTCCGTCGTGTTCGTTTCCGTATCGTTCCCGCATGCTGCGAGCACGAGTGTGAGTGAGACAAAGAGTGCCATCAATTTTTTCATAAGTTTTCTTCCTTCTTTCTATAAGTAATTAGCGTTTGTCGATGAGCCGAGCCACCGTCGTACCGGTGAACTGAATCATCTGGACGAAGACGAGCATGATTAAAATCATGTACATCATCAGTTCCGTCTTAAACTGTTGATAGCCGTATCGAATGGCGAAATCGCCGATACCGCCGCCCCCGACCACCCCCATGATGGTCGAGTACGAGATGAAGCTGATGATTGACGTCGTCAGCCCTAGGACGAGGCCAGAACGGGCTTCGACGTATAAAAACTTGAAGATGACGTCCTTGATGGACGCCCCCATCGACACAGCCGCCTCGACGACGCCACGCGGGACGTCTAACAGCGATTGCTCGACGAGACGCGAGTAATGGGCGATGGCGATGATGGCGAGCGGGACCGTCGCCGCTGCCGTCCCGATGGCTGTTCCGATGATGAGCCGCGTGAATGGAATCAAAAACACGACGAGTAACAAAAACGGGAACGACCGGACAATGTTGACGATCAAGTTAAGGACGGAAAAGACGGCCCGATTCTCGAGCAACTGACCTTTTCGGGACAAGTAAAGCCATGTCCCGAGCGGCAAGCCGACGAGGATGGCGGCGATAATCGACACGCCGACCATGATGAACGTCTCTCCGATCGAGCGCCAAATCTCGGTCTGATATTGCACGAGCACGTCAGGCATCCGTCTCACCTGCCTTCTTCAGCTGGTCGACGAACCAGGCCGGATTGTTGTCGATAGCCGGCACCCCGCCTGGGACGAGGTCGAGCGTCTCATAGACAGCACCATCCGCCATGACGGTCACCCGGTCGCACACTTGTCTGATGACGTCCATCTCGTGCGTGACGATGACGATGGTGACCCCGAGCCGCTCGTTGATTGACTTCAATACACCAAGAATCTCGGCCGTCGTGTTCGGGTCGAGCGATGACGTCGGTTCATCGCATAACAAGACGTGCGGTTCGTTCGCGAGCGCCCGGGCGATCGCAACGCGTTGCTTCTGCCCCCCGCTCAACTGGGCTGGATACTTGTCTTTAAACGTCTCCAGCCCGACGAAGTGAAGACATTCGAGCACTCGGGCCTCGTGCGTCGCTTTCGGTCGACCGGCTAGTTTAAGCGGGGCGACGACATTGTCATAAACGGTCTTGTTGGCGACGAGGTTGAACTGTTGAAAGATCATCCCGATGACGTGCCGCTTCTCTCGAAGTTGCCGTCTCGAGAGTGACGTCAGTGTCGCTCCGTCAATCTCGACCGTTCCGGCGTCTGGCATCTCGAGTAAATTCATCAACCGGAGGAGTGTCGACTTGCCAGCCCCGCTCGCCCCGATGATGCCATAGATGTCACCTCGATCAATGTGCAGCGAGACGTCCCGGACAGCCGTGTCGGGGCCAAACTGTTTGCGTACATTCGTTAACGTGATCATAGACGGTCCCTTTCTCCATAAGAAAACTTGGTGATACCCGTACCCCATTTTAGCGAAGTAAAGGACCGTTGTCAGTTGATGCGTCTTGTCTGAAGTCTATTTACGGATGGTGAAGAACGTTTCACTTCCCATCCGACCCTTCCACCCTCTATAATGAGAACAGACAATACCACAGGGGGTATATCGAATGACTACTGAAATCCTATTAACTTTCGCCGTGCTGGCGTTGGCGATTTTCCTTTTCGTCTCCGACAAGTTGCGGACCGACCTCGTCGCCGTACTCATCATGGTCATCTTGCCTTGGACCGGCGTCATCACAGCGAACGAGGCGTTTGCTGGATTCGCTTCTAACGCGGTCATCTCCGTCATCGGCGTCATGCTGATCGGTTACGGGGTCGAACGCTCTGGCATCATGACCGTGGTCGCGGCATTCATCACGAAACGTGTCGGTGTCAAAGAAAAGAACGTCATGGCGACGACGTCAACGACCGTCGGCTTGATCTCAGCTTTCATGCAGAACATCGGGGCGGCCGCCTTGTTCTTGCCGGCGCTGAAACGAATCAGCAAGAACGCGAACATCCCGGCATCGAAACTGATTATGCCGATGGGGTTCGCCGCCATCCTCGGTGGAACACTTACGATGGTCGCCTCGGGGCCGCTGATCATTTTGAACGACTTATTGACCGAATCCGGGTTCGACGCGTTGAACTTGTTCGCCGTCACACCGATTGGTCTCGCCTTGCTCGCGACGGGAATCATCTATTTCTACTTCGCTGGTGGACTCGTCTTGCCGAAGGCGTCCGGAGAGACGCAAGTGACGAGCGCGTCGTTCATGCAAGAGACGCATAATTTGACGACCGATATCTATGAGCTCGACGTCAACACCCGCCTCGCCGGACAAACGATCGAACAACTCGATATTTGGTCGGCTTACGGAATCAACATCCTCGCTCTTCGTGAAGATGCGAGCCAGATGTATGGTCCGTGGCGCAAGACCCACCTCGCTGAAGGACAGACGCTCGCGATACTCGGGACAAACGAGGCGGTCAGCCGCTTTGCCGTCGACTATGAATTGACAGTCAAACCTGAACTCGAACACTTTGCCTCACTTGAGAATGAAGATGAGAGCGGCTTTGCTGAAATTATCGTCCCCCCGACGTCTCCGTTTATCGGGAAGACGCTCCGTGACATCGGTTTCCGGAAAAACTTCCGTCTCGAACCACTCGCCATCGTCGGAAACGACGGGACGCAGACCAAACTTGAAGAAGTCCCGTTCGAAGCCGGGATGCAGCTCGTCGTCTATGGCAGCTGGAAAGACTTGATCAACCTTCGCAACGGCCGCGAAGTCGCAGTGCTCAGTGACGTGAAAGCGCCCGAACTCGCGCCCCAACAAAACAAGAAAAAACCGGCGCTGTTCGCCATCGCCGTCTCTCTCGGGCTCGTCTTCATGGGCTTCCCGCTGTCGTTAAGTTTCTTCACAGGCGCACTTCTCATGATCTTGCTCGGTGTCATCCCAAAAGAAGAAATTTATCCAGCAATCGATTGGAAGACCGTCTTCTTACTCGCCGGGCTCATTCCGCTCGGTACCGCGTTTGAGAAGAGCGGAGCGGCCGCTTATACGGCGAACGCCATCGTCAACCTCGTCGGGGGATGGAGCACACTCGCCATCTTGTTCATCATCGGTCTCATCACGATGTTCTTCTCGCTCTTCATGTCGAACGTCGCAGCGACCGTCTTACTCGTTCCGCTCGTCCTCATGATGGCGGATACGTTCAGTATGGACCCGATCGGACTCGCCCTTCTCGTCGCCGTCTCAGCCTCGAACTCGTTCATCTTGCCGACGCACCAAGTGAACGCCTTCATCATGGGACCAGGTGGTTACCGGAATGCTGACTACATGAAAGCCGGCGGGATCATGAGCTTGCTCTTCCTCATCGTCTCGGTGTTGATGGTTTACGTCCTGTTCATGTAACGCAAAAAGGAAGAATCCTCGCGATTCTTCCTTTTTTGATGCGTTCACATCGGGTGACGCTTAAAGTGTTCCGCAATATGAGCACGCATCGCATCGCGATTCTCCGCGAAGATTCGGTGGCGATGCCCATTCCCCCCAGACGGATGAGGAAACCCGCTCACGACACGTTCGCTCGCGACAATCCCGCGATCGATGAGCGTCTCGATGGCACGGCGCACATTGATGCCCATCGGTAAGATGAGCGCTTCTTCGATTGAAGCCATCTCATCGGCGAACATCCCGTCGATATAAGGGCGGAACAGACCGGTCCTCAATAGATCCGGACTCGCGCCGTTATAGTTCTTCCCTTTATAGAACACCGGATACGGCAAGACGGCCGTGTTTTGAACGAGATGGTTCGCTTTTCCGAATAAATCGAGCGATGTCTCAATACCGAGGTGACGATGTAAGTCTAAATCATCGAGCATCGTCACCAAGTTTTTACGAATCGGTCCTGAAAAACTGCCTCGCTGTTTGACGGCCCGGAGCGCCTCCTCGTCCGAGGCATCGGCCAAATCGCGAATCGCCTCGAACGATTGGCGCATCTGGTACAAGCCCGGTGTGATGCCCGCGATGACGACTTTCGCATCTGGATTGACGTACTCGAACGGCGCATAATAAATGGTGAGCGGTTTGACCGGATCTTCTTCAAAAAGGAACAAGTCACTCTTCAGCGTCTCTTCCTCTAAGTCTTTCAATTCGATGATCTTTTGTTTATATGCGTGAAAATGGTCGGTTTTAGTTGGCATAAGCATCCCCTCCTCATCATCTTTTCCCTTGATTCGGTGTGATTAACAAACGCAAGAGAACGATGTCATCTAATTAGAGAAGGACGCATGATGAGTCCCTATTTAAGCTTGTATTATCTCGACAGGGGCGAACCCTTTCGTTTTCCGAAAGTTCATCCGATGCGTGAACTGTTCAAGTGCATCAGCCGGGTCGACCCGTGACATATTCATTTGTTCAACCGTCTGGCGGTCATATTGGACGGTAAGGATCAACACATCTTCTTCATGACCGATGCTCGTGTTCAACTGCTTTTCATACGCTTGGACATAGACGACTTGTACCGGTAGCAACGCGAACATTTCCCGGGCAATTCGCAACGCCGCCCCGCACACATAATCTTGATATAGATCATAATAGGCGGTCTTTGTCATCGCACGTTCAGAAAGCTTTCCCGTCTTTGTGAGACTGTAGCCTGTTGTCGGAATCGCTTCTTGTGCATTGACATCGAAGGCGACTTGCACGATTTCCGGTGAGGCGACATTGCATTCGAACCCGCTCCCAAACTCGAGCAAGTCGTCGAACGGCTGAAACGACTCGATCACGTCATAATACGTATCGACTTCGCCGAGTAGGACGCGCTTCGCCAATTCTCTCGCTTCCCGCCATTCCTCATAACGCGTCCGGTCAGCTTCAGCCGCTGCATGCACGTCTTGTTCTAGACGTTGTCTCTGCTTTGATTCTCGATTGAATAGACGATCGATCCAACTCGGTCGGTAGGACTCCAGTTGATCGCGGGCGCTTTGCTCGTTCGGTCCGATCCCGTCGATTTCAAACGGCGGCTCCTGATGATAAATCGCTTTCCAATCGACCGGTTCATCGCTCTCTTGATGAATCGTGCGCATCCGTTCGATTCGATTTTCGTACAGTTCCACTTGAAGCTTGGCGTGTTCTTGTTCTGCCAGCTTCGCTTGCTCTCGTTCACGCTTTGCCAATTCATTTCGTTGTTGGTGGGCCGATGTCTTATAAGAACGCGACGTTGAATACGATAATCCTGTACCCGGAAGTCCGACCGTCGATGTCGATCGGCCGCTGCTGTTGATCGTGTGCCGCAACCCGCGTGTCCCGACACTGACACCGACGCCTCGTTTTCCGACGTTCATTCGTACGCCTGGCGCGATTTTAATACTCTTACGGAATCGTAAACCCATTCTCCATCCTCCTTTGTCATTCATCTCCTATATATTAAACGTACCATAGTTTAGACGAACGAGCATTGACGCTTCTTATCCGCTTTTGTATAGTTAGGAGCGACAAAAACGAATGGAGGAGTGCTCACTTGACTCCAAACGAAACGAGCTCGACCCACTTGCTTGATTTACTCGCCGAGCGCTACGATCAAATCCGGCGCGTGAGTGAACAAGTCTGGAACGACCAACACGACATCTATATCTCCAATTCGGAATGGTACGTGCTCGCCCGAATCTATAATAAGAGACCGACGATCGCCGAGGTGACACGGGGTATTCATGTGTCGCGCCAAGCGACTCACAAGCTCATCAAAAACTTACAAACAAAAGGTCTCGTCAAAGTCACCGACCATCCGACGAGCCGAAAAGATAAATGTATCGAGTTGACCGAACTCGGCGTGGTTTGTTACGAGCAAAACGAGGCGCTCAAAGCGAAACTCGAACAAAACATCGCCAATGCGCTCGGGGAAGATGCCTTCAAACAACTTCAACAACTGCTCCAATCCGATTGGAATCTGTAATCCCTTCAACCACTTTGAAGGGATTTTTTTGCCTTCATAGTTACCACGAAATGTCAACCTAGTTGACATTTCGCATCATGAACTACTATACTTGATGAAAGGAAGAGGTGATCGATTTGTTCAAAACTGGTGATTTAATCATCTATTCGACCCACGGAGTTTGCCGCATCGACGACATTTCCGACATGACGGTCGCGGGTGAGACGAAGTCGTACTACACGCTCCACCCCATCAACAACGCACAGAAATTGCAAATCAGTATCCCCGTCGATAGTGACAAAGTAATGATGTTGACGCTCCTTGAAGCGAAAGAAGCAAAAGAGATCCTCGAATCGTTCCGCTCGCCGGGTGTCGAATGGAATCCCCATCCGAACAACCGCAATCGCGAATTCTTGAACGTCGTGCACTCGGGTAACCGCCACGAAATCGCTCAAGTCATCAACACGCTTGCCCGCCGTCAGAGCGAGGCCCTCTTGTTGAACAAAAAGTTGTATGAACAGGACCGTAAGATTCTAGAGAACGCTAAAACGATCCTCGTGAAAGAACTTTCGCTCGCGCTTGAATTATCGGAAGAAATCATTGATCAACAAATTGCTGCTTATTTGAGCGAAGAACCTGTCGCCACTACTTGATTGGCCCCTTCCGTGCGAAGAGGTCTTTTTTTTTATGTAAAAACCAAAAAGAAAAAGCGAGAATATTTTCGTATTCTCGCCTTCATTCATTCAATTATGGACGACACCTTTCTCTTTCAACCCGAGTGCCATCGCTGTCGACTCATGAATCGTTTTGAACAATTCCGGATGGTCCGAAAGTGATATACCGTATGACGGTACCATCTCTTTAATTTTCATTTCCCACTCCGGCATCCGGGTCGGGAAACATTGTTCGAGTACTTTCAACATGACGTGGACGGCCGTTGAAGCACCGGGCGACGCACCGAGGAGTGCCGCGACCGAACCGTCTTCGGCACTGACGACTTCCGTCCCAAACTGGAGCGTCCCTTTACCTTGCGGTGTATCTTTGATGACTTGGACCCGTTGCCCGGCCACGACGATTTCCCAGTCCTCATTTTTCGCGGTCGGGATAAACTCACGAAGTTCATCCATGCGTTTGTCATGTGATAAGAGCACTTGCTCGATCAAATATTTCGTGAGCGGCATTTCTTTTGCGCCGGCTGCGAGCATTGTCACCACGTTATACGGTTTGACCGATTGGATGAGATCGAGGTTTGAGCCCGTTTTTAAAAACTTCGGCGTGAAGCCAGCGAACGGACCGAACAACAACTCTTTCCGATTATTGATGTAACGTGTGTCGAGGTGCGGTACCGACATCGGCGGTGCACCGACTTTCGCTTTGCCGTATACTTTCGCGTGATGTTGCTCGACGACGTCCCTGTTTTTACAGACGAGGAACAGGCCGCTCACTGGGAATCCACCGATGTGTTTCGATTCCGGGATCCCCGTCTTCTGCAGGAGCGGCAAACTGCCGCCACCGCCACCGATGAAGAGGAACGGCGCCGTGTGCGTCTCAATCGTATTCGCCTCGATGTCTTTCACTTTCACTTCCCACAAGCCGTTGGCCAGACGCTTCACATCTTCGACACTATGTTTGTAATTGACCTCGACGCCTTGGTTCGTCAAATGGTCGAACAACATCCGTGTGAGCGCACCAAAGTTGACGTCTGTCCCGGAATCGATTTTCGTGGCGGCGATTGGTTCGTCCACCGTCCGGCCTTCCATGACAATCGGCATCCACTCGCGCAATTGCGTCGGGTCGTCCGACAAGACCATCCCTTCGAACAACGGGTTATTTGTTAGCGCTTCCAAACGTTTTTTCAAGAAGCGGATATCTTTCTCCCCTTGTACCATGCTCATATGTGGAATCGACCGGATAAAATCTTCCGGTTGCTGAATCAAGCCTTTGTTTACGAGGTGCGCCCAAAACTGACGCGAGACTTGGAACTGTTCATTGACGTTGATCGCTTTCGAGATATCGAGCGACCCGTCCGGATTTTCAGTCGTATAGTTCAACTCGCAAAGGGCGGCGTGACCGGTCCCAGCGTTGTTCCATTCGTTCGAACTTTCTTCCCCTGCACTTTCGAGCTTTTCGAACACTTTGATTTCCCACTCCGGTACGAGCTCTTTAAAGAGCGATCCGAGCGTCGCGCTCATCACTCCTGCACCAATCAAAATGACGTCTGTTTTCTTTTGGACACTGCTCATGAAAACCCCATCCTTCTCCCCTGAATTTGTGCGTGAGACCACCGTATAAATCCCCATTCATCGGCAGTCCCGTTTATAATCGTTATACTGATTATAACGCTTTTGTGATGAATGATAAGGGTTAAGTACGGAAAACATCGATGAAACTTTTTCGAAAGGAGAGAAAGAAGATGAGACGTGGCGTCAGTTTCAAAATTCCAAACGCATACGGACGCTATCTGTCAGAACTATTGCGTCCGATCGAGATAGAACGCTATACGTGGCTAGTCGGCGGTGAAGAATCTTACATCGTAGGAGATGATGGTTTAGAACGACTCTTGTTTCCTCAACAGACCGTACTCGATGGTGAGACCTTTTCCCAATCGGTCTATGATGGCGAGCAATACCTCATCTTCGTGAACGTGAAGGCATTTTCGACACGACCTGTCGCTGACGTAGAAACATACGAAGCGTATATGGATAGCGACTGTGAAATCGCACTCCTTATCATCGACTCCACGTTCGTCGACCTCTACTGCAAGGATGAACACCTGCTTGAGTCGCTTTATCAGCATGCCCTCTCGTGCGGGTATGAGGACGTCGCCTATTTGACCGATACGAACGATACGAGAACGCGTTTAACAATTTGGTAAGCAGTATCCCCAAGATCAAGGAGAATCCATCATGACAACCATCTATCTCATCCGTCACTGCTCCGCCACCGGACAGGCGCCAGACGCCCCGCTCACGGAAGCAGGTGAACGACAAGCACTCGCCCTCCGTGATTTCTTTCAAGACGTTCCGGTCACACGCATCATCTCGAGCGACTACGAACGGGCCGTCGCTTCAATCACACCGTTCGCCACAGCGAGTGAGTTGTCGATTGAAACAGAGCCGAAACTGCGCGAACGAACCCTGTCCTTAGAGCCTCGCGAGGATTGGTTGGAGTTGCTGCGTCATTCTTTTCAAGACAACTCGTTCGCTTTACCCGGCGCTGAATCCGGACAAGACGCGACCGCGCGGATTTTAGACGTCGTCGACCGCACGGACGGTCCGACGATTCTCGTGACACACGGCAACCTGCTCGCGCTTTTGTTACAACATGTGGATAACTGTTATTCGGTCAAGCGCGTCTGGTCCGACCCTGCTTGTGGATAACGTTATCCACAGAAAAAGCCGCCTCCTTCGAGACGGCTTCCTACTTTCACTTTTCCACAAAAAACATCGAGATGGCACCGAGACCGACGTGTGTCCCGACCGAGACACCCATCTGCATAAGGTAGATGTCCCCATCGAAGTCTGTCTCCGCCTCGATTTTCGCTTTCAAGTTCTCAGCAATCTTTTGGTCCGACGTATAACCGATGATGATGAAATTCGTGATGTCGCGATCACAGCGCTTCACGAACTGATCGGTATAATGCTTGAGCACTTTGCGCGTGCCGCGCTCTTTGGCGACGACGGCACCTTTGCCGTCCTTCATGCTCATGATCGGCTTGACCATGAGCAGCTTGCCGATGATGGCGCCCGCGTTTGAGATGCGTCCGCTCTTGATCAAGTGATCCAAGTCGTCGACCGACAAGAAATGCTTCACTTTCATCTTATACGTCTCGTTAAACTCAACGAGCTCTTCGAACGTGGCGCCCGCTTCACGCATCTGGGCACTCTTCATCAACAGCCAACCGCTCCCGTGGCTCATCGAGCGCGAGTCGACGATATGAATCTTCACGGGCGAGTCCGGGTGGGCCTCTTCGAAATACTCTTTCCCGAGCACCGCTGATTGATACGACCCGCTCGTCCCGCTCGACATACAGATGCAAAGAATCTCGTCATGTCCCGCTTCGACCGCGTCTTCCATCAACTTCATGAACGTGGCCGGACTCGGCATCGCCGTCGTCGGGAATTCCGGTAGCGCTTCCAACATTCCGTACAAATCATCGGGCTGGATGTCGACGCGGTCCTCGTACGATTTGTTATCAATCGTCACGATTAGCGGAGCGACCCCGATCTCGTATTTGGCTAAAATCTCATCTGACAAATCGCATGTTGAGTCTGCTAGTAATTTAATCATAGTACCTCCAAATATCTTTCCTCTGTGACGGGAATCATCCTAGTTCATTTCGTCGATCCAGACGTCACGATAGGATTCCTTTATTGTACCAGAAATGGGGGGTGAGATGTTTTGTTACTAGGCTTGAACGTGTGATTGTTTCTCATGTCAAAGCCCCCGTTCCGTCGGATGATGCGTGACGCTTCCGATTTAGCTCACGCCATCAAGTCTATACGTTTCCATACAAAGACCTCCATAGATAAAATGTCGCATACGCCTCCCAACCGGCGAACGATTCACCGATGGTCCATACTTCTTCTAGCGTCACTTTTTCGTTTCGATTGAGATGATGCTTTAACGCTTGATGCAGACCGGCGTCGGTCACTGGGAAAGCTGTCTTGTCTTGAAAACATTTCATACGCACATAGTCGGCTGTCCATTCGCCGACACCGCGAAGTTCAAGCAAACGGACTTGAATTTGTTCTGGGGAATAGGTGCGTAACTGTTGTTTAGATAACGTGCCCGCTGTCATTTCCCGAGCAATCCCGATGATATATTCTGCTTTGCGCATACTGAACTGCATGTCTCGCAAGTCACTAGGTGCCAGCTCAGCGACGTTCTCCGGTCTCGGGAATGCCCAATACGTCACACCATCCACTTCTCGCTCCCGTCCGTAACGCTCGACGAATCGGCGTTTCAACGTGTAGGCGAACGACAACGTGATTTGTTGACCGATGACGGCCCAGGCGAGCGCCTCGAACAAGTCAGGGAATCCGATCAACCTGAGCCCCTTATACTCTCGGACGAGCGGCCGCAACAAGTCGTGCGTTTCCGCCAAACGTTCGAAGCCGGCTACGTCTTGGTCGAGGTCGAACCACTCGCGGACGTATCGTTCCACGCACGTCTCGTCTTCGCTCGTTACGTCATCTGCCGGGAACGTGACGACGAGGCCCTGGGTCCCTTTCTTGATTTCACCTAACAACAGGCGTCCGTTCACATCAAACAGTTTCCATACTGCGTCGCCGGTCGCCACGTGCATCACTTCTGCGTTCGACCGGCGCAAAAACGTGAGGCACTGGTGAAAGTCAAACGGCGAATCGACTGAAATCGTAAGTTGAGTCGGTTTCATTGCATCCCCCTCATCTCTTCTACTGTAACAAATTCATCTTTCCCCATTTCTGCACGTTCTATTACTTTCCATGAACCCTTATCGTCTTGAAGGTACAAAAAAGAGTGACGCCAGTCGTGCGCGCCACTCTTCGGTCGTGATTTACTTCACTGCCACTTCCACGTTGTCGATGATCACATCGTGCGCACCGAGCGGTGAACCGTCCGTGCGACCGAGGAGGAACTTGAGCGCCGTCATGTCTTTTTGTGGCATGACGAGTTCGAACTCAAACGTCTTCGCATCTTGTCCGAGCGCGACGATTTCGCTCAAGTAACGCGTATACGATGCGTTCTCAACCGTCACTTCCATGTTACGCGCGGTTGTCGACGAAGCGTCGAAGCGGACGACATACGTCTGGCCTGGATGTAACTCGAGACCACCCTGCTCCATCAGCACGCTCCACGGCTCTTGGCCTTCGTTCGCAATCGCAAGGCGGGCTGCTTCATTCACAGCCTCGACCGAAGCTTGCGCGTCATAGTGGACGTACGAGCCCCAATGCGTCAACCCTTCCGCAAACGTACCGTTCTTCAGTGGTGCCGGGTCGAACTCGATTGGCGTCACGTCGAACAACTTCACGTCGTCGATCGCAATCTCACCTTTCGCCGAACCGAGGACGAAGCGCAATTGGCTCAACAAATCCGTCTCCGCGTTCATCGTGAACGGAATTTCAAACGTTTCAAACTCGCGTGTCAACGCGACGTCTTGGAGCGGCGTATACGCTTCGCCGTCTAGACCTGCAAATCCGACTTGAAGTGTGTTGATGCGTTCTGCTTTTGCTTTGAAGCGAAGTACGTACTCATGTCCTTCTTGCAACTGAATCCCATTTTGTACGAGCGTTGCCGGCTCACCTTTTTTCGGGTTCGCTTTGAACAAGAAGTGGCGGAGCTCCTCATCGACCGTACCTGTGCCTTTCGTCGCACCCGGGTCGAACTGCCAGAACGTCATACGGTCCATCGCCCCTTGGTCGAACGTTCCGTTGTAGACGTGGTTGCCGTCACCGAGCGCCGGTTTCGTCGCGTTCGGGTCGAGCGCTTCGCGCGGAGTCTGCTCGACACGGACGTTTCCGATTTGGACACCCGCCGTGCTGAGGCCGACGTTGAACTCGAGACGCGCCGCGAGGTCCGTGTCTTCCGTCATATCAAACGTCATCGAATACGTCTTCACGTCGGTCGTCAAATCGAATGAGCCTTCATCCGAATATTTTGCGTAACCGCGGTCTGGTCCGCCGCCGACTTTCACGGCGATCGAGCGGGCCGAATCGGCGCTCGCGTCAAACGTCACTTTGTAGTGACCGCCTTTACCGAGCGCAACGTTTTGAATCAATTGGTGTGAATACGGCTGGCTGCCGGCTTGACTGATCGAAATGTCCGCAAAGCGTGAGCCTGCTTTTTCAATGACGTCAACCGTTCCGACACCGCCAAAGTCCGGCAACGCCACGTAGTTCCAATACGTCGGGTCGAGCGCTTGTGAGCCGTTCGTCACGGTCGTAATCGGCTTGTCATAAGCTTGGTCGTAAACGAGGTTGCCGTCTTCAGACGGTTGTTTTGCCCCATCTGGAAGTACGATTTCTTCATCCGTGTACACTGGTTCCACTGCCTGACGATAGTCGCGGTTCTGTAAATCGAACACTCGGACGTAATCGACTTCCATGTCAGCCGGGAACGGGGTCGTCTCATCGACATCACCGTCAAACCAGCCGCCGACGGCCAAGTTCATGATCAAATAGAAGTTTTGGTCGAACGGAGCCGGGTAACTGAATTTCGTCGCTTGGTTCAAGCCTTTGGCGTACCAATCGTTTTGTGTCTGATACAGTTTTCCATCGACGTACCAACGCAACTCGCCAGGCTCCCACTCCACGGCATATGTATGCCATTTGTCGATGCCATTGCCTTCTTCAAAGTGATAGTCTTTGCCCGTATACTTGTTGTTTGGCCACGTCTCACCGTAATGAATCGTACCGGCGACTTTGTCTGGTTGACTGCCCCACGATTCCATGATGTCGATTTCACCCGAAGCGGCCCACCCACCGTAACGGTCATCTTCCGGAAGCATCCAAAATGCTGGCCATAGCCCTTTACCGATTGGAAGTTTTGCCCGCATCTCGTAACGGCCGTACGTTTGATTGAACTTCCCTTTCGTCGTCAACTTCGCCGACGTATAATCATACGTCCCAAGTTCGTCTGTCGTCTGCTCTTTTAAAGCGCGAATAACGAGCTTCCCGTCTTTTACGAAAGCGTTTTCGTTTTTGTCCGTGTAAAATTGCTTCTCATTGTTTCCCCATCCTGGTGCGACTGGATTCCCATCCTTATCAAGCAACCAGTTCCCCGTGTCGAAGTTCCATTTCGTTTGATCAATTTCAGATGTGTTGAACTCATCTGACCAAACGAGCTTCCATTTCGTGTTGTCTTTCTTCTCCGGTTTCGCGGCATCTGCGCCATGTGCGCCTGACAAGACAAGACCGGTACCGAGAGCGAGTGCGAGTGCTACCCATTTCTTCATCAAAATTCCTCCTTTGACATAAATGAAGGCAGACACACTCAAACCGTCCCTGCCTTTACGCTGAACCCACGCGCCAATATTGAAACCGCTTTCCGAAAGCGCTTTCGTTACGTTTATTATAATTTTTTTACATGCCTAGATTCAACCATTTTCTTGAAGTGAAATGAAAATGAAACATTAAAAAACATCGGCCTATGAGTCAGGTCGATGCTTCCGTTATGGTCCATTCCGAGAACGTGACGCTGAAACTATCCGCTTTCGCGTCAGGGCTACACGCGTACGGTCCTACGCGTAACGCCGATACGTCGTGGAGATGGGCGATGCGCAACTGTTCACGCCTGCCGTCCCCGTATTCGAAAAACACCTCGACGTCTCCGTCTGTATAGACGAGTTCGAACGTCTTCGGTCCGCTTATGTCCTCGTTCGGGAAATCTCGTGTCGACCAATCCGAGTAGCCGTAGGAGGTGACGACCGCCCCAAGGTGCGACGGGCCGTCCGGGATAAATTCGATGGACGTCTTCAGCCAATGGTCGTCATTCACATACAACAAGATGCCGGCCTGGTCATACGTGTGGCTCGGCTCCATTTCGATCGTGGCGCGGCATGTGAAGCGTTCGGCTGACACGTCCGTCAACAAGGCGTGCGCCGTCATCCGGTTGAACCCGTAGTGCGTGTTGCGCCAAAAATCCGTGTCGGCCAACGTATGAAACGTCAGTCGTTCCGTTATTTCCACGTCGCTCGGTTCATTCATCCACTGATATTGCTTCCACACGGTTAATTCCTCCCCATTGTCCTCGCATCGCAAACAGCAATGGAATCATCGGTTCATGATACGGAATGAACGCGCCGCTTCGAATCATGTTCAAAATCGTCGCCTCGTCCGCCCACTGTACGGCTTGCACTTCTGATTCCTGGAGCGTCAACTCGTCAAGGTCGACGTCCGCCTCGACGAGATAGATGTCATCGAACCCTTCGTCAAAGTTGACGGTCAAGTGTGGTCGCGTATCCGCCAAATCGAGTTTCAACCCAATCTCTTCCTCGAGCTCGCGCATCGCCGCCTGTTGACTCGTATCCCCGACCGTTGCGCTGCCGCCGACCGTGATGTCCCACATGTTCGACCACCCGTCTTTGAACGGTTGGCGCTGTTGAATCAACATCTGTCCGTTTGTGTTGAAAATACAGACGTGGATGACGAGGTGATAATCCCCTTGTGCGAGGCGCGTCCCTCGTTCCCACGTCCGTCCTGTCTTCTCGCGATTGACTGTATACACGTCCCATAGCTCCATTTTTTCTTCACCTTTACGTCGCGGCGCTTGAAGATGCCGCTTGATCGGCTTTGACGCAGTCGATGGCGACGACAATCGAGATGAGCAGATGTTCCATCTTCTCGTCCATGACTTGAATCTCGTACGTATCGCCCCACGTCAGCCATTTCTTCTGAACGCTGCCGATGACTTGACCGTCCTGTTTCACTTCGAAGTCCATGTCCCACCAGTTGCCGTCGACTTCAATCCCGGCCGCGTCGATCGTATAGCGCGGTTTGAAGAACGTGAACTCTTTCGAGATCGTCAACGTCTCTTCGCCTTCGACGTCAACGTAAAACTTCGGCAAGAAACTGAACGTCTTTTTCGTGATCGTCGTGATCTCGCGTCCGCTCGTGTCCGAGATGGCAAACGACTTCGGCAGCTTCATGAAGCTTCCTTCGACGAAATAGATGTCGTGCTCGTCGGCATCCTTAATGGTAAAGCGTCCGCGCAAACTAAACACTTTCTGTTTCATGTATAGCGTGTTCATGTTCATTCCTCCGATTCGTTGATTATTCTTCTCTCTATACGACTGTTTACCCGAATATGGTTCAACCTTTCGTGGTGCAAAACAACTGTTTATACGAAACGTTAAGGGCGTATAATGAGAGAAGGGGGTGGGAACATGGTTTCTGACGTGATTAACCAAACGGTCATCGAAACGATTCGACAGAAGACAGATGCGGAATTCATTTTGTTGTTCGGTTCATTCGCAAAAGGAACAGCACGGGATGACAGTGATGTAGATCTCGCATATTTCAGTCAGAAGCGCCTCTCACCTTATGAACGTTTCACATTGGCGAACGAAGTGGCCCTCTTATGCGGTCGAGACGTCGACCTGATCGACATCCGTGAAGTGGACACCATCTTCGCCATGCAGATTTTCTCAGAGGGCATCCCTCTGCTCGTGCAAGACGAAAATGAATGGATTCGGCAACGGATTAAAGCATATCGAATGTATGCCGAGTTGAACGAACAGCGCCAAATGATATTAAACAATATTCAATCTAGGGGAAGTGTGTTTGATGAATGATGTGATTCTTATTGAACTACCTCCACCTACGCTTCGCTAAGAGGTGGAGGATTCCTGGGTCATCCGGTCTAACGACCGGAACCTGGCCAGGCTAACCCCGTCGTCCCGACGGTTGAAGAAGCCAAGATACGTTCAGCCTCTAATTTCAAGTTCATTCCTGCGTTGATATCTCGGTCGTGGTGGGTCCCGCAACCCGGGCATGTCCACTCACGCAAAGCGAGATGCTTCACGTCCTTGTGTCGATGGCCGCAACCCGAACAGAGCTGGCTCGAGGCGAATGTCCTCCCGACCTTCACGACGGTCTTCCCGTACCAGTCCGCCTTGTATGCGAGCATGCGGAAAAATTCCGACCAGCCCGCGGCGGAGATGGCCCTGCTCAGCCGGCGGTCCTGCTGCATGTCCTTCACCTGCAGCGTCTCGATGCCGATGACGTCGTGGTTTTTGACGATCTCGGTCGATACCTTGTGCAGGAAGTCGGTACGCTTGTTGGCGATTTTCTCATGGATGCGGGCGACCTTGCGCTTCTGCTTCTGATAGTTCTTGGCCTCCGACAGCTTGATGTTCTTGCCCAGGGCGATGAGCCGACGGCGGGACAGCTTGCGCTGCTCGCGGGCGAGTCTCTTCTCGAGCGTGCGGAAGTCGTGATCGTCCAGGTGCTCCGTGCCGTCGGACAGGACGGCGAAACGTCTCAGCCCGACGTCGACGCCGATCGTGGAGCCGGTCTTCGGCAGCTCGTCGATTTCCTGCTCGACGCACAGGGAGACGAAGTACTTGCCCGAGGCGTTCCGTCGGATCGTGGCGTTCAAGATACGGCCCTCGACCCGTCTCGAGTTGGCGAAGCGGACCCACTTCAGCTTCGGGAGCTTGAGCTTGTTGCCGACGATCGACACCTCGGGAAGTTGGCACTTGCCTTGGACGTTCGTCGTGTAGGATTGGACGGGGTTCCGCTTCGACTTGAACCGTGGCCGTTCGTTCTGCTTCTTGAAGAAGCGGTCGTACGCCTCGACCAGATGTTTGACGCTGTTTTGCACAGACGTGCTATCGACTTCCTTCAACCAGTCGAACTGTTGCTTCAACAAAGGGATTTCTTTCGAACAAGAGCCGTAGGACAGTCCTTTTCCGGTCACCTTGTAGGTTTCTTCCCACTTCGACAAGAAGTGGTTGAAGACGAAGCGTGAACAACCGATCGTCTTGGCGATCAGGATCTCCTGTTCCGTTGTCGGATAGATCCGGAACTGATACGCTTTATGCTTCAGCATGATGTTCACCTCCCTTAGGTATTTATACCCGAAAGAGAGGTCGGCGATTCATCGCCCACTTTCACGAGGGCTT
>NZ_JAFIFD010000044.1 GCF_020832205.1 Exiguobacterium sp. | reverse complement strand
CAATCTCAAGAAGATGGCGGGCTGGGCATGGAAGAACACCCAGCCCGCCTGAACAGGGGCTCGGGCAGAGCGCCTCAAGGCCCTAAAACGACAAAGTCACGTTTCAGTTCGCCTGAAACGTGACTTTGTCTACAATCTGAGTCACGGACTAATTTGTCCGTGACGTTGTCAACTCGTTACATAATCAAGATCGTGCAAAATGTATGCCAAGAAGAAAATCATGCTCGGGTTCTCGTAACGTAGCTGTACTTTACGAAGCTGTTCCCGATAAATGACCTCGTATTCGGCCCCGTTCATTTTCCGCTCCATGTTCATCTTGATGAGGGCGTCGAGCTTGTCCATCATGTCGACGAGTTTCCCTTCGTACGTGTCGTCCTTCGAATCGGCCATATAGCGCCGGAAGGCCGGTTGCATGTAATCTGGGAGAAGCGACAGCAACGCCTCGCTCTCAGCCCGTTCGTATGCCTCAAACGCCTGTCCCGTCTCAGCGGTCGAGTGTTTCACCGGACCGAGCACGTCCCCGGTCACCCCTTCGACGAGATCGTGGCAAAGCAATCGGGCGACGAGTTCGGCGACGTCGACATCGACGTTGTACTTTTTCTGCTCCAAAAGCCCGCTGAACATGCCGAGTGCCGCTGCCCGGAAGCCGTGAATGGCGTCGTTGTCGTCGATTGTGTTGAAGCGGCCTTTCCAACGCCGGACGCTGTCCATCCGCATCACGTTCTCGATGAACGTCGCCACGTCCGTCTCTTGCTCGACTTGTTCATACAGCCAACGGACCGACTCGAGCGGGTGATCGCACAGCGCTGCCTTCATCTCTTCGAGTTTCGCGACGAAGTGTGGCGAACCGTGGGCGACTTCGCGCCGAACGAACAGCATCGCATCGAACGAGTCGATCCCGTCGACGATTCTGCCTTCGAACGAATCGTCCTCGGCCTCAACGAGGAAGCGGTAAAAGTCGGGACGGAGCGACTGTGACAGTAAGTCGACGAGACCGAGGCTCGCCGTCCGCTCCATCCGCTCGATATGTTCTTTCAGCGTCGGCTCTTTTTTCGTCCGGTGCATGATCGGGCCCGTCTGCACCTCGTTCATGTCGTGAAAGAGCGCCTTCCCTAGGACGTCGAGCAAATTGACGGGACGTCCTTTTTGTTCCTCATAATAAGCCGCGATCAAACTGAAGACGGCGACGCGGAAGCTGTGGCTTGCCGCATTGTCGTGATAGTGCGGCGCGTATTCGTCCCAGCGCTGCACGTTTTGCATGCGCGTCATCTTGCGGATAAACGTTCCGTTATACATTACATTCCTCCTCGTTCATTCAATCGGTCCCACGTGTCGTCGTGACAGACGACGTAGAGCGTGTCGCTCGCCTCAAGCGGCGTGTCGAGCACGGTCGCATAGTCGAGCCGATCGTTGACGGCCATGAGCGTGACCCCTTGACCGAGCAGTGCTTCCGCTGCCGTGCGAATCGTCGTCCATTCCGGTTTTGGGGCCAACGCTTGGATGTTCCCGCCCGACTGCTTGCTCAAGAGCTGCCGGAAGATCGACGTCGTCCCCGGCTGAAGGGTCGCTTTCGCCATGAGGAGCGACACCGAGTCGTTCGCCAAGATGAAGTCGTCGATGCGGACGTGCTTGAACTTCGAGATATTCCGTTCTTCACACACTTCGACGACCGTATGCAAGTCGACACCTTTCTCCTGCCCCAACGCCTCGACGGCCGACGCGATGAGGAGCGATTTCCCATCCGCGAGCAGCGACTCGGCGATGCGTGCGTCAGCGAAAATGGCGACGCGGCGCGATGCCAGTATGTTCGCCTGCATGAGCACCGCCTCATCCGACGGGTCCCCTTGGACGTAATGGACGCGGTCGTGGTCGTACGGTTCTTCTTTCAACTGGTCGATCAAGACGATATCCGCTTTCGGCTCGTAGCCGAGCACCTCGTCGATCGCTTTCTTCGTCTTCGGGGACCACCCGATATAGACGTAATGACCTTCTCCTCGATACATCAATTTCCCCTCCCGTTTTAACCGTTGAAACGTCGCACCGACTTCAACGAGTTTTCCAATCAATGCCCCGATAATCCCGATCCCGAATAAGAACAAGAAAATCCCGAGCCAACGACCTGCGACCGATGACGGGAAAAAGTCACCGTACCCGACTGTCGTCAATGTCGTCATCGTCCACCAAAACGAGTCAAAGAGCGAAGGAAACGTTTCCGGCTCCACCCAGTGTCCGACCATCGTCCCTGTCAAAATGATGACGAGTGAGGCGAGCACGATGTTTAAAAAGGACAGCTTTGACAACCCGCGCCAAACGCGAAAAAAGATATGCACTGAAATTCCCCGCTTTCTCCGATATACTAGAAACAACTCAACCCATTTACGAAACCCATATGCAGTTGGTTCCGTATACGTATAAAAAGAAATGGAAAGGACTGAATTATGAATTCCATCGTCTTAGAATATCGACTTTATAAAAATGAGCTGTCGTTCGAGCCGCTCTACCATTATACATCGCTTGGCCTCGATGAAGTACTCGCCCGACGGGAATGTGAATTTTTCGTCAAAGACGGCATGACGTACAAACAACGCTCGTCCGCACTTGAAGGCGAACAGTACTTTTTGATTTACGTCGACCGCTACACCGAAGGCCCGATCGACAAACGTGAGACGGACGACATCAAAGTCGAGATCCGCACGCTCGACGACCGGTTCGACAACCCGTTGCTCGAAGCGTACTATGTCGACCGCCATCTCGATGCGCTCGCCATGCTCGGCAGCCAATACGTTTATGTAGGCGGCAACGAGTATGAGCGCGACTCGGCTGAAACGGACGAGGACCGCGGTGTTTATGTGATTTACGTCACCCCGACTGGCTATACATTGGAGGAAACGACATGAAGACAAGCAAGAAAATTTTAAGCGGTCTCTCGGCCGCCGTGTTGACCGCGTCACTCGCCGCTTGCGGGATGGACGAGACCGAACAAGCGACACTCCCGGAAGAACCGACCGGGTATGAGTGTGACGATTGGGAATGGGATACAGAAACAGAGTCCTATTATTGTGACGACCGCCGTTCTCCGCACTTCGGGAGCTTCTTCTTGCTCGGCAGTCTGTTCAACTCGAAGAGCTCGTTGAAGAACTCTTCGACGTATCAAAACTATCGTTCGAACGGTGGGGCGAGCAGCATCACCCCGAACCGCTCGAATCCCGGTTCTAACTCGGGACTCGGCAGCGGCTCAAAAGGTGGCTTCGGCGGATGAACCGTGACGCGCTGTTCGGCCAAATCCCTTATTTTTGGCCGGACTTGAACGATGAAGAGTACGCCCTTTACGACTGTCTCGTCTACTCTGCTGAAGAAGTCGAACGGATCCGTGAGGCGACACGTGCCGTCGATGCCGTTTTTCGCAAAGCGAACCGACTCTTGCGGACTCTTCCCGATGAGACGCTTCGTCTCCTCGGTTACCCTGAGGCGAGCCTGCCGTTTGTACGTGACAAGGCGATCGCACAAGAGACGATCATCGGTCGCTACGACTGGATCGTGAAAGACGGGATGCTCAAGTTGATGGAGTTCAACGCCGACACGCCGACGTTCATTAAAGAACTGTTCGACGTGAACCGTTTCGTGACGGCAGAATTCGGACTATGCGACCCGAACGAGGGCGCGACTGAACTTTTACAGACCGAGCTCCGGAAAGCGATCGTCTCTGCATGGCAACGTCTCGAGAAAGACGGGACACCGAAAATCGTCTTCACGGCCCATGACGACAACATCGAAGACAAATGGACGACGCGTTTCCTTCAAGAGACGCTCGACTTGCCGTCCGAGTTTGTCGCCCTCCATGAACTTCTCGTTGAACATGACGGGGTGTATACGCCTTCGGGCGAGCGGGTCGACGTGTTATATCGTCAGACGTACCCGATCGAGCATCTCGTCGATGATTTGGCGCCGGATGGGACGCGCATCGGCGTTCGCCTGCTCGAACTGAACGAAGCGAAACACATCTCACTTCTGAACCCGCTATCGGCGTTCCTCATGCAGTCCAAGGGCGTGCAAGCGTTCATTTGGGAACTGTACGAGAGCGACATGTTCTTCGATGCGACAGAACGTGACATCATCCGGACGTATTTTTTGCCGACCTACCTCGAGCCCGACCCGTTTTTAGGTCAGAGCGCTTACGTGCAAAAGCCCGCTTTCGGACGTGAAGGCGATTCGGTCATTTTATATGATTTGGACGGCACGCCCTTCCATAAAGAACCGCTCCAAACATACGCAAACGAAACGGCCGTGTATCAACAGTTCAATGAATTGCCGACCAGGATGACGAACACGGTGAACGGGATCCTTGAGACGCATTATATGATCGGCTGTTTTTGCTTGAACGGCCGCCCGTCCGCACTTGGCGCCCGGGCCGGCAGCATGATCACGAACAACCAGTCCTACTACTTAGCCATCGGCACACACAAAGGAGAATAACATATGACGTTCATCACGCTCGATTCGATTTTGAGCTTTTTGGCCCACCTCGGTACAGGGTTTGGCCTCATCTTGATCGGTCTCGTCGTCTTCGCGTTGACGACGAAGTATTCAGAACGAAAACTGATCAAAGCCGGCAATGTCGCCGTCGCCTTGAAACTATGGGGTAAGGCGCTCGGTCTCGCCATCGTCATTTACACGGTATGGGCGAACAGTGTCAACTTGCTCGACGCCTTCATTTGGGGTATCGTCGGCATTCTCGCCCAAGTGCTCGCGTTTTGGACGTTCGAGTACGTCCTCACGCCTGGCGTGAACTTGGAGAAAGAAGTCGAGAACGGCAACCTCGCCGTCGGCCTCAGCCTTTTCTCGGCCTCACTCGTCGTCGGCATCATCGTCGCCGCGAGCCTGACGTATTAACAAACAGCCCATGCACTCAATCGAGGCATGGGCTGTTTTTGTAGAGGAGGAGCAAAATGTCAAAACGAGGACTCGTACTATTGCTGACGGGCATGCTCATCGTCATCGCGATTTCGGTCACGGCCGGCGTCTCGTATTATCAGGATGAGCAACGAAAACAACCTTTGGCACAGGCGCAACAAAAACTGCATGAGCATATGACCGCCCAAGGCTGGTACCCATACATACAAGGCAGCACCGTCGTCTTATTTACGAATGAAGACGAGACGATTCTCGGTCTCGGGATCATGAATTCAGATGGAGGCTTCAACACGTCGACACGGGACACGATTGAAGAAAAACCGTTCGATTCGATTCACTTTGGCAATACGACTGATGAATACCTCGGGATTCGCTTCAACGAAAAACCGGAAGATGTGGTTTACGTGCGACTGAGCGGTTCGGATTGGAGCGAGACATACACCGTGAACGACCCTCGAGGCGAAGGGTACGTCATGTCTTACTTGATCACGCTCGATGAATCACAACGGGGTAGATTCGAGACAGTTGAGACGCTTGACGGCGACAGAAATGTGATGCACGAGGAAAAATTATAAAACCGCAAACCGATGACCGGTCTGCGGTGTTGAGACGACTGTTTTGGCGGTCGTCTTTTCTTATGCTTTGGCGAGTGTGGCCGATGGGCCGAAGAACTCGTAACGTGCGTGCGGGATCGTTTGGACGACCGCCTCCATCATCGCGGTCGGGCCGCACGTGTAGACGTCATGTCCATCGACATCGAGTGACTCGAGTTGTGTCGCGCTCATGCAACCCGATACGTCGTCGACATGCGTGATGAGCTGGAGTCCCTCGTTCACGAGTTCGTCGAGCTCTTCACCGAGCGGACGAAGGTTCGTGCTGCGGACCGCATGCAATAGCGTGACCGAGCGGCCTTCACCGAGCGCTGTCTTCGCCATGTTGAAGAGCGGCGTGATGCCGATGCCGCCGGCGACGAGCGTGAGCGGGCGGTCCGATGCTTCGAGGACGAATTCACCGGCTGGCGCACTGACTGGAATCTCGGTGCCGACTGTCTGTGCGTGGAGCCAGTTCGAGACGAGACCTTCTGCTTTCGGTGCGATCCAGTAGCCGTCTTCAGTCGTCTCGACGACGCTGTATTGACGGTGATGCAAGATGTCTTCCCCAGCGATACGGGCTTGGACCGAGATGTATTGACCCGGGATGGCCGTCCCGACGACACCGTCGTTCGCGACAAGGCGGAATCGCTTCACTTCCGGTGTGTCTTCGATGACTTCGGCGACCGTGAACGGTTTGAAGCCGATCCACGGCGCATCGTCGTACATCTGTTTCTCGAGCGAGATGAAGACGTCGGCGATGACACCGTACGCTTTCGCCCATGCGTCGATGATATCCGGCGTTGCCGCCTCACCGAGCACGTCTTGAATCGCGCCGAGCAAGTTCTCACCGACAATCGGATAATGTTCCGGGCGGATGTTCAAGCTCTTATGTTTATGAAGCGCCGGTTGGATGGCCGGAAGGATCGCTTCGAGACGATCGATATGGACAGCTGCCGCATAGACAGCGTTGGCGAGCGCCTCTGGCTGACGGCCGCGCTTTTGGTTCGTATGGTTGAAGAAGTGGCGGACTTCCGGATTATTTTCAAACATGCGCTTATAGAAGTGACTCGTGATGGCGACCCCGTGCTCTTTCAAGACTGGCGCCGTCGCTTTGACGATATCCATCGTTTGTTGATCTAACATCGTGTTTCCCCCTTTTTGAAAGTACACGTCCATTATGTGAGGTAAGTCACTTCAAAAGCAATATATTAAATACTTGTTTAGACACAAGTTCAAATTTCTGCCTTGAATCCGCCACGCTTTTTTCACATCTTCCATCATCGCGCTTTCGCGGGATGTCTTGTACAATGGACGGATGAAGAGGTGATTTCATGCGGCTCACGCAAACGTGCGACTACGCACTCCGAACGCTCATGTATAGCGCCACGTTCTCCCATCGTCTCGTGACGATCCAAGAAGTGGCGGACCAATATCAGATTTCGAAGAACCACGTCATGAAAGTCGTCTATGAGCTCGGCAAGCACGGTTATCTTGAGTCTGTGCGCGGCCGCGGCGGCGGTTTCCGGCTCGCTCGACCGATGGAAGACATTAACGTCGGCGACGTCGTCCGGACGATGGAACCGTTCGAGCTCGTCGAATGTTTCGGCGAAGGACGCTGTGTCATCGCACCCGCCTGCGATCTCAGAAGCGTACTGAACGAGGCGATGCTCGCTTTCTTGCACGTACTCGACCGCTATACGATTGCCGACCTCGTCGCCAATCGCACGAACGAACTGGCCCTGCTTTTGGGCGCAAAAAACCCGACGGACTGAACGAGTCTGTCGGGTTTTTGATTATAACGGCTTTAAGTTCGCCTCGATTTCGGTCCGGCGCGGTTCAAGAAACGGTGGTAACGCTAACCGTTCCCCGAGCGTCTCGACCGGCTCATCGGTCGCAAAGCCAGGTCCGTCCGTCGCAAGCTCGACCAAGATCCCGCTCGGCTCACGGAAGTAAATCGATTTGAAATAATAGCGGTCGATCAGTCCCGAATGACTGATGCCGAATGAATCGAGCCGTTCGACCCACCGCCCCATCTCCAAATCATCTTCGACGCGAATGGCGACGTGGTGGACACTGCCCCGACCCGGCCGTTCCGATGGGACGTCGGAACGGTCGACGAGGTGAATCTCGGTCGCCACACCGCCGTCACCCGTCTCAAAAATACGAACCGTTTGACCGTCCCGTACATACTCGGTCGCGAAACGATAACCGAGTACATCTGTCAACACCCGTTCCGTCTTCTCAATCCGTCGCACCGTCCATTCACTAAATCCGAGCCCGAAGACGGCGACGTCCGCCGGCACCGGGCCGTTTTTCCATGGTGTCCCTGACCCGCCCTCGACGAGACAGAGGCGCTGGCCTTCTTCGTCCTCGAAGTAAAGCGTCGGTCGGCCAAGCACCTCTTCTAACGGATCATGAAGCACACCGAAATGAGCAAACCGCTCCAGCCAGTACGGCAATGCCCCTGCCGGCACCCGGAGCGCCGTCCTCGAGATGCTGCTGCTTCCTCGATACGTCTGCCCGAGAAACGGCAGTTCGAAGAATGTTAAATCGGTCCCCGGTGTCCCCGTCTCGTCCGCATAGAACAAGTGATACATGGACGGATCGTCTTGGTTGACCGTCTTTTTGACGAGTCGCATCCCGAGTACTTCCGTGTAGAATCGCAAGTTTTTCTTGGCGTCCCCCGTCATCGCCGACACGTGGTGCTGTCCTAAAATCGCCTTCATTCGCTTCTCCCCTTTCACGTTTGATTCTATTGTACCACCACGAAATAAGTAAAGTTCACTTTACATTAAGTAAAGTTTGTTTTACACTGTTGTTAGAAACAGGAAATGAGGTGGCGCCATGCCGTTGACTAATCGCGTCAAAGAATTGCGGGCCCGGCATCAATTGACGCAAGGCGACCTTGCGGCCAAAGTCGGCGTGACGAGACAGACGATCATCTCGCTCGAAAAAGGGAGTTATACGCCTTCTCTCATGCTCGCGATGCACATCGCCCGCGTGTTCGAGGAACCGGTCGAATCCATTTTTACGATTGAGGAGGAAACAATTTGAAACACGTCATCGTTCAATCAATCTCTAGCATCATCTTATATATACTGATGGCGTTCGCTATCGTGTCATTCGCTTCAGGAGTCACACAATCGATGATTGCCTTTGAAGCGGGCGTGTTCGAGCTAGAGTTCAACTTTTTACCGTTCTTGTTATTGATCATCTTCTTAATCGTTTGGACAGTATACTCGTTCCGGACACGCCCGAACCAAAAGATGAGTTTCGGCCAATGGTCGGTCCGCATGACCGAATTCAGCGAAGTTGACGAACGCGAGGCGCTGATCACGGCGAAAGCGACGAAAGCGGCCTACGTCTCGTTCAGCATCTCGGTGCCGCTCTTCATGCTCACATTTTTCTTTTATCCGCTCTTCGAGGAAGCCTGGCCGACGTATCCGGTATTCGTGCTCGCCTCAACGCTCGTCATCTCGACGCTCGTGTACATGACGACGTGGATTCGCGCGTATACCCGTTAAGGAATTCACAACGAATTCCTTTTTTTGTGTCGATTTTTCGTCGAGTCGGACGTCACGATTGCCAATCTCGTCTCGTCGTGCTTATATATAACTAAATTGTTATATACTAATTCGTTGAAGGGGTCTTGTTTTGTGAAAACCGTCGATTTGACGACCGGAAGCGTGCAACGCGTCATCTTAGCGCTCGCCCTCCCGCTCGTCGGCAGTTCGCTCTTACAGTTTACGTACAGTCTCGTCGATATGTTTTGGGTCGGTGCGCTCGGAAGCGACGCCGTCGCCAGTATCGGTGCGGCCAGTTTTTATATTATGCTCGCCCAGGCGATTCAGTCCTTGATCGTCGTCGGTACCGGCATCAAAGTGTCGCAAGCCGTCGGCAAGCGCGACGATGCGTTGATTCAACGTTATGTCCGGAGCGGACGGAGGCTGAACGTTAGCCTCGGGCTTTTGTCCGCTCTCCTTCTCGTCTCGCTCGGGCCGACGCTGATCGGCTTCTTGAACATGAACGCACCAACCGTCGAGCGCCTCGCTTACCTTTATTTGATCGTCAGCGCTCCGATGCTCTTGTTCTCGTTCTTCAACTTGTTGTTTGCCCGTCTGTTCAGCGCTTATGGCAACACGACGACAGCGATGCGCATCAACGCGACCGGTGTCATCTTGAACATGATCTTATCGCCGCTCTTCATTTATCCGCTCGGTCTTGGCGTACTCGGGGCCGGCCTCGCGACGCTCGTCGCCAACGCCGTCATGTTCGGCTTCTTCTGGCATCGGGCCCGGGTGCTCTTTCACTGGGAAGAGACGGTCACTCCGGTCCGGTCCGACTATACCGAGATTGTCCGTCTCGGTTTCCCGATGGCGACGCAACGTGTCCTGTTCACCGTCATCAGCATTTTCCTCGCCCGCATGATCGGTTCATACGGGACCGAAGCGATTGCCGCCCAGCGCATCGGCCTTCAAATCGAGTCGATCGCCTACATGATGATCGGCGGATTGAACGGTGCCATCGCGAGCTATACCGGTCAAAATATCGGGGCCCGGAAAATCGACCGGGTGCACGAAGGATATCGCGTGACGACTCGTCTCGGTATGCTGTATACCGGACTGATCACGCTCGTCTTCCTCGCCTTCCCGGACATGCTCATCCGCGCTTTCGTCGACGATCCGATGACGATCGAGATGGGAGCCAGCTATTTACGTATTATCGGTGTATCACTCATCTTCGCCTCGCTCGAGATGATCGGAAACGGCTACTTCTCCGGTCTCGGGCTGCCGAAAATCCCGGCGACGATTTCCATCGTCTTCACCGTCGCCCGGATCCCGCTCGCCATCGCACTCGAACCGGTTCTCGGCATCGACGCCATCTGGTGGAGCATCGCCATCTCGAGCATCATCAAAGGGCTTGTCTCCGCATTATATGTCCGATTAACGAAAAAGGAAGTGACTTCCCTTGCAGAAGCGATTTAACCAGTTATCGAAACAGTTGCTCACGAGCGGACGGTTCGCCATCGAACGGGAGATGCTCCGCGTGAAGGCCGACGGGACGCTCGCACTCACGAAGCATCCGGCGCGACTCGGTGACAAAGCGACACATCCGTATATTACGACCGATTTTTCCGAAAGTCAGATTGAGTTGATCACGCCGACGTTTGCAACCGTCGACGCGGCTCATCATTTTTTAGAGACGCTCTATGACATCACGGCACTGAATATCGGAGACGAGCGACTCTGGCCGCAGTCGATGCCATGCGCCTTGCCGGACGGTGAAGTCATCCCGCTCGCCGACTTCGGCAGTTCGGGTCTCGAGGCCGGACGATACCGGGAACATTTGCTTCAAAAATATGGTGCGAAAAAACAGCTCATCTCCGGCATCCATTTCAACTTCTCGTTTTCAGACGACTTGATCGCGGCGCTATATGAAGGGTCACCCGAGCGATATGACCGCTTCAAAAACGAACTCTATTTGAAGCTCGTCCGCAACTATTTACGGATGCGCTGGCTCGTCGTCTACTTGCTCGGCGGAACACCTGCCGTCCATACGAGCTACGAAGAACGCTGCGTCAGCCAGATGCAGGCGTTAAACGAGGACGTCTATTCGAACACGACGGCCCTCTCGTACCGGAATAGCGATTGCGGTTATACGAACGTCGAACCGCTCTATCCGAACTACACGACGCTCGCCGATTACACGAGCAGTGTCCGTCGCTTCATCACGAAAGGGGATATCGCCAATCCGAACGAGTTATACTCGCCGATCCGCTTGAAGACGTCTCGGGGCGGGAATGACCTCGAGCAGCTCGAGAAGGGCATCGATTATATCGAGATCCGCAACATCGACTTGAACCCGTTCGAGAAGACGGGCATCGCTCTCGACGATTTGAAGTTCCTGCACATCTTCATGCTCTATTTGGCGTTAAAAGATGAGACGGACTTCGCGGACTGGCAAGCCGAGGCGTTCCACAACCAACAACGTGTCGCCAAGGAAGGGCTGTCTCCGACGCTCATGTTGACGCGGGACGGCGAGTCGGTCGCCTTACAGACGTACGGGAACGACTTGTTAGATGACATCGAAGCGTTTAACACCCGCTTCGCCCTCGGTTTCGATGCGATTTTCGCCACCGTCCGCGAGCGAGTCAATCATGTGGACGCGACGTATTCCGCCCGGTTGACGAAAGTCATGACGGACGAAGGCTACACGGCCTGGTCGCTCCGACAAGCCGATGCGTATTATGCAGACGCCTATGCCAACCGGTTCCGGATGCACGGCTATACCGATATGGAACTGTCGACGCAAATTTTGATGAAGGCAGCCTTGAAGCGAGGGTACGCTGTCGATGTCGTCGACCGGGACGACCAGTTTATCCGGATTCGCCACGGCCATCAGACCGAATACGTCAAACAGGCGACGAAGACATCAAAAGACAACTACGTGTCGGTGCTCATGATGGAAAATAAGACGGTGACGAAACATGTGCTCGCCGAACACGGCATTCATGTCCCGGACGGTGTCGAGTTGCGTGACGACGACGACTTGCGCGCCGTATGGCCCACTTTCGCAGGGCACGCCATCGTCTTGAAACCAAAGTCGACGAATTTCGGGATCGGGATTCACATCTTCAAAGACGGGACGACGTTCGACGAAACGCTCGAGGCGTTCCATCATGCTAAAACGTTTGACGACGTCGTCTTGCTCGAGACGTTCTTGCCGGGCAAAGAGTACCGTTTCCTCGTCATCGGTGATGAAGTCGCAGGCATTCTCCACCGTGTCCCGGCGAACGTGACCGGGGACGGCATCTCGACGATTCGCGAGCTCGTTGCTAAGAAAAACGAAGACCCGCTCCGCGGGAAAGGGTATAAGACACCGCTCGAGAAAATCGAGATTGATGACATCGTCGTCGCCTTTCTTCGCCCTCAAGGCAAGACACCGGACAGTGTGCTCGCGGACGGTGAACGCATCTTCTTGCGTGAGAACTCGAACATCAGCACCGGCGGCGACAGTATCGACTATACAGACCACGTCTCCGATTTTTATAAACAGATCGCGGTCGACTCGGCGAAAGCGATGGGCGCCACGATTTGCGGCGTCGACATGATGATCCCGTCGCTTGAAGCGGACGCCCGAGACTACGGCATCATCGAGCTGAACTTCAATCCGGCCATCCACATCCACTCCTTCCCATATGAAGGGAAAGAACGTCCGATTGGGGAGACGGTGCTCGATTTGTTATTTGACTGAACAGGTTGGAGGAACGCCCCATTCGGGAATAAAGACTACATCGTGTCAAGTCGATGCTTCTTCTTTTCCTAGAGAGGGGTTGTTCACATGGGAACGGTCAAATCGCACGTTGAAGGCAACACGCTCGTCGTCGAACGAAGCTTCAACGCACCGCGTGAGCTCGTATTCGAGGCGTTCTCCACACCCGCCCACTTAGAGGCGTGGTGGGGGCCTGCAGGGTGGAAAACAGAAATCCGGACGTTTGAGTTTGAACCGGGCGGGACGTGGCACTACGGAATGACGTGTGTCGACCTGGAGCAAGGCGACGCTTTTGGGATGGAATCGTGGGGAAAGGCGACGTACCTTGAAATCGTCCACCATTCCCGCATCGTGTATGTAGATGCTTTTGCAGACGAGGCGGGCAACGTCAATCCCGACTTTCCGGTCATGACGATCACGAACGAATTTTTAGACATTCCGGGTGGGACGTTGCTCGTCAGCCGCTCTGAGTTCACGGATGCCGAAGCGCTCAAACAAGTCGTCGAGATGGGTGCTGTCGAAGGCTTCTCCTCCCAACTCGATCGTCTCGACGCCATCGTCTCACGATAAAAACAAGCACCGCAGTCCAAATGGACTGCGGTGCTTGTGTGTCTTCAAAACAAAAAATAACTGACAATCAAGATGAGTGTG
>NZ_JAFIFD010000027.1 GCF_020832205.1 Exiguobacterium sp. | reverse complement strand
AATCGAACCGAGAGAAAGCGGCAATGCTCATGATCTCGCTCGGACCAGAAGTGGCGTCGAGCGTCTACAAGCATTTGTCCGAAGAAGAGATGGAGCAGTTGACGCTTCAAATCTCGGCATTGAAAAAAGTATCTTCTGAACAAAAAGAAGCGATCATGGGAGAGTTTCATGAACTGGCCATGGCGCAGAGCTATATTACGCAAGGAGGCATCGGGTTCGCGAAAACGGTGCTTGAAAAAGCAGTCGGGGAAGAGAAGGCGATGGCACTGATTCATCGTCTGACGTCGACGCTTCAAGTCCGGCCGTTCGAGTTCGCCCGAAAAGCCGATCCGAAACAACTATTGAACTTTATCCAAAACGAGCATCCTCAGACGATTGCTTTGATTTTGGCGCATCTCGAGCCGGTCAAATCCGGTCAAATTTTATCCGAGCTGCCGCCTGAGATTCAATCAGAAGTCGCCAAGCGGATTGCCACGATGGACCGGCTCAATCCGGACGTCATCCATGAAGTCGAACAAATCCTTGAGAAGAATTTGTCGCAAACCGACATGCAGGATTATGCGCAGTCGGGAGGCATCGAGGCGGTAGTCGAAGTGCTCAACGGCGTCGACCGCACGACAGAACGGACGATTCTCGACGCGCTCGAGATCGAAGACCCGGAACTGGCCGAAGAAATCAAGAAGCGGATGTTCGTCTTCGAAGACATCGTCACGCTCGACTCGCGGGCGATTCAACGGATCATTCGCGAAGTGGCGAACGACGATCTTCTGCTCGCTCTCAAAGTGTCATCCGAAGAAGTCAAACAAGTCATCTTCAAAAACATGTCACAGCGCATGGTCGACACGTTCAAAGAAGATATGGAATTCATGGGACCTGTCCGGTTGCGTGACGTCGAAGAGGCGCAAAGCCGAATCGTCGGCATCATCCGTCGCCTAGAAGACGTCGGAGAAATCGTGATCAGTCGCGGCGGAGGAGATGACATCGTTGTCTAATGTGATCAAACGAGGGCGTGCGACCTCGCTCGAGCCGCAACGGATCGACTCGAAACCGTTGTTCGAACCGGCCGAACCGGTCGCCGTACAACGGAATGACGAGGAAGAACTCGCTGCTCGCTACGCCAAGCTCCGAAGCGATGAAGAAACGTTTTCAGCAAAGTGTGGAGCGGCCGAAGAAGCGCTAGCGCAGCTGAAGGCAGAGACACTTGCTGCTGCCTACGAAGAAGGTCAAGCCACTGGTTTTGCGCAAGGCCGTGCAGAAGGAAAAGCGGAGTTCGAGGAGTTGACGACACGGCTGAACACCGTGCTCGTCGAACTCGAACAGCTATACGAGGACAAGTGGCGGGCGGCTGAACAGCAGCTCGTCGCCTTAGCCGTCGAAGTCGGTGCCCGCATGACGACCGACCTCGTGCGGAAAGAAGAGCCGCTGTTTGCCGACATGATTCGCCAACAACTGCTCCGAGCACTAGACGCCGAATCGTTGACGGTTTACGTTCATCCGACGCGACTCGCCTCGATTCAACGGTTCGAAGCGACGTGGCAGTCCGAACCAATCCCACCGCTGAAGTATCGGGCAGACGCGAGCCTGTCCGAGACGAGCGTCCGCATCGAGACGCCGCAACACGGTACTGAACTCGATTTAACGTACAGTTTGGAACGGATTCGCTCTAACATCGAGGAGGTTTTGGCCGATGGCGCTTATTGATCGCGTCACCGCATCGCTGGCACGCTCACCGGAAGACGAGTACGTGCGTAAAGTCGGCCGTGTCTGTCGCGTCGTCGGTCTCATGATCGAGTCAAACGGACCGAGCGCGTTTGTCGGCGAACGGTGTCTGATCGAATTGCCGGCCGGGCAATCCGTCGAGGCCGAAGTCGTCGGCTTCAACGAAGAACGCGTCCTGCTCATGCCGTACGGAGAGACGACGCAGATCGCCCCGGGCTGTATCGTGAAAGGGACCGGCCGTATGCTCCAAGTACCGGTCGGCTTTGAATTGATCGGTCAAGTGTTAGACGGTCTCGGACGCCCGCTCTCGGGCGAGGCGCCGGCCACCGTGAAACGTTATGACGTGTTGCGCAAGCCGCCGAATCCGCTCGAACGACCGCGCATTTTGGACAGTCTATCGACTGGTGTCCGCGTCATCGACGGTCTGTTGACGGTCGGCAAAGGGCAACGAGTCGGATTGTTCGCTGGTTCCGGGGTCGGGAAATCGACGCTGCTCGGCATGATCGCCAAACGGTCATCGGCTGATATTAACGTCATCGCCTTGATTGGGGAGCGTGGCCGGGAAGTGAAGGAATTCATCGAGAACGAACTCGGGCCGGAAGGAATGGCGCGTTCGATCGTCATCGTGGCGACGAGCGATCAGCCTCCGCTCGTCCGGTTGAAAGGCGCCTATACGGCAACGGCCATCGCCGAGTACTTCAGAGACCAAGGAAAAGAAGTCGTGTTAATGATGGACTCGGTGACTCGTTTCGCAATGGCGCAGCGAGAGATCGGCTTAGCGACCGGAGAGCCGCCGACGTCGAAAGGGTATACGCCGTCAGTCTTCGCGATGCTGCCGCAACTGCTCGAACGGAGCGGAACAGCGGTGACGGGCTCGATCACGGCTTTCTACACGGTCCTCGTCGACGGGGACGATATGAATGAACCGATCGCTGACGCGGTTCGGGGGATCTTAGACGGCCACTTCGTCATGGACCGGGCGCTTGCCAACCGGGGCCAGTTCCCGGCGATCCATGTCTTAAAGTCGATCAGTCGGGTCATGAACCAAATCGCCTCACCCGCACATCGTGAAAGCGCGATGACGTTTCGAAGCTGGCTCGCCACGTATTTGGACGCCGAAGACTTGATCAATATCGGGGCGTACAAAAAAGGGACGAACCCGGCCATCGATACGGCCATCGATCAATATCCGCGGCTGCTCACATTTATGAAGCAGTCGATTGAAGAAGAGGCGCCGTTCGAGTTGACGCTCGATCGTCTTGCCCAAATCGCAAGAGGTGAATCATGAACAGGTTATTACTAGAACGCATCATGCCGATCGCCGAACACGCGAAAGAAGAGACGGCGACCGAAGTAAGAGGGCACAAGGCGCGCCTTGAAGCCGATATGGAGGAGCTGTACCGCCTCGTCGTGACGTATGAGTCGCTCATGAAGAGTCAAGACGAACAAGCGGGTGTCATCGATTTGCTCATGTCGCAATATCGTGAGAAAGCGCGCGAACAACTGAAACGGCAAATCGAGACGCAACAACTCGTCGTCCAACAGTCACGTAACCGGTATCACTTGGCCCAAGAGCGATTGCTCGGAAAAGTCGTCGAGGAGAAGAAGTACGTGACGCTCCATGAAAAAGCGAGCCAACACGAAGTAGCCGTCTCGAAATTGACGGAGCAACACTTTATTGATGAACTGGCAGTCATTCATCACGGGAAAGGAAAGTAAGCTGATGGAAAAAGAGAACAATAAGCGCGGGGTGCAGTTGTTAGTCGCTCTTGTCCTCGTCCCGGCGATTTTCCTGCTCGTCGGAGGCATCGTCGTCATGAACTATGCAATGGATCGCCCGCTCTTGTCCGTACCGTTCCTCGAAATAAAAGAGGAGCGTCCGGTCGAGAAGAACGTCAACGTGACCGGGATTGATACGGACGCATCGAACCGCTTGAAAGTCGCGAACGCTGAAATCGAGAAACTTCGCGGTGAGAACGTCGAGTTGACGAACGAAGTGAAGGCGCGCCAAGAGGAAGTGTCCCGTCTCATCAAAGAGCGTGACCGTCTGCTGTCCGAATTGAGCGCCGCAGCCGAAACGGAAGAGGCGACCTCGGACGTGTCGCGTGTGTATGAAGAAATGTCGGCCAAACAGGCGGCGGCCATCATGAACGAGCTAGAAAGCCCGCAAGTGGCCAATCTGTTAAAACAACTGTCGCCAAAGCAACAAGCCGACATATTAGGGCGGATGGATGCACAACGGGCAGCCGTTGTCACCCAGTTGCTCCAGTAGATGTGAGGAGGACACGATTATGAATATCGCCTTGCTCGCCCAAGCGGTTCAAGGAACGACGCAAAAAGGCGGGGAAGCAGCAGCTTCCCCGACCGGTCAATTTTTACAGTTGTTGTCTTCGATGCTCGGAACGTTCGTCGAGACGCCTGAAGCGGACGTTGCGCCCGCTGAACCGAAACAAACGATCGCGCTCGACCAATTGTCGAACGACCTCGAACAGTGGCTTCAAAAGCCTGAGAGTCTCGAGTGGTTGAAAGCGTTACCGCAAGATGCGTACCGTCAGTTCATGGACGCATACACCGGCTTGTTGTCCCAATTCGGCTCATCTGTCGCTCCGGACGAGCTGCCGTCGCGGCCGGAAATACCGCTCGTGACGAACACGCTTCCCCCGTTGCCGACGCCGGCGCTGAAAGAACGCGACGTGAAAGCAGAGACAGGCAAAGGGACGCTCGAAGCGAACGTCCGCGTCATTCAACAGATTGTGACGCAATTTAATGGCACGTTAGGACAGACCCCTAAAACGATACCCGTTCCTAAACAAGTTGAAACACCGTGGACATCGGTCGTGAAAGAGACGATCGAGTTGCTCCCGAAAGGAACGGCTTGGACGAAACCGCAAATCGATGTGGACACGGTCATGTACGCTTCGAAAAGTTCGCTCCCGGAAAACTTGAAAGCCCGGATTGAAGCCGCGCTTCATCGGGCGCCGTTCCAAAGCGGGGCGGATGGATCTAAAGTATTCACCGTCCGCCTTTATCCGGAACAGTTAGGGGAGCTTGTCGTGAAGCTCGAGCGGACGAACGGCGAACTCGTCGTGAAGTTGTTTGCGAGTAACCAAGACGCGAAGCAACTGCTCCAGTCACAACTCCAACAGTTGCATCAAACACTCCAACCGCTCTCGCCGAACGTTCGGGTCGAACTGAACTTGACGCAACAGGCGCTCGATGCAAAAGCATCGACGCACTCAGGAGACCAGTCAGAAGCTGAGCGAGAGCAGCAGGAACCATCGAAAGGAGAGTCTGAAGATGACGACCATCCAACCGAAGACGAATGATTTCTCGTTGCCCGATCAATCTATGCCAAAAGCAACGAATCAGTACGACAAGAACATGTTCTTGAAGTTGCTGCTTGCGCAGCTCGCCAATCAAGACCCGATGTCGCCGATGGAAGACCGAGAATTTATCGCCCAGATGGCGCAGTTCTCTTCACTCGAACAGATGCAGACGATTTCGAAACAGCTCGATTCAGTGCTCGTTGACCGTCACATGTCATCCATCTCCGAGTTCAGCAATATGATCGGCAAGACGATTGACTACAAGACTGAGACGGCAACCGAGACGATCAGAGGATCGGCACGTGTCATCTCGATCTCAAGAACGGACGAGGCCGGCTATATGGCGGACCTTGAAGACGGGACATCCGTCAGCGTATACGATATCACGTCCATCAAACAAGCATAGGAGGATTTACCATGTTAAGAGCAATGTACTCAGGAATCAGTGGATTGAAGAACTTCCAGTCAAAGCTTGACGTCATCGGGAACAACATCGCCAACGTCAACACGTTCGGCTATAAAAAAGGCCGCGTCACGTTCAAAGACCTCGTCAGCCAACAAGTCGGTAGTGCCACAGCGGCGAATGCTGTCAGCGGTGGGGTTAACCCGAAAGAAGTCGGTCTCGGGGGGACGATGGCGACAGTCGATAACGTCTACAACCAAGGTGCGATGCAAAACACGGGCCGCGCACTCGACGTCGGAATTTCAGGCGAAGGATTCTTCGCGCTCAACGTGAACGGACAGACGCAATATACGCGTGCCGGTAACTTCTATACGGATAACGCCGGCGACATCGTCAACGGCGACGGTTCGTACTTGCTGAGCACGACCGGACAAAAAATCACGGTCCCGGCTGGCGCGAAGTCATTGTCAATCGGGAAAGACGGACAAGTGAGCTACGTCAACGACGCCGGTTTATCGACAACAGTCGGACAAATTCAAGTCGTCACGTTCGCCAACAACGCGGGTCTTTCAAAAGTCGGTGCGAACAACTTCATCCAATCTCAAAACTCTGGGATTCCTAACCCGGGTATTCCAGGGCAACAAGGCCGCGGCGAACTCGTCTCAGGAGCACTCGAGATGTCGAACGTCGACTTGTCTGAAGAGTTCACTGAAATGATTGTCGCTCAACGCGGTTTCCAGGCGAACACCCGTATCATCACAACATCGGACGAGATTTTACAAGAACTCGTCAACTTGAAACGCTGATGATTCGCGTCACGGGCCTGCGCGGTGATGCGTTCGTGTTGAACGCCTTGTTCATTGAGACGGTCAAGGCGGAGCCAGACACGATTATCCACTTGTTTAACGGCAAGACATATATCGTCCAAGAAACGAAGCAAGACGTCATCGACCGGACGACGGCATTCTACCGTACGATTGGGTTGATTGGAACGACAGTCACAAGAGGTGAAGAAGATGAGTGAAGAAAAGCAAAAAGGCGGCGCCATGAAGATGGTGCTCATCCTGCTCGTCGTCCTGCTCGTCATGGGGGGAGCCGGGTTTATGACTTATAAATACTTGTTCGGCGACAACGTGACGGCCAAGACGAAGCCGGTGACAGCCGAAGAGTTGGCCGAACGGAGCTTCACGACGGATGACATGACGACGAACATTCAAGATGAGCGCTTCATCAACGTCCAGTTCACGGTCGTGACCGATTCGGCCGAGACGAGACAAGACCTTGAGCTACGGAAGTTTCAAGTGCATAACGTCATCCTCGGTGATTTGGCCGGAATGACGAAAGCACAGCTCACCACGAAAGAAGATATGCAAAAGTTTGAACAGTCGCTGCGCGAACAATTGAACGGCCTGCTTGAAAAAGGTGAGGTTCAGCGCGTCTACATGACGAAGAAAATCATACAGTGAGGTGGCATCATGGGAGAAGTACTGTCTCAACAAGAAATTGATGCCCTGTTATCAGCGCTAAGCAGCGGAGACGTCGAGGCGGATTCATTTTTGGCCCAAGAAGAAGAGCGCAAAGTGCGGCAATACGACTTCAAACGGGCCGTCCGTTTCTCGAAAGACCAAATCCGCAGCCTCACCCGCATTCATGAGCATTTCACACGGATGTTGACGACGTTTTTCTCGGCGCAACTCCGCACGTACGTCCAGTTCACCGTCAATTCGGTCGAACAGTTGCCGTATGACGAGTTCATCCATTCGATCCCGAGCATGACGATGATCAACTTGATCGAAGCGCCGCCGTTAAACGGTCGTTTCATCATCGAGGTCAACCCGAACATCTCATACGCGATGCTCGACCGCCTGCTCGGCGGACCGGGTGTGGAAATCGAGAAAGTCGACAGTTTCACCGAAATCGAGATGCGGATTTTGACGCAATTGTACAAACGCGCGTTTTCCTCATACGGAGACGCTTGGGAATCGCTTGCGGAAGTGAAATCCGAAATGACGGCCGTCGAAGTGAACCCGCAGTTCCTTCAGCTCGTCTCACCGAACGAGACGGTCGTCTTGATCTCAATCGGAGTGACGATCGGGGAAGTGAGCGGGACGATCAACGTCTGCCTGCCGTTCGTCACGATCGAACCGGTGCTCTCGAAGCTGTCGAGTCATTATTGGATGCAAGAGGCGAACCGGCGAAATGCGACCGGTAGCAGTAAAGAACCGCTCAAGGCTCAGTTGATGAACTCGTCGGTCGAGGTCGTCTCTTTGCTCGGCGAGACGACGATCACGTTTGGGGACTTGCTGCATTTAGAAGTGGGCGACTGCTTGACGCTCGATCAGTTAGTGAAAGAACCGCTGTCGGTCATGATAGGGGAAAATAAAGTGTTTAGAGGGCAAGTCGGTGTGAGCGGGAAACGGATGGCGGTCCAAGTATTGCACCGGGTGAAGGAGGAAGAGCAATGAGTGAGATGTTGTCACAAGATGAAATCGACGCGCTATTACGAGGGACGAGCGACAACTCGGCACCGCAAGAAGTAAAACAAGAAGAACATTTGGACTCGATGGAAAGCGACGCGCTCGGCGAAATCGGGAATATCTCGTTCGGAAACTCGGCAACGGCGTTATCGACGTTGTTGCAACAAAAAGTTGAGATTACGACGCCGGTCGTCAGTGAAGTGACGATCGATGCACTGCGGGAACGCTACCCGACACCGCACGTCGCACTTCGCGTCGGTTACACCGAAGGCTTGAAAGGCGAGAACGTGCTCGTGTTGACGCGAGAAGATGCGGCGATCATCTCCGACTTGATGCTCGGTGGGACCGGTGTCGGCGTCGACCCGGAAGGACTTGACGAGATCCGTCTTTCAGCCGTTCAAGAAGCGATGAATCAAATGATGGGGGCGGCGGCGACGTCGTTGTCGACCGTCTTCTCGAAAAAAATCGATATCTCCCCGCCGCTCGTCGAAGTGTTCGACGCGACAAAGACGCAGACGATCATCGATCGGCTCGAACTGTGGGAGACGATGGTACTCATCGAGTTCAACTTGAAAGTCGGGACGTTGATCGACTCAAAAATCGTTCAAATCGCCCCAATCGAATTCGGGAAGCAACTCGTCAACGAACTGATGGCGGCCACGTCACCAGCGCCGGCGCCTGTCGCGCCGAAGCCGGAGCCGACAAAACAACCGGAACCGGCCAGACCGGTCGCTACGGCGCCGCGTCCAGAGCCGAAAGCAACGCCTGAAGTTGCGGTCAGCCAAGCGGAATTCATGCCGCTCCATGCCCCGACGTCACATGACTCGGTGCCGGCGAACCTAGGCTTGCTATATGACGTACCGCTCAATGTGACGGTCGAACTCGGCCGGACGAAACGGTCGGTACGGGAAGTGCTCGAATTGTCCCAAGGGTCGATCATCGAACTCGATAAATTAGCAGGGGAACCTGTCGATATTTATGTGAACCAACAACGCATTGCCCGCGGCGAAGTCGTCGTCATCGAAGAAAACTTCGGGGTACGCGTGACAGAAATCATTCAACCGCACGAGCGGATTGGAATCGTTTAAGGAGGAAGAACAATGAGTGCAAAAATTTTAGTGGTAGACGATGCGGCGTTCATGCGCATGATGATCAAAGATATTTTAACGAAGAACGGGTTTGAAGTCGTCGGTGAGGCGGAGAACGGATTAGATGCGGTCGCGAAGTATCGCGAGTTGACGCCGGACCTCGTCACGCTTGATATTACGATGCCAGAGATGGACGGACTTGCGGCACTCAAAGAGATTCGCGGTTTCGATTCAAACGCGAAAGTGATCATGTGTTCGGCAATGGGCCAACAAGCGATGGTTATCGATGCGATTCAAGCTGGAGCGAAAGATTTCATCGTGAAGCCGTTTAACGCGGAACGTGTCATCGAAGCAGTCTCAAAAACGGTCGCACAATGAGCAAGTGGTGGTTGATTATCCTTCTCGTGGTCGGTCTAACCGGACCGGCCACGGTTGAGGCCGCCACCGTCGAGAAGCAGTTCGAACAACAGCAAGAGCAGTCAGATGTAGAAAAAGCAGCTCCGGCGGCTGTGTCGGGCGTGTGGACGGTCATCAAGATCATCCTCAGTCTCGTCGTCGTCATCGGAGGATTTCTCGTCTTGATGCGCTGGTTGAGCGCTCGGACGCAAGGCGTGAAGACGGCCCAACATATGAAGCATTTGGGCGGTGTCCCGCTCGGGAAAGATCGCTCGGTCCAACTCGTCAAGCTTGGCGATCAAGTGTACGTCCTCGGAGTCGGGGAATCGATCCAGTTGATCGACCGGGTCGAGGCGGATGTGGTGGAAGATGAACGAAGTGACGCCCCGCCGCTAACAGGATCGAACGGTTCGGTATTTTTAGATACGTTTAAACAGCAGTTGTCTCAGATCGAACAAGCGAGGAAGAAGCAATGACGACGATTGAACAATTGATCAACTTAGAAACACCAGACAGTACGTCGACGTCGATTAAGTTGCTCGTCGTGTTGACGCTACTTACGCTCGCACCGTCATTTTTAATCTTGATGACGTGCTTCACGCGTGTCGTCGTCGTGTTGTCGTTCATTCGACCGGCACTCGGGACGCAACAAACCCCGCCGAACCAGCTCATCATCGGTCTCGCGCTGTTCATCACGTTGTTCGTCATGTCACCGGTCCTATCCGACTTGAATGAAAAGGCGCTCACGCCATACATGGACGACCGAATCAGTCAAGACGAGGCGTTCGAAGAGGCGAGCAATACGATGAAGCGGTTCATGGCAAAGTATACGCGCCAAGAAGACTTGCAACTGTTCATCAAGTACGGCAACTACGAGCAGCCGGAGTCGATTGAAGACGTACCGCTCTTAGCGATGGTACCGGCTTACGCCATCAGTGAACTGAAGACGGCGTTTCAAATCGGATTCATGATTTTCTTGCCATTTTTGATCATCGATATGGTCGTGGCGAGTGTGCTCATGTCGATGGGGATGATGATGCTCCCACCGGTCATGATCGCCTTACCGTTCAAACTATTGTTGTTCGTGTTAGTGGATGGGTGGCATTTGATTGTGGAGTCACTGCTTAGAAGTATGTAGGAGGAACGGATATGACGCAGGAAATGGTCATTTATTTGGCGACAGAGAGTGTGTGGACATTGCTCAAGATTGCGATGCCGCTGCTGCTCATCTCCCTCGTCGTCGGTCTTGTTATTTCGATATTACAGGCGACGACACAAATTCAAGAGCAGACGCTCTCTTTCGTCCCAAAGATCGTTTCGGTCTTTATCGGGCTCGTCATCTTCGGTCCGTGGATGTTGCAACAAATTGAAGGGTTTACGCGGATGATCTTTGAACTGATGGTCGAGGTTGCCTCGAAATGAATGCGGTCGACTTTATCAGTCTTTACGGTTTGACGTTCGCACGGCTATCCGGCTTTTTCGTCAGCGTCCCATTGTTCTCGTCACGCCAACTACCCGTCATGCACCGCGTCGCGTTCAGTGCGTTGCTCGCTTATTATGCGATGTTCACCGTGACGGAACCGATTCAGATGAGCGAGGCGTTCATCGTGCAAGTGTTGTATGAAGTGCTCATCGGGCTGTTGCTCGGCATCTTGATCAATATATTGTTCTTCGCCCCGCAAATCGCCGGCGGTGTCATCGACTTGCAGTTAGGTTTGGCGATGGCCTCGGCATACGACCCGATGTTTGGGGGACAATCTCCACTCATTGGACGGTTTTACTATATTTTCACGCTGTTCATCATGCTGTCGACGAACTTGCACTTACTATTGATTGACGGGATTTATTACAGTTTTCAAATCTATCCACCCGGTCAACCGATGATCAACTTCACCGAGGCGTCACTCATGATGGCGGTGAAAGTCGTCACGATGACGATGCTCGTCGCCTTGCAGCTCGCCCTGCCGATGATGGCGTCGCTCCTGCTCGTCGACTTGGCGCTCGGCTTTTTAGCAAAATCGGCGCCGCAGTTCAACATTTTCGCGATCGGTTTTTCATTTAAACTCATCGCCGGGTTTTCGGTCATGGTCGTCATGATGGGCCTGACGTTGAACGGCATCAGCCAGTTCATCCCGTTGTTGCAAGACGTGTTGCGTGATTTTATGTCGCTGTTAGGAGACGTTTCATGAAGCCTCTATATTCTTTATCGGTCGATCTTCAGTTTTTTGCAGGAGAAAAAACGGAAAAAGCGACCCCACGAAAACGTCAAGACTCACGAAAGAAAGGCCAAGTTGCCAAATCAGCCGACTTGACCGGTGCTTTCGCCTTGTTTGCCATGTTTCTCATGCTCTCGTTTCTCGGGCCGTTCATCGGGAAACAACTGTTCACGTTGACGAAAGATTTGCTCGGACCGAGCTATTTATTGACCGACTTGTCAAACGGCATGGCCGGTATGCTCGTCGACTTGTTGCTTCGCGTCGGGCTCATTTTGGCCCCGTTCTTCATCGTCGCGGTCGTGTTCGGCGTCTTGGTCAACTACTTGCAGATCGGGCCGCTCTTCTCGACGGAAGCGATTCAACCGAAGCTCGAACGAATCGACCCGCTCAAAGGGGTCAAACGGATTGTCAGCATGAAAGCGGTCGTCGAATTTTTAAAGTCCTTATTCAAATTATTGATGATCCTGACGACCGCTGTCACCGTCCTTTGGCAAAACCAAGAAAAGCTGTCCCGCATGGCTGTCGAACACGTTCGTGAATCGATCGTGGCGCTCGCGAGCATGACGATCGAACTCGGACTTTGGGTGAGCGTCGCGTTGCTCGCACTCGCACTGTTCGACTTTTTCTATCAACGGTTTGACTTTGAAAAGTCGATTCGGATGTCCAAGCAAGACATTAAAGACGAGTATAAAAACAGCGAAGGGGACCCGCTCATCAAGTCGAAAATCAAGCAACAGCAGCGGGAGATGGCGATGCGCCGGATGATGCAAGAGATTCCGAACGCGGACGTCGTCATCACGAACCCGACCCATTTTGCCGTCGTCATTCGGTATGACGATCAAAAAGATTTTGCGCCGCTCGTCGTTGCCAAAGGAGTCGACCGCGTCGCGTTCCATATTCGCGATGTGGCAAAAGAACACGAGATCCCGATCGTCGAGAATAAACCGCTCGCCCGCGCCTTATACGCGCAAATGGAGATTGGAGAAGTCGTCGACGAGTCGTTCTATCAAGCGATCGCCGAAGTACTCGCGTTCGTCTACCAACTGAAACAACCGTCTTGAGGAGGAGTATGTGTTGGCTGTAAAAGCTAAAGATTTTGCGGTATTGATTGGCGTTCTCATGATCGTCGTCATGCTCGTCATCCCGTTACCGGGGTTCATGTTAGATTTTTTGATCATTGTCAATATATTGATTGCGCTGCTCATCTTGCTCGTGGCCATGAACGCGAGGGAAGCGCTTGATTTCTCGGTCTTCCCGTCGCTCTTACTGATCGTGACGTTGTTCCGTCTCGGATTGAACGTCTCGACGACGCGCTCGATTTTATCGAACGGCTACGGCGGAGAAGTCATCGCCACGTTCGGGAACTTTGTCGTCGGCGGAAACGTGCTCGTCGGATTCGTCGTCTTCCTCATCCTCGTCATCATCCAATTCGTCGTCATCACAAAAGGGGCGGAACGGGTGTCGGAAGTATCGGCCCGCTTCACGCTCGATGCGATGCCAGGGAAACAGATGGCCATCGATGCCGATTTGAACTCGGGGTTGATCGACGACAAACAAGCGCAACTTCGGCGCAAAAAGATTCAAAGTGAGGCCGACTTTTATGGGTCGATGGACGGGGCCTCGAAGTTTGTAAAAGGAGACGCCATCGCCGGGATCATCATCGTCGTCATCAACTTGATTTTCGGGATTATCATCGGGACGGTCCAAATGGGTCTCCCGGTCGGGCAAGCTTTTCAAACGTTCTCGCTCATGACGATCGGAGACGGGCTCGTCGGACAGATCCCGGCGCTCCTCATCTCGACGGCGACTGGTATTATCGTCACCCGTGCCGTCTCGGACGGCAATCTCGGTGAAGACGTCGTCGACCAGCTCGGGCAAAACCCGACGCTGCTTTACATCGCAGGATCAATCGTCATCATGCTCGGCTTCATTTCACCGAGCCTGCTTCCGGTGACGATCCTCATCGCCGGCGTCGCCTTTTACGGGGCGTATGCGATGAGGCGCAATATGAAACGGGCCGTCGAACAACCGCTGCCCGATGAAGAACCGGCCGCACCGACGGAGACGGTCGTCTCGCTCCTTCAAATCGATGCGATCGAGTTCGAGTTCGGATACGGGTTGATCCCGCTTGCCGATGAATCGCAAGGCGGCGACCTGCTCGACCGCGTCGTCATGATTCGCCGTCAGCTCGCTCTCGAACTAGGCTTCATCTTGCCGACGGTCCGCATCCGTGACCATTTGCAACTGTCGCCGAACGCGTATCGGATCAAAGTGAAAGGCAACGTCGTCGCCGAAGGAGAACTGTTACTCGATCACTACTTGGCGATGAGCCCAGGGATCGAAGACCCGGAAGTATACGGCATCGAAACGACGGAACCAGCTTTCGGCTTGCCTGCCCTCTGGATCGATGAAGAGACGCGCACCCGCGCCGAGATGAGCGGTTACACCGTCGTCGACCCGCCGTCGGTCGTGGCGACGCATTTGACGGAAACGCTCAAGAAACACGCGTCGGATCTTCTCGGCCGGGAAGAGACGAAACAACTTGTCGAACATTTGAAAGAGACGCACCCGGTGCTCGTCGAAGACGTCACGCCGTCCGTCTTGTCGATCGGGGACATTCAAAAAGTGCTTCGCCATCTGCTGAAAGAGCACGTCTCGATTCGCAACTTGCCGCTCTTGTTTGAGACGATGGCCGACTACGGCAAAGTGACGAAAGATGCCGAGATTCTCGGGGAATACTGTCGTCAAGGCCTGTCCCGTCAACTGACCGACCAAGTCAGCCCGCCGGATGGACCGTTGTACGTCGTCACTCTCGGAGGACAGACGGAACAGCTCATCCAAGATGCTGTCCAGAAGACGGAGTTCGGGAATTACTTGGCGCTCGATCCCGATCAAGCGCGCGAGATCATCGAACGCTCGGGCGAACAGCTGTCGATGTTCGAACGCTATGGCGCCTCGGCCGTCATCCTCTGTTCTCCGACGATTCGTTTATTCGTCAGACAACTGCTCGAGCGTTACTATCCGGACGTACCGGTGCTCGCCTATAACGAACTGCTCAGTTCGGTCGAAGTGAAAAGTATTGGGGTGATTTAAATGCAAATCAAAAAATTTACCGGCAAGACGATGACCGAGGCGATGGCGAAAGTGAAGCAAGAACTCGGTGACGAGGCCGTCATTTTGAACTCGCGTCAAGTGAAGACGGGCTGGTTCGGCTTATTCGCTTCAAAACAAGTCGAAGTCATCGCCGCGCTCGAAAAAGCGCCGCTCCACACGAAGCCACGGACGGAAGCGCAAACGGTGAAACGTCCGACCGCACCGGAAGCACGAAAGCTAAAGCCGATCCCGGAACCATCGCCGGTATTATCCGCCCCGCGGCGTTTACCGGTCGGGATGGAGCATATCGAGGCGTTGCTCGCGACAGAGTCGTTCCACGGGACGGCTTGGGAAGAACCGATCAACGAGCTGTTTTACACGAAGAAATCGGTCGAGGCCGTCGAACAGTTCGTCCACGACCAGATTGAACGTGCCTTTCCGCCCGTCCCTGACACGCTGCGTTACGTCATGCTCGTCGGACCGACCGGTGTCGGCAAGACGACGACGCTCGCGAAACTGGCCGCGCATTATAAACTCGACGAAGGCAAGACGGTCGGGTTGATCACGACCGACACGTATCGAATCGCCGCCATCGAGCAGCTCAAGACGTACGCTGAGATTTTGAACATCCCGGTCGAAGTGGCGTACGACTTCGATGACTTCAAACGGGCGAAGCAACTGTTCGCCCGGAAAGACATCGTGTTGATCGACACAGCCGGCCGCAACTTCCGTGACGAGGCGTATGTCGAACAGTTCCACCAACATCACGACTTTTCGGAGACGAACTTGTCGCTCGTCCTCAGTCTGACATCGAAGTTAAAAGACATGGAGATGATCTATAGCCAGTTCGAGCAATTGCCGCTCGGGTCGCTCATCTTTACAAAAGCGGATGAGACGAGCGACATCCATGCCATGTATAAGCTCGTCCGCGACAGCGGTCTTCCGGTCGCTTGGTTGACGGACGGACAAGAAGTGCCGGACGACCTCGTTGAAGGTACGCCGGAGCGACTCACTCGGAAGATGCTTCAGAAAGAAGGGTGGCCGCGATGGACCAAGCAAGGCGTCTAAGGGCAAAAACGGATCGCACACCGACGACCATCGCCTTCGCTAGCGGCAAAGGCGGGGTCGGAAAGACGAACGTCTGTGTCAACACGGCGATCGGGCTTGTCGAACTTGGAAAACGCGTCTTGATCGTCGACCTCGACCTCGGCATGGCGAACGTACACATCCTGTTGAATGCGTCACGTTCTAGAACGATGGTCGATTCTGTGAAAGCTCGGATTCCACTCGTCTCCTCTGTTCAGAAAGACGTCCATGGTGTCGATATATTACATGGGGGAAGCGGACTCGATGCGTTGGTCCAATTCTCAGACAGCGACATGCAATTTTTAATGCGAGAACTTGAAGTGTTGACCGACTATGACTATGTCTTATTTGACATGGGAGCCGGAGCGACCGACACGTCGCTTCAGTTCATCGCTGGATGCGATGAGATGTTTTTAATTTTGACACCTGAGCCGACGTCGCTCATGGACGGCTACGCGTACACGAAACTCGTCCATCAGCAATATGCGGATCTACCGCTCGGGGTCATCGTCAATCGTGCCCAGTCCGGAGACGAGGCGCTTCAATGTTTTGAACGAATGGAAGTCGCATGTAAGCAATTTTTAAATAAATCGATTCGATTCCTCGGCTATTTACCCGATGACCCGTCTGTTAGAAAAGCGGTCATCGCCCAAGTCCCGTTTTATGAATTCGACCGGAAGAGTGACATCAGTTGGCGACTCGAGCGTGTATTGACGACGCTCACCGGGACGCCGCCTAAGCCGCGTCACTTCATGGATCGCTTAGTGGGGAACTTACGACGCCAGTGGAACCGAGTCTAACGACAGGGAGGCAATATAGATGGACGTGAACGAATACTTAGGGTTGTTTTTAGATGAGGCACAAGAGCATATCCAGTCGGTCAACACACAGTTGTTGAAGCTCGAGCAGACGGGAAGTTTTGAAGCGGTCCAAGAGATTTTCCGCTCGGCGCACACACTCAAAGGGATGTCGGCGACGATGGGGTATGAACATGTCGCCAATTTGACGCACGAGATGGAGAGCGCGCTCGACCTCGTTCGAGGCGGAAAGAAAGAAAGCAACCAACTGTTGCTCGATACGATGTTCTCGGCAATGGAGCAAATCGAAGAGATGATTGCCAATATCGAGAGCGGCGGCAGCGGCTCGAATGTCGACGTCGGTGCGACAGTGAAGGCGTTCCAGTCGTTCATCGGCCAAGAAGAGACCGAAGCCGTCGAGGCGGTCTCGCCGTTTACCGTCGACTTGTACACCGATTCAGTCGTTGAGCAAGCGAAACAGACCGGTTTCGAGGCGTTCCAGCTAAGCGTCAAACTGTCGGACGCGGTCGTGTTGAAAGCAGCCCGGGCTTACATGGTGTTCGATCGCCTGCAAGAGCTCGGTGAAGTCGTTCGGACGGTACCGGACACAGAAGCGATTGAACAAGAACAGTTCGAGCTTTCGTTCGAGGTGTTGTTCTTGTCGCAAGAGTCGGCTGAAGTGATCGAGCATGCGGTGTCGCAAGTATCGGAAGTCGACCGGGTGCACGTGACGGTGTTCACGAGTGAACATGAGAGCGTACCGGAAGTCGCGGCGAGCGCCGAAGCGGTCGCTGTGCCTGAAGTGAAGCCGCAACCGTCCGCGCAAGAAGCCGAAGAAGTGAAAGAACAGCCCGTCGCCCAGGCGAAGACGATTCGGGTCAATTTAGAGCGGATCGACCGGCTCATGAACTTGTTCGAAGAGTTCATCATCGACCGCGGACGTCTCGAGCGCCTCGCCGACGAAGTCGGCCAGCCGGAGTTGAATGAGACGGTCGAGAAAATCAAACGAGGGACGAACGAGCTGCAATCACTCGTTTTGACGCTTCGTATGATGCCGATCGAGCAAGTGTTCAACCGCTTCCCGCGGATGGTGCGCTCGGTCGCAAAAGACATTCACAAAAAAGTTCAACTTGATATTACAGGCGCCGAGACCGAACTCGACCGGACCGTCATCGATGAGATCGGCGACCCGCTCGTCCACTTGATCCGTAACGCGATCGACCACGGGATCGAGTTGCCTGAAGTGCGTGAACAAGCCGGGAAAGACAAACAAGGTAAATTGTCACTGCGAGCTTATCATGGCGGCAACCGCGTCTTCATTGAAATCGAGGACGATGGTGCCGGCATCAACGTCGATAAAGTCCGGGCCAAAGCGCTCGAACGCGGCGTCCTCACAGCCGAGGAAGCGGCGGCAATGTCGGACAATGAACTGGCGATGCTCATCTTTGCGCCGGGGTTCTCAACGGCGGACGTCGTCACGGACTTGTCAGGCCGCGGCGTCGGATTGGACGTCGTTAAAAATAAAATCGAATCACTCGGCGGTGTCGTCTCACTAGAGACGGTCGTCGGTCAAGGGACGAAGTTCCAAGTCAGCCTCCCGCTCACGCTGTCGATCATCTCTGCGATGCTCGTGTTAGCCGGGGATGAGACGTATGCCATCCCGCTCTCGTCGATCCTTGAGACGACGCTACTCGATGAGGCCGATATTTTGACGGCCCACCGTGAACGCGTCTTCGATTTCCGGGGACAACTCGTGCCGCTCGTCTATTTGAAAGAGATGTTCGGCATTGACGCCGAGACGAAGTCACAATTCCCGGTCGTCGTCGTGCGCAAAGGGAACAAACTCGTCGGTGTCGTCGTGAACGATTTGATTGGCCAGCAAGAAATTGTCATGAAACCGCTCGGGTCTTATTTAGAAGGCATCCCGGCGATCTCAGGTGCAACGATTCTTGGAGACGGGCGTGTCGCCTTGATCGTCGACAGCAACGATCTCTTTTAAGGAGGAAGAATGATGGAACAAAAATGGGTAGTCTTCTCACTCGCAGACAATACGTACGGCATCGATGTCCAATCGGTCCGTTCGATTGAGCGTCTGCAACCGGTGACCCGGGTCCCGAACGCCCCGGCACACGTGAAAGGTGTCATCAACTTGCGCGGGGTCGTCACTCCGGTGATTGATCTTCGCCTCCGTCTCGGATACGAAGAAATCGAAGCGACGGACGAGACGCGCATTCTCATCGCCTCCTTAAACCAAGGAGACGCCGGGTTCATCGTCGATCGAGCCAATGAAGTCGTCGAAAGTGACGACGTACGCATCGAGCCGATCCCGGAATCGAGTCAGGATATGTTGTCGGCGCATTTGACGGCGATCGCGAAAGGGGAAGACAAGCTGTTCTCGCTTCTCGACGCCAACGCCTTGTTCGAGGACCAGCATGCTGAGTGAGTTTGAACAAGATTTGTTGAAAGAGCTCGGTAATATCGGATCCGGCCATGCCGCCACGGCGTTGTCAACGCTGTTGGCAAAACCGGTCAATATCACTGTCTCTTCCGCCGAGATGGAGCCGATCACTTATTTGCCAGAACGTGTCGGCGGCCCGGAACGGCACGTCGCGTCCGTCCTGCTCGAACTCGGTGGTGACATTAGCGGGATGATTCTCATCTTGTTCCCGGTCGACGATGCCGAGACGATGGTCACGTCATTAATCGGGACGCCGTTCACATTCGCTGCGGCAGACGAGCTCGGCCAGTCGGCCTGGGAAGAGATCGGAAACATCATGAGCGGGGCGTATGCCCGTGCCTTGAGCGATTGGCTCATGACGCCGATCATGATTCAAGTGCCGGCGACGGCAATCGACATGGCCGGCTCGATCGTCGAGTTCGTCGTCACTTCGGTCCAACCGGAAGAAGATGCGGCGCTATATATCGACACGACGTTCATGATTGACGACAAAGTGAGTGCGGGCCACGTGTTGTTCCTACCGACACACGGCTCACTCGAACAAATCGAACGGCGGTTGCTCGGCCATGGCTGAAGTGCTCAAAATCGGCATCGCCGAATGGAAACAGACGACGGCGCCGAACCGACTACGCACGGCCGGTCTCGGCTCATGTGTCGGAGTGATTTTGTTCGACGTCCGCACCCAAGTGGCGGCGATGGCCCACGTCATGCTGCCGGATTCGAATATCGCCCGCAAACACCAGACGATCGAGGTAGGAAAGTATGCCGATACGGCAATCGATGCGCTCGTGAAATCATTAAATCAGGCCGGGGCGAGTCGCTTACAGGCGAAAATGGCCGGAGGCGCCCAAATGTTTCAATTCAAGTATGAGAACGAGGCGATGCGGATCGGTGAGCGAAACGCCGAAGCGATTCGAAAAGCGTTGAAAGCGCATCGGATCCCGCTTGTCGCCGAAGATTGCGGCGGCCACAACGGTCGCACGATCGAATTTGATGTGGCGACGTCCGTCTTATCGATTCGGACTGTCAGTGTAGGAACAAAAGAAATTTAAGGGGGGATCGACATGACGACTCAGCTTACTCAGTTGTGGGATCGTTGGAACAGTGACCGTGATATGGATACGGCGAACGAACTATTATCTCATTATGAATTTCTCATCCATTATCACGTACAACGAATGATCGTGACGCTCCCAAAAAGCGTCGAACGCGACGAATTGAAGAGTTTGGGTTACATGGGATTGTACGATGCCCTCATGAAATATGATCCAGAACACAACAATAAGTTTGATACGTATGCGGCGTTTCGGATTCGCGGGGCGATTATCGATGGACTTCGGAAAATCGACTGGTTGCCGCGCTCGGTCCGGGAGCGGGTCAAAAAAATCGACCAAATTGCCGAACAGCTCGAGCAGTCGCTGCACCGCGCACCGACGAAAGAGGAATTGGCGGCCGCCTGTGCGTTGCCTGTTTCCGAGATCGAGAAAGCGATGGCGGAAGGCTATTTCGCCAACATGTTGTCGATTGATGAGGCGGTGACGTTACAAGAAGAAGGGAAAGTCATGTCCGTCACGTATTTCGACCCGGATTCAGAAAAACCGGAAGAGACACTTTTGCAACGCGAACTCATCGATGTGTTGACGAATGAAATCGAGCACTTGTCCGAAAAAGAACGGCTCGTCGTTTCACTTTTCTATTTTGACGAGTTGACGTTGACCGAGATTGGCGAAGTGCTCGACTTGTCGACGTCACGCATCTCGCAAATCCATTCAAAAGCGCTGAAGACACTGAAAGGGGCGCTCGGTCGCTCTTATTTAGAAGAAAAGACATCGTGAGGAGGAGAACGGATGACTATCGTATTACTCATCGCGGCCATCGTCGTTACTTATGCCCTCCTCATCACGTTTAAGCAGTTGCAGACGTTGAAAGAACGGGTGGAACGACTCGAGGCCGAGAAGCGTGAAACCGAGGAGCTGCTGTTGTCGTTCATGGAATCAATGAACGACGTCGTGCAAGCGGGTGAGCCATCTGCTGTCCCCGCTATGTCCGTCACGGTAGGCGAAACGGACCAAGTGGAGCCGGAAACGCCGGCGACCGGCCACCTCGTCGAGGATGTTCTACTTCATCACTCCGTGCGGGAGACGGCACGTCTTCTCGGAAAAGGAGAAGGCGAAGTCGCCCTTTACGCCAAACTTCGTAAAAAGTGAGAGTTGCCGGATTCGGTGACTTATGCTATAGTAATTTTCGGTGTTAAACACATCACACACGTCTCGGGATGGTATTCCTCGGTGCCGAAAGGTCGGAGTACAAAGATGAACGAGGCGGAGGACTTTTTAAACCACAAGGAGGAAATTTATCATGGCAGTAATTTCAATGAAGCAATTGCTCGAAGCAGGTGTCCACTTCGGTCACCAAACACGCCGTTGGAACCCAAAAATGGCGAAATACATCTTCACGGAGCGTAACGGAATCTACATCATCGACCTTCAAAAGACGGTCAAAAAAGTAGACGAAGCTTACAACTTCGTTCGTGAACTCGCGGCAGAAGGCGGCAACGTCCTCTTCGTAGGTACGAAAAAACAAGCTCAAGACACGATCAAAGAAGAAGCACTCCGTTCAGGTATGTACTTCATCAACGAGCGTTGGTTGGGTGGAACACTCACAAACTTCTCAACTATCAAAAAGCGTATCAACCGCTTGAAGCAGCTTGAGAAAATGGAAGCAGACGGCACGTTCGAAGTACTTCCTAAGAAAGAAGTCATCATCTTGAAAAAAGAAATGACACGTCTTGAGAAGTTCCTCGGCGGAATCAAAGATATGCCAGGCGTTCCAGATGCACTCTTCATCGTTGACCCACGCAAAGAGCGGATCGCGATTGCAGAAGCTCACAAATTGAACATCCCAATCGTTGCGATTGTCGACACAAACTGTGACCCAGACGAAATCGACTACGTTATCCCAGCGAACGACGATGCGATTCGTGCGGTTAAATTGCTCACTTCGAAGATGGCTGATGCGATCATCGAAGCGAAACAAGGCGAAGAAGAAGTTGCTGAAGAAGCTGTAGCACCTGAAGCAGAAGCTACAGAAGCTGAGTAATCAGTTAGACAACAGGTGATAAAGGGAAAGCCTTTTATCACCTTTTTTTAGGACATGCATACGAAGGCACCGTGCCTTCTTCTTAAAAATTTGTAGTGTTACAAGGAGGAATTTCCGATGGCAGTTACAGCAGCAATGGTAAAAGAACTTCGTGAAAAAACAGGAGCAGGTATGCTCGATTGCAAAAAAGCACTCACTGAGACAAACGGTGATATGCAAGCGGCAATCGACTTCCTTCGTGAAAAAGGTATCGCTAAAGCAGCAGCTAAAGGCGACCGCATCGCAGCAGAAGGTTTGACGGCAGTAGCGGTTGACGGCAACAAAGCTACACTCGTCGAAGTCAACTCAGAAACAGACTTCGTTGCGAAAAACGAGAAGTTCCAAACACTCGTTTCAGACGTAGCTAACGCAGTCCTCGCTTCAGGCGCGACGACAGTGGAAGAAGCACTCGCTTCAGAATTCGTAGCAGGTAAAACGCTCGAAACACACATTCAAGAAGAAGCTTCGACAATCGGAGAGAAAATCTCGCTTCGTCGTATCGCGATCCTTGAAAAAGCGGACGACGCTGTGTTCGGCACGTACCTCCACATGGGTGGGCGCATCGGTTCGGTCGTCATCATCGACGGCACGACAGATGAGACAGTAGCAAAAGACGTAGCGATGCACGTAGCAGCAGCACGTCCACTTTACGCGACACGCGACGAAGTTTCTGCTGAAGAAGCTGACCGCGAGAAGAAAGTCTTGACTGAGCAAGCACTCAACGAAGGCAAGCCAGCGAACATCGTCGAGAAGATGATCGCAGGACGCATGAACAAGTACTTCGAGGAAATCTGCCTCGTAGACCAAACATTCGTCAAAGACGCTGACTTCAAAGTTGGGAAATATGTAGAGTCTAAAGGCGGCCGTGTCAACTCGTTCGTACGTTTCGAAGTCGGCGAAGGCATGGAAAAACGCGAAGAAAACTTTGCTGAAGAAGTAATGAACCAACTTAAAAAATAATCTGCATCACACGTGATGCATTCAAAATTGGGAACACGTCTGTATAACCTTGAGTTAGTTCGTTAAGGGAGCGTGTTCCCTTTTTTCAAGCAAGAGGAGGCAAAGTATGGAACCGAAATATAAGAGAATTGTGTTAAAATTGAGTGGAGAAGCGCTCGCAGGTGATCAAGGGTACGGTATCGATCCATCGATCGTCAACTCGATTTCTGGACAAATTAAAGAACTCGTGGAAATGGGTGTGGAAGTCGCCGTCGTCGTTGGCGCCGGCAACATCTGGCGCGGCAAAACCGGCAGCGAGCTCGGCATGGACCGGGCGAACGCCGATTACATGGGCATGCTCGCGACAGTCCTCAACTCCCTCGCGCTTCAAGACAGCCTTGAAACGCATGGTGTCCAAACACGCGTCCAAACATCGATTGAAATGCGTCAAGTCGCTGAACCGTACATCCGTCGCCGTGCGATGCGTCACCTTGAAAAAGGGCGTGTCGTCATCTTTGCGGCCGGAACGGGCAACCCGTATTTCTCGACAGACACGACAGCTGCACTTCGGGCAGCCGAGATTGAAGCTGATGTCATCTTGATGGGGAAAAACAACGTGGACGGCGTCTATTCGGCCGACCCGAAACACGACCCGGAAGCGGTGAAATACGAGTCGCTCACGTACTTGGACGTCCTCAAAGACGGTCTCCAAGTCATGGACTCGACGGCGACATCACTCTGTATGGACAATCACATTCCACTAATTGTATTCTCATTGCTTGAAGAAGGAAACATTAAACGTGTCGTACTCGGGGAACATATCGGGACGGTAGTAGGAGGAATCAATTCATGAGTGTAAACGAAGTGTTGAAAACTGCTGAAGAAAAAATGGAGAAAGCCCACGGCGCACTTAAACGCGACTTCGGGACGCTCCGCACAGGCCGCGCGAGCGCATCGATTTTGGACCCGGTCCAAGTCGATTACTATGGTGTGCCGACGCCACTCAACCAAGTGGCAAACATCAACACGCCAGAAGCGCGCCTGCTTTTGATTCAACCGTGGGACAAATCACTCGTCTCGGAAGTCGAGAAAGCGATTCAAAAAGCGGACCTCGGTTTGTCGCCGTCGTCTGACGGTACGGTCATCCGTCTCGCCATCCCGGCTTTGACTGAAGAGCGCCGTAAAGAACTCGTTAAAATCACGAAGAAATATGCGGAAGAAGCGAAAGTCGCGGTCCGTAACGTCCGTCGTGACGCTAACGAGAACTTGAAGAAGCTCGAAAAAGACGGTGACTTGACGGAAGACGATCTCCGCGGTTACGCGGACGACGTTCAAACGTTAACGGATTCTTACATCAAAAAGATTGATGAGTCTGCAGCGGTCAAAGAAAAAGAAATCATGGAAGTGTAATCACGGAAGTGGTATACCAAAAAGCTGTGTGGGGACCCTTTTACTGAGAGGGTCCCTCTTTCATACAATCAGGAGGATAGAGTATGTTTAAATGGATGAATCCGACCACGAAGACCGAGGCGGAATTGAGCATCCCTGAACACGTCGCCATCATCATGGACGGCAACGGCCGTTGGGCGAAGAAACGTGGGCTCCCCCGCATCATGGGTCACCGGGAAGGGATGAAATCGGTCCGGGAGTCAGTCCGGACGGCTCAAGAACTTGGGATCAAGTCGTTGACGCTTTACGCGTTCTCGACAGAAAATTGGACACGTCCGGAAGAAGAAGTCAATTTCTTGATGAAGTTGCCGAAGCAATTTTTGGAGACGGATTTAAAAGAGCTCGATGAGCAAAACGTCCGTGTCCTCGTCGCAGGAGACGTGACGAGATTGCCCCGGGGCACACGTGAGGCGGTCGATGAGGCCCGGACCCGGACCGCGACAAACACAGGGCTAGACCTCGTCTTTGCTTTGAACTACGGCGGCCGTGATGAACTCGTCCAAGCGATGCGTCTCATCGCCGAAGATGTGGCGGCTGGACGAATTCAGCCAAGCGAAATCGATGATGCGATGATCGGGACACGGCTCATGACGAACATGCAAGACGTGGACTTGATCATTCGTACGAGCGGAGAACAGCGCCTATCGAACTTCTTGCTATGGCAAGGGGCGTATGCCGAGCTACACTTCACGGACGTATTATGGCCAGAGTTCAAACGTGACCATTTCGTGGAAGCGATTGAAGCGTACAACATGCGGACACGCCGATTTGGTGGTGTGACATGAAAACAAGAATCATTACCGGTCTTTGGGCCGGCGCCATTTTCGTGACGTTGATCGCCCTTGGCGGCAGTCCGTTCGTCATCTTGATGGGGGTGCTCGCCTTGATCGGATTGAGCGAGTTCACGTTAATGCGCAAGCACAAGCTGACGGCGTTCCCGTTTCTCGTGACGTCGCTACTCGTCGCCTTCCCGTTCGTGATGATGTTGTTCGAACGGCAGATTGACATGAGCGAACTGCCGATGTCCGTCAATCAATGGATGATTCTCGGTTTGACGTTGCTCCTGTTTTGGACGGTTGTGACAAAAAACCGCTTCACCTATGAAGACGCTAGCTTTTATTTCGTCTCGGCGGTATACCTCGTCATCGGTTTCTCAAGCTTTGCCCTCGTCCGTCTGTCAGAAGATGGACTCAGCAAAGTGCTCCTCGTGCTCTTTATCATTTGGGCGACCGACTCTGGCGCTTACTTCACCGGCAAAGCGATCGGGAAAACGAAACTATGGCCGTCGATCAGCCCGAACAAGACGATCGAAGGAGCAATCGGTGGCATCGTCTCGGCGATCATCATCGGTTTACTGTTTATTTTGATCGATCCGATCTTGCCGCTTGCAGAAGTCGTCATCCTCGCCATCGTCGTCGCGGTCGTCGGTCAACTCGGAGATTTGGTACAATCGGCATACAAGCGTCATTACGGCGTGAAAGACTCGGGACATTTATTGCCGGGTCACGGCGGGATATTGGACCGGTTCGACAGTATGATCGCGGTGTTCACCGTCATTTGGATTTTCAATTTGTTATAAAGGAGTGTCAAGATGAAGCGAATCAGCTTACTCGGGGCGACTGGCTCGATCGGCGTACAGACGTGCGACGTGATCGAGCAGCACCCCGACTTGTTTGAACTTGAAGCCTATGCGTTCGGAACGAACATCGAGGTGGCCGAAGAATGGATCAACCGGCTCCGTCCGAAATACGTATCCGCCAAAAATATCGAAGTGCTCGAACAACTTAAGCCACGCCTTACATACGAACCACTCTTTTTCATCGGACTCGAAGGGTTGATCGAATGTGCGACGGCAGAACGGGCCGATGTGGTCGTCACGGCAGTCGTCGGAGCGGTCGGACTCGAGCCTACGCTCGCTGCGATCAAAGCCGGAAAAGATATCGCGCTCGCGAACAAAGAGACGCTCGTGACGGCAGGGCATCTCGTCATGGCCGCCGTCAAAGAGTACGGGGTCAACTTGCTCCCGGTCGACAGTGAACATTCGGCCATCTATCAATGTTTGAACGGGGAACGCCGTGAAGACGTCGCGAAGATCATCTTGACCGCATCAGGCGGCAGCTTCCGCGACCAAACACGAGACGACTTGAGAGATGTGACCGTCGAACAGGCACTCAATCACCCGAACTGGTCGATGGGGGCAAAGATCACGATCGACTCGGCAACGATGTTCAACAAAGGACTCGAAGTCATCGAGGCGCACTGGTTGTTCGATATCGATTATAATGATATTGAAGTGGTGCTTCATCGTGAGTCGATCATCCACTCGATGGTCGAGTTTAAAGACGCTGCCGTCATGGCACAGCTCGGCAATCCGGACATGCGTGGACCGATCCTTTATGCGTTGTCTGCACCGAAACGGCTTGAAATCGAAGGGAACAAGCGGTTAAACTTGAGAGAAATCGGGACGCTCCATTTTTCGGAAGCGGATGTGGAACGTTATCCCGCGCTCCGACTCGCCTTTGATGCCGGACGTGCCGGCGGTTCGATGCCGACAGTGCTCAACGCGGCGAACGAAGCGGCCGTCGAACGGTTCTTGAACGGAGAGATCGCCTTTTTAGATATCGAGCGGCTCGTCGAAGCAGCGATGGAAGCCCATACAGTGATTGAAGAACCGACGCTTGAACAAATTTTACAAGTCGATCAAGCAGTTCGCGAACAGATTCAGCAAGGAAAGTGAAGGTGGGGAATAGACAATGACGACTTTTATCGCCATCGTTTTGATGTTTGGGGTACTCATTTCAGTCCATGAATGGGGCCACCTCGTCATGGCGAAACGGGCAGGGATTCTCTGTCATGAATTTGCAATCGGCTTCGGCCCGAAAATTCTGTCTTTCAGAAAGAATGAGACGCTCTACACGATCCGGCTCTTGCCGATCGGCGGATACGTCAAAATGGCAGGAGAAGATTTTGAACCGATTGAAGTGAAAGCGGGCCAACACGTCGGTTTGCGTTTGACGAAGACAGGTACGGTCGATCGTGTCTATTTTCAGCCGGACCAAGCGACGGACATTCACGTCGTCGGGACTGTTGATAAATTTGATTCGATTCGTGAATTGAAAGTGCAACTTCTCGTCGATGAAGAGGTCCGGGTCTACGAACTCGAGCGCGAGACGCTCCTCGTCGACCAGGGCATGGAAATTCAAATCGCTCCGTATGACCGTACGTTCGGGGCCCAGTCCGTGTGGAAACGTGTGCTCGCCATCGCGGCCGGCCCGGCGATGAACTTCGTCCTCGCCTTCATCTTGTTGGTCATCGTCGGCCTCGTCCAAGGAACACCGACGGATGATGGCCAAATCGGGACGGTCCAACCGGAATCAGCCGCGGCCGAAGCCGGGCTCATGGCCGGTGATGAAATTGTATCGATCGAAGGGAACGAGCTCGACAATTGGGCCGACCTACGCTCGGCGCTCGCAGACCGGGCTGATGTGCCGACAGAAGTGACGTACGTCCGTGACGGTGCAGAACAGACGGTGACGTTAACGCCGCAACCGCTCGAACAAAACGGGGAGACGGTCGGGATCTTAGGGGTCACGAACGCACTCGAACGGTCGCCGACGAAAGCGTTCACGACCGGGGCCGAGACGACGTGGACGATGTCGACGCTCATCTTTTCGGCTGTCGGTGACTTAGTGACCGGACAAGTCGGCGTCGACCAATTGGCAGGGCCGGTCGGCATCGTCCGCATGACGGACGAAGTCGCAGCGAGCGGGCTCATCATGCTCCTCAACTGGACGGCACTCTTGTCCGTCAACTTGGCAATCTTCAACTTGTTGCCGCTCCCGGCCCTCGACGGAGGAAGATTGATTTTCCTCTTGTTCGAAGCGGTGCGCGGACGGCCGATCGATCCAAAGAAGGAAGGGTTTGTCCACTTCATCGGTTTTGCCTTGCTCATGTTGCTCATGCTCATCGTCACTTGGAACGACATCCAATCATTTTTCAAATAGAACGTGTTAGAGAAGGGAAACGTTGATACCTATGAAACAATCGAGATTGCTTATGCCAACACTTCGAGAAGTTCCTGCTGATGCTGAAGCGATCAGCCACCAGCTTCTCGTCCGTGGAGGATTTATTCGTCAAAATGCGGCCGGCATTTATTCATACTTGCCACTCGGTCATCGGGTGTTGCAAAACATTCAAACGGTCATCCGTGAAGAAATGAACCGGGCCGGAGCCCAGGAGTTGCTCATGCCGGCGATCCAACCGGCCGAGTTATGGGAAGAGACGGGCCGCTGGGGAATTTACGGTCCAGAACTGATGCGGTTGACGGACCGTCATGACCGCCGCTTCGCTCTCGGGGCGACACACGAAGAGTTGATCACTTCAATCGTTCGTGACGAGTTGAACTCGTATAAGAAGTTGCCGGTCAACTTGTACCAAATCCAAGCGAAGTATCGCGATGAGCGTCGCCCACGTTTCGGCCTGCTCCGCGGCCGTGAGTTTTTGATGAAAGACGCGTACTCGTTCCATGCAGACCAAGCCGGTTTGGATGAAGAGTATGACAACATGTACAACGCCTACTCACGCATCTTCGACCGTGTCGGCCTAGAGTATCGTCCGGTCGTGGCGGACTCAGGGGCGATCGGCGGGAAAGATACGCATGAGTTCCAAGCGCTCGCTGCGATCGGGGAAGATACGATCGTCTACACAGACTCGTCTTCTTACGCCGCGAACATCGAGATGGCAGAGACGTTAGACCGTTACGAGATGCAGACAGGTGACGTGTCGCCGCTTGAGAAAGTCGACACAGAAGACAACAAGACGATCGAAGACGTCGCCCGTTTCCTTGATGTCGATGTAATGACGACGATTAAATCGGTCCTCTTCAACGTTGACGGTGAGACGGTTATGGCGATCGTCCGCGGTGATCACGAAGCGAACGATGTCAAAGTGAAAAACGCGCTCGGCGGGCTCGATATCCAAATGGAGGACGAGGCGAACATCATCGAGCTGTTCGGATGTGAGCCAGGGACGCTCGGACCGATCAACGCTCCGGTCAAAGTCGTTGCCGACTATGCCGTCAAGTATTTGGTCGACGCGGTATGCGGCGCGAACGAGGCGAACACGCACTTCTTGCACGTCAACGCGGAACGTGATCTCGCCGATTTGACGTATCATGATCTTCGTTTCGTCGTCGAAGGCGACATGGCGCCAGACGAGTCGGGTCCGGTTCGTTTCGCACGAGGCATCGAGGTCGGACAAGTGTTCAAGCTCGGTACGCGTTACTCAGAAGCGATGGGCGCGACGTTCTTGAACGAAGAAGGCCGGGCTGAACCGTTGATCATGGGTTGTTACGGCATCGGGGTCTCGCGAACGCTTTCGGCAATCGTCGAACAGCATCATGACGACCGCGGCATCGTATGGCCGAAGAGTGTCGCACCGTTTGATTTGCATTTGATTGCGCTCAACGCGACAGCCGAGACTCAACTTGAAATGTCGAACCGTCTT
>NZ_JAFIFD010000011.1 GCF_020832205.1 Exiguobacterium sp. | reverse complement strand
TTGTCCATCTGCCCGAGGAACTGACGGGCGTAACCGGACAGGCTCTCGACGTAACGGCGCTGTCCTTCGGCGTAAATAGTATCGAACGCGAGCGAGGACTTCCCGGAACCGGACAAGCCCGTCAAGACGACGAGCTGGTCACGCGGGATCTCGATATCGATGTTTTTCAAGTTGTTGACGCGCGCCCCTTTGATGACGATCGCATTTTTCTTTTCAACCATTTAACTCCCTACCTTCAACTCCAAGATTAAGTCACGCAATTCGGCCGCCCGCTCGAACTGGAGGTCGCGGGCCGCTTGTTTCATCTCTTCTTCTAGTTTGGCGATCGCCGCCTCGCGCTCGGCCGGCTTCATCGAGCTGAGCGATTCGAGCACTTCTTCCTCAGCATCGACCGTCGCGCGGATGACGCCGCGCACTTCTTTCCGGATCGTCTGCGGCGTGATGCCGTGTTCTTCGTTATACGCTTGTTGGATCGAACGACGGCGGTCGGTCTCCCCGATTGCTCGTTTCATCGAATCGGTCATCTTATCGGCGAACAAGATGACGTGTCCGTTCGCGTTACGGGCCGCCCGTCCGATCGTCTGGATGAGCGAACGGTCCGAACGGAGGAATCCTTCCTTGTCGGCGTCTAAGATCGTGACGAGACTCACTTCTGGGATATCGAGCCCTTCCCGCAGCAAGTTGATCCCGACGAGGACGTCGTACTTCCCAAGGCGCAAGTCACGGATGATCTCGATCCGTTCGAGCGTCTTGATCTCCGAGTGCATATAGTTCACTTTGATGCCCGCCTCGCGGAGATAGTCCGACAAGTCTTCAGCCATCTTTTTCGTGAGCGTCGTCACGAGGACGCGCTCGTCTCGTTGGATGCGCTCGCGGATTTGGTCCATCAAGTAATCGATCTGTCCTTTGATCGGATGGATCTCGATCGTCGGGTCTAAGAGTCCCGTCGGCCGGATGATCTGCTCGATCATGTTCGGTGTATGTTCGAGCTCATACGGTCCCGGTGTCGCCGAGATGAAGATCGCCTGGCTCAACTTCTTCTCGAACTCCTCGAATTTGAGCGGACGGTTATCTTTCGCCGACGGGAGGCGGAAGCCGTGGTCGACGAGCACTTGTTTCCGGGCCTGGTCGCCGTTGTACATCCCGCGCACTTGCGGGAGCGTCACGTGCGACTCATCGGCGACGAGCAAGAAGTCTTTCGGGAAGTAATCGATGAGCGTGTACGGCGTCGCCCCTGCCTCCGTCAAGTTCAAGTGGCGTGAGTAATTCTCGATGCCTGAACAGTAACCCATCTCGCGCATCATCTCGAGGTCGTAGTTCGTCCGCTGTTCGAGCCGTTGCGCTTCGAGCAGCTTTCCTTCCTCACGGAACTTCTCGAGCTGTTCTTCGAGCTCGGCCTCGATGTTGACGATCGCTTTTTGCAGCTTCTCGTCGCGGGTGACGAAGTGGGATGCCGGGAAGATCGAGACGTGTTCGCGGTCGGCGATGATTTCACCGGTGAGCGGGTCCATCTCGCGGATCCGGTCGATCTCGTCACCGAAAAACTCGACGCGCAAACATTGCTCGTCGCGCGAGGCCGGGAAAATCTCGACGACGTCACCGCGGACACGGAAACGGCCGCGTTGGAAATCGATGTCGTTCCGCTCATATTGGATGTCGATCAGTTTGCGGAGCATCTGGTCACGCGGAAGCTCTTTCCCAACGCGAAGACTTAAGACGAGACTGTTATATTCTTCCGGGTTCCCGAGACCGTAGATGCACGAGACCGAGGCGACGATGATAACGTCGTCCCGTTCGAACAACGCTGACGTCGCCGAGTGACGGAGCTTGTCGATCTCATCGTTGATCGAGGCGTCTTTCTCGATGAACGTGTCGGTCGACGGCACGTACGCCTCCGGCTGGTAGTAATCGTAGTAACTGACGAAATATTCGACGGCGTTGTTCGGGAAAAACTCTTTGAACTCGGAATAGAGCTGCCCGGCGAGCGTCTTGTTGTGGGCTAGGACGAGCGTCGGTTTCTTCACTTCTTGGATGACGTTCGAGACGGTGAACGTCTTGCCGGTACCGGTCGCACCGAGCAGCGTCTGGTAACGGTCGCCTCGATTGACCCCTTCGACGAGCTGTCGAATCGCCTCCGGCTGGTCGCCGGCCGGACTGTATTCCGAATGTAATTCGAACGGAACGTTGATCTTGTCCATGTATATTCCTCGCTTTCTGTTCCTTGCATATTGACTTGATTATAGCACATACACGAACAAATATTCGCTTATGAGACGCTTCCCAAACCGTTCTCTCTTTCAGTATGATGGAGAGTGAATCTACTGAGAAACGAGTTGGTCATTATGTGGTCTTTGCTCTTCATCCCGCTCGGCGCCCTCGTCGGTGCGCTGTCCGGCTTCTTCGGGATCGGCGGCGGGGTCATCATCGTCCCGGTGCTCTTGTTCAACGGCTATACGGCGGCCGAGGCCGTCGCCACGTCGCTCTTGTTCGTCGTCGGGACGAGCTTGTCCGGGGCGAAAAAGCATTCCTCGCTCGGGAACGTGTCGTGGTCGACCGGTATGACAATCGGCCTGGCCGGTGCCGTGACTGCCCAGTTGTCGAGCCGGCTCGTACTCACCATCTCCGGGACGTACGATTGGTTGCTCAATGTTTTCTATTTGGCTATCCTATCTTATTTTGCCGTTACGTTATTAAAGAAAACATCGAAACGAAAGAAACGTAAGAATTCCGAGTTCGGCGCGAGTCTCTCCATCGGGGCGATTGCCGGTCTGTTGTCGGCACTCCTCGGCATCGGCGGCGGCTTCATCATCGTTCCGCTCCTCGTCAGCTGGCTCGGGTTCACGTCGCACCGCGCGGTCGGGACGAGCCTTGCCGCCGTCTTGTTCATCGCGCTAGGCGGTCTCGCCGGCTACCTCCCCTCGCTCCAACTCGATTTCATCTTGCCGGCGGCGTTGCTCGTTGGGGCGTTCATCGGGGCACCGACCGGAGCGGCGCTCACGAACCGTTATCGCGAGAAAGAGATTTCACGCCGGCTCGGTTTCCTTTATATCGCCGTCATCCTGGCGATCTCACTCGATTTATTGGCGCCGCTCTGGACCCCTTTCGCTTACGTCAGCTTGAGTGTGCTTTTCTTGTTCCTCGTCGCGATCAGCGTTGATTTCTTCAAACGGGTCACCTAGTAAAAACCACTTGAGACATGAAAAAGTGGTTTTTTTGAATATCTTGGTTTTAAAGCGCTTTCAATTGGGGGATATAATGAAGTGGTAAGTCAAAATTCAATATGGGAAAGGGGAGTATCACATGTCAGCATTTGTCAGTGAAATTATCGGGACGATGCTACTCATTTTGCTCGGTAACGGTGTCGTCGCCGGCGTCGTCCTCCGCCATTCGAAAGCGGAGAACGCAGGTTGGATCGTTATCACGTTCGGTTGGGGCTTCGCCGTCATGGTCGGGGTTTACGCCGCAGGGATTTACGGAGGGGCGCACATCAACCCGGCCGTCACGATCGGTCTTGCGACGAGCGGGGCATTTCCGTGGGCCGACGTACCGATGTACATTCTCGCCCAGTTCATTGGGGCGTTCATCGGGGCCGTCCTCGTGTATGTCCACTACAAACCGCACTATGACGTGACGGACGATCCGGGTGCCAAACTTGCGACGTTCTCGACCGCACCAGGTATTCGCAACACGCCGTTCAACTTGATCTCAGAGATCATCGGGACGTTCGTTCTTGTGTTTGGACTTCTCTCGTTCGGGGCGAACACGTTCGCCGATGGATTGAACCCGTTGATCGTCGCCTTCTTGATCGTCTCGATCGGTCTCTCGCTCGGGGGCACGACCGGTTACGCGATCAACCCGGCCCGTGACCTCGGTCCGCGGATTGCGCATGCGATACTCCCGATCAAAGGGAAAGGTACGTCAGATTGGGGTTACTCTTGGATCCCGGTCGTCGGACCGATCATCGGTGCCGTCATCGCCGCACTCGTCTATGGCATTCTCGTCCCATAATCACAACTTCTAAGGAGGCACTATTTCATGGATAAAGAAAAACGTTATATTTTAGCACTCGACCAAGGTACGACAAGCTCACGCGCCATCATCTTCGACCACGACGGGAAAATCGTCACGACTGCCCAGCGCGAGTTCAAGCAATACTTCCCGAAGCCAGGCTGGGTCGAGCATAACGCCAACGAGATCTGGGGGTCGGTCCTCGCCGTCATGGCCGAGGCGTTCGGTTCGGCCGACATCGACCCGAAAGAGATTGCGGCCATCGGGATCACGAACCAACGGGAAACAGCCGTCGTCTGGGAAAAAGAGACGGGGCGCCCAGTTTATAACGCCGTCGTCTGGCAATCACGTCAAACGGCCGGCATCTGTGACGAGTTGAGAGAAGCGGGCCACGCCGACTTGTTCCGTGATAAGACGGGGCTATTGATCGACGCCTACTTCTCAGGAACAAAAGTGAAATGGATCCTCGACAACGTCGAAGGCGCCCGCGAGAAAGCCGAAGCCGGCGACCTCCTCTTCGGGACGATCGATACGTGGCTCATCTGGAAACTATCAGGCGGCCACGCCCACGTCACCGACTACTCGAACGCATCACGGACGCTCATGTATAACATTTACGAGCAGAAGTGGGATGACGAGCTTCTCGACATCCTCACCGTGCCAAAATCGATGTTGCCGGAAGTGAAGCCATCGAGTGAAGTGTACGCCCATACAATCCCGTACCACTTCTTCGGCTTCGAAGTGCCGATTGCCGGCGCGGCCGGTGACCAACAGGCCGCCTTATTCGGCCAGGCTTGCTTCGAGTCAGGTGAAGGGAAGAACACGTACGGAACAGGTTGCTTCATGCTCATGAACACGGGCGAAGAAGCCGTCAAGTCGAACCACGGTCTACTGACGACGATTGCCTGGGGCTATGATGGAAAAGTCGAGTATGCGCTCGAAGGATCGATCTTCGTCGCCGGTTCGGCCATCCAATGGTTGCGTGACGGTCTCCGGATGCTCAAGTCGGCGAAAGATACGGAACAGTACGCCAACCGGGTCGAGACGACAGACGGCGTCTACGTCGTCCCTGCTTTCGTCGGCCTCGGTGCCCCGTATTGGAACTCGGACGTCCGCGGCGCCATCTTCGGCCTCACGCGTGGTACCGAGAAAGAACACTTCGTCCGGGCGACGCTCGAGTCGCTCGCCTATCAGACGCGTGACGTCTTGACGGCGATGGAACAAGACTCAGGGATCGAGTTGAAAACGCTCCGTGTCGACGGTGGCGCGGTCAACAACAACTTCCTCATGCAGTTCCAGGCCGACATCTTGAACGTCCCGGTCGAACGGCCGGAAGTGAGCGAGACGACGGCACTCGGGGCCGCCTACCTCGCCGGTCTTGCCGTCGGATTCTGGAAAGACCAAGCGGAAATCAAGCAGCAGTGGAAACTCGACCAACAGTTCGAACCGAGCATGGACGAGTCGCACCGCGAAGCACTTTACAAAGGTTGGCAGCACGCCGTCGAAGCGACGATGGGCTTCAAACCTTCAAAACTTGAATTGTGACAAGACGAAAGGGAGCATCCGCGAGGATGCTCCCTTTTATAGTTTCCGTAAGCGCAAGCGCGGACTCATCGGTTCCCCGACGAACAAAATACCGAGCTCGTGCGGGTCGGTCTCGTACATCGCCCGTTGCACGAAACGGATGTCCCCGTTCAAGTTGAGCACCTCGAGCTTGATGTACGGCTTATGGATTTGGAGCGCCTCGTAGAAGCTGCTCCCGCCCGTGATGACCGTCCCGTTCACTTTATAGATCGACTCGCCCGGGATGAGCTGCATCGTCTCGCCCGGTGAGCCCGGGAGCGTGTCGACGATGACCGCCCCGCGGTTGCCGTTGATGAATACCGGGGTCGTCGCGCGGTTCTCCCGTTTGATGAGCTGCAAGGCGACTTCATACAACACGTACAGCCCGATGAGCACATAGGCGGCGTACGGGACGTCAAGCGCGTACGAGGCAGCGAACAAGCCGAGCGCGATGATGGCGAGGACGCCACGGTACAGGCTCAAACGTCCGAGCAGCGTCCGCGGGAGCGCACCCGTAGAGAGCAGACTCACCCCGATCGGGATCGGCAAGACGACCGGGACCGGCACGTCGAATCCGAACGACGGCGGAAGGAACACGACGAGCGGGAAAAACCAAAGTCGCTTGACGACGTGGCCGCCGATGAACTGTCCGCGTTTGGACAAGATGAGCGTCGGCGACGTCTCGATGTTCCCGTTCCACCGTAACAAGATCGCCTCGGCGAGCGTGACGATCCCGAAGACGAGCGCGTACACCGGCCATTCGACCTCGGCGACTTGGTCGACGATACGCTCGAGCGGACCGTACGAGACGACGTCTCGAAGCGCGACCGCGCCAAGCATGACCAAAAACGGGAACGCCGGGCTGCAAAAGCGCGGGTGCATCGTCAGGACGACGAAGGCGTACAGGACGGTGAACGTGACGAGCCACTCGACGTTGACGGTCGTCTCGAGCAAGATGGTCGCGGCCGAGCCGAGCACGGCGAGCAATAGACTCGGCCAGACGAAGTGGCGCCACTCCGACTTCGGCGAGCGCCGGCGCGACCGAAACATCGCCCGCTCCCGTTTGATGCGTGCCATGGATATGTAAGCGAGGGCGACGAGCGTCACCCAGAGCAGCGGACTACCGATCAAAGTCAACAAAACAGGTACACTCATTCGTAGAACGTCCACACGTGTCCAATCCTTTCCCTAATCCTTATTTTGCAGCTTCCTTGAGCGCCTCGTTCAGTTGGGCATCGTTCGCCTCGTCCTGGATGACCTCAAGCAGACGCGATTCGAGCGCGGACGCCGTCTCTTCGTCGACCGTGCCGTTCACCGTCAAGTTGTTGTCGCCTTGGAAATCTGAGACGGCGCGTGCCATCGTGTCACCGTAGTAACCCGGTTGACCGCCCGGCTCGTAACCGAGACCGACGAGCACCGTGTGCAAGTTCGACACCGACTCGCCGTAGTCGCCGACTTTGAGCGTCTCGGCATCGGCGAGGATGCGATTGACGCTGAAGTAATCCGGTTGGTTCACTTCGACGTCCGGCTCGATGCCTTTCTCGTTGATCCAGTTGCCGTCCGGCGTGAGCCATTTGCTCGTCGTCAGCTTCAAGTTGCTGCCGTCTTCTAAGTCGAACGCCGTCTGAACGACGCCTTTACCGAACGTCTTGTTCCCGATCACGGTCGCACCGGCGCCTTCTTTGAGCGCCCCGGCGAGAATCTCCGACGCCGAGGCCGAGCCTTCGTCTGTCAAGACGAACAGTCCGTACGGCTTCGCCTCACGGGCCCGGCCGTTTTGTACTTCCCGTTCCCCTTTGGCGTTCTCGATTTGAACGACAGGTTTGTCGGTCGGAACGAACCCTTCGACCATCGTGATGACCGACGGCAACAGACCGCCCGGGTTGCCGCGCACATCGATGATGAGGCTGTCGATGTCTTGACTTTCGAGCTCCTCGAGTTGGGCTAAAAATTCTTCATCGGTCGGGTCCGAGAACTGTGTCACTTGCAAGTACCCGATTTTTTTCCCGCCTCCTTCTTTTACTTCCGAGAACACCGTCTCGATTGGGATCGTGTCACGCGTGATCTCGTAGTCGGCCTCCTGGCCGCCTCGGCGAATCGTCAGCGTCACGACCGTCCCTTTCTCTCCGCGAATCAAACGGACCGCCTCTTCGACAGCCATCCCTTCAATCGACTCCCCGTCGACGGCCGTGATGACGTCTCCTGGACGGAGTCCGGCCGCTTCGGCCGGCGCCCCTTTGATCGGAGCGACAATTAAGATGTCTTCTCCTTTCTTCTCCAAAGTCGCGCCGATTCCTTCAAAACTTGACTCGATTGAGTCCGTGAATTGCGACGTCTCCTCTGCGTCGAGGAAATCGGAGTACGGGTCGTCGAGCGCTGCCGTCATGCCATCGAGCGCCCCGACGAGCAAATCTTCTTCTGAAATATCTTTAAGCGAGTGCGCCTCGATCAACTTGCGCACTTGTTCGACTTTATCCCAGCCCTCGCTCCGGGGTTGAATCGCGGTCGGCAATGCGGTCGAATCGGTAAACGCCATCGTCGCGAGCCCTGCACCGGCCCCAGCGACGAACGTGGCGCCGGCGAGTAGTCCTGCGGTTGAATTTTTCACGGGTAGTCCCTCATTTCTCTTTGTCAGTCTTTCATTCAGTATAGCAAAAAGTTTAGAAGAAAAGACGCGTTCCACACATTTGGGGACGCGTCCGTCAGTCAATAGCCAATATAAGGACCCGGGTCGACCGCGTTCGGTTGCCCTGGTGCCCACTCACCTCGGTGAAGTTCGAAATGAAGATGCGGTCCGGTCGACCAGCCGGTGTTGCCGAGCGTCCCAACCGTTTGGCCGGCACTGAGCGTCTGCCCGGGTGCGACCGTAATCGAATCAAGATGGCCGTACACCGTCGTCCACACTTGGCCGCCTAGCACGTGGGAGACGAAGACGACGTTGCCGTAACCGGTCGCCGGCGCCGCCTTGACGACGATGCCCGGTGCCGCCGCAACGATCGGGGTACCGGTCGCATTGACGATGTCGATGCCGCGGTGCGACTCGGGCGCCCCTGTGAGCGGGTTCGCCCGCGGGCCGAATCGGCTCGAGACGTACCCAGAAACGGGACGTAAAAACGTCGAGACGGGGGCGGTCACGTTCTCCGTCACTTCAGCCGGCGGGACGACCGGTGGCGCGGCAGGTTCAGTGTTCGCGGCCGCTTCTTTTTCCCTTGCCTCAGCCTCAGCCTCGGCTCTCGCCTGTGCCTCAGCGGCCGCTTTCGCCTCGGCTTCCCGTTTTCGCGCTTCAGCTTCGGCGGCTTCCCGTTCCGCTGTGGCGATCGCTTCAAGCTGTCCGGCGATGATGCGGCGCTGTTCATCCATGAGCGCCTGTTCTTCCTCGCGCGTCATCTGTTCGAGTTCGAGCAGTTCGACTTGCTCGTTCAGTTCTGACAGCAACGCCCGCTTCTCTTCGGCGGCACGGTCGAGCGCTTGTTTCGTGATGACGAGCTCGCGCTCTTTTTGTTTGACGAACGACAGTTGCGTCCGTTGCGCCGTCTCGAGCGATTCGAGACGATCGACTTCGGTCATGAACGTATGTATGAGGTCCCGGTCCTGCTCCGCGATCGATTGCGCCGTCACGAGACGCGCCACGAAGTCCCCGAATGAACGGGACTCGAAAATGACTTGGAGATAGGACCGGTCCTCATGAATTTGAAGCACACGAAGACGCTCACTGAGGAGCGTCTTCTGGCCTTCGAGGTACTGCTCTTGGGCAGCGAGTTGGCGACGGGTCGCCTCGAGCTCGGCACGAGCTTCGTCGGCCTCGGACTGCTGGACGGCGATTTGTTCGCTCAAGCTGTCGAGCCGCTCGTTGACGGCGCGGACCTCGGTCGAGACCGCGTCACGCTCGGCCTCGGTCATCTCGAGCTCGGCGTCCGTCTCCGCTTGCGCTTTTTCGGACTGCTCCAATTGTTTGGACAGACGATCTTGTCGTTCCTGTAACGTCTCTTTCTCCGTCGCCATGACCGGCGCGGCGAGTAACGTCATACATAATCCAAGCGCAAGCGAACGTTTCATCCGCCAACTCCCCCTCATGATTTAAGTTAGACTTTCAAGAATCGACCGAGCGATGTCGTCGATCCCCAGATCCCGATGAACGCGCCGAGCGCAAGCAAGACGAGCGACACTTGCGTCGTGAGCGTCGATGGATCAATCAACTTAAATATATCACTATTCAATTGATCTAGCGATGGTTGTAAAGCACTATATGCGACGTCGTAACCGAAGTAGACGACGGCGATCGGGATGAGCGCACCGAGCACACCGAGGAGAAGCCCTTCGATGAAGAACGGCCAACGAATGAATCCGTTTTTCGCCCCGACAAGACGCATGATCTCGATTTCACGGCGACGTGAGAAAATCGTCATCTTGATCGTGTTCGAGATGAGGAACATCGCCATGAGCGTAAGCCCGACGATCAACACGAGTCCGCCGATGCGAATCCCGTTGAAGAAGGCGAACATCTTGTCGATATAGTCCTGTCCGTACGTGACTCTATCGACGTTCTCAAGCGACTGGACCGCGTTGGCGACCGTCTCGGTCTCGAGCGGGTCTGACGCTTTGACGATGTAACGGTCGTGGAGCGGGTTGTCCTGCTCGACCGCACCGTACGCGTTCGCATCTTCCCCTAACTGGTTGCGGAAGTTCTCGAGCTCATCGTCTTTCGAGCTGAACGTCACCGACTCGACGCCGGGGATCTGTTCGATGTTTTGACCGAGCTGTTCGACATTCGCCTCTTCGGCTGTCCGGGTGACGAACACTTGGATCTCGACATCGTTCTCGACGTTTTGTGAGATCTCATTGACGTTGAACATGACGAGGGCAAACACCCCGACGAGTAACAAAGTGATGGTAACGGCACTGATGGCCGCAAATGACATCCACCCGTTGCGAAGTGTTCCTTTGAACCCTTCCCGTAAGTGGCGGAGTCCACTTTTAAATATCATAGCCGTATGCTCCTTTCTCTTCGTCACGAACGACTTTCCCGTTCTCGATCGCGATGACGCGATGACGAATCTTGTCGACGATGTCGCGGTTGTGTGTCGCCATGACGATCGTCGCCCCGCGGCGGTGAATCTCTTCGAACACTTCCATGATGCCCCACGCCGTGTCCGGGTCTAAGTTACCGGTCGGCTCATCGGCGATGATGAGCTTCGGTTTGTTGACGATGGCACGGGCGATTGAGACACGCTGTTGTTCCCCACCCGACAATTCGTCCGGATAGTTGCGGGCTTTATGCTTCAACCCGACGAGGTTCAACACGTCCATCACTTGTTTGCGGATCGTGTTCGTGTCGGCTTGGACGACTTCGAGGGCGAAAGCGATGTTCTCGTACACGGTGAGTGACGGCAACAATTTATAGTCTTGGAAGATGACGCCGAGTTGGCGACGGAGTTTCGGCACGTGGCGGTTCTTCAACTTGCCGACGTTGATGCCGTCGATCAACAGTTGACCGCTTGACGGCTTCTCCTCCCGATAAATCATCTTCATGAACGTCGATTTCCCGGCGCCGGAAGGTCCGACGACGTATAGAAATTCGCCGTCTTGAATCTCTAAGTCGAGGTCATCGACGGCGACGACGCCGTTCGGATACACTTTACTGACTTTTTGCATCGAAATCATAACGTATTCCCTACCCTTTTTGTATATTTTTCATGCATCTATGACGAATGACCATTATTTTAGTAACTATATATTTCGTCTAGCCTTTGTTCTACAGGAAACGCGACGCGCTGTCAAGGCACGTTCATTCACGCTCCACCCGGCATCCAATATACCAAGGTGGTAGTACAAGCGCCTACAATTATAACAACCCGACTTTTAAAAGACCATTACAGGAGTATTTCAGTTCCGTTGAGTTCGGTGGGAAATTGTCGCGCCGCACGTCCGCTTCACCGATTCGCCATATTATATGAAATATTCATTCAAAAAAGGCGCCCATCGAGATGGACGCCTTCCGTTCACTCCGGTGGCTTTTCTTTCAACGCATCGAACGGAGACCGTTTTTTCTTCCGGTATTTGATGTGGATCGTCGGCGACTCGTATTCGTCCGATGCCCGGATGTCCTTGCCCGAAACGCGCATGAACGACCAGGCGAGGAGCACCATGATGAAGATGAGCGGGAACCCGCCGACGATGCTCGCCGTCTGGAGCGTATCGAGTCCGCCGAGGAACATGAGCGTCAGCGGCATGATGCAGAGGGCGAACGCCCAGAACATCCGGTTCCAGACGAGCGGTTCGTCTTCGACGTGTTTTTGCGTGACCGACGCCAAGATGTACGACGACGAGTCAAACGTCGTCGCCAAAAAGATGATGGCGAGGAGCGTGAACACGGCGACGACGACTTTGCCGAACGGCAGCAATCCGATGATGGCGATGATCGTCGCCGGCGGCCCGTACGTGTCCATGTAGCCGATGACGTCGAACGCTCCGGTCAAGTGCATGTACAGCCCGAAGTTGCCGAGGATGCCGAAGAACAGGATGCAACCGAACGTGCCGTACACCATCGTCCCAATAATCATACCGCGAATCGTCCGGCCGCGCGAGATGCGGGCGACGAACAAGCCGACAAACGGCGCATAAACGAGCCACCACGCCCAGTAAAACACCGTCCACGCCTCGGGGAATCCTGTCTCGCTGAAATCGCCGAGGTTCCCGAACGGCTCCATCCATGTCGCCATAAGGAAGAAGTTGTCAAGCAGGACGCCGACCGCGTTGAACGTCGTCTCCATGATGAACCGGGTCGGCCCGAAGATGAACACGAAAGCGAGAATCGACAGTGACAGCCAAATGTTCAAGTCACTGAGCACTTTGATACCGCGCTTCAGCCCGACGTATGAGCTGACGGCGAAAACCATCGTACAGATGAGCATGATGACGGCCTGCATGCCGAGCGTGACCGGGATGCCGGTGATTTCGTTCACTCCTTCGGCGATCATCGGCGTCCCGAGGGCGAGCGTCGTCCCGGCCCCGCCGAGCAGCCCGAAGATGAACAGGATGTCGATCAGCTTCCCGACCGGCCCGTCCGCCCACTTGCCGATGACCGGGCGCACCGCCTCGCTCACTTTGAGCACCGACTTGCGCCGCACGTAAAAGAAGTAAGCGATCGGCAGCGCCGGCAGCGTGTAGATCGCCCAGGCGATTGGTCCCCAGTGGAACATGCCGTACGCCGTCGCCCATTGGATCGCCTCGGTCGACTCCGGCGTGACCCCGAACGGCGGGCCTTGGTAGTAATACACCCACTCGATGACCGACCAGTACAAAATGCTTGAGCCGATGCCGGCCGCGAACAACATCGCCGCCCACGAGAACGTGCTGAACTCCGGTTCCTCGTCCTCACGGCCGAGCTTGACGTGGCCGTTCTTGCTGAAAGCGACAAAAATCAAAAACCCGAACGCGCCGAGCCCCATCGCCAAGTACAACATGCCGAAGTTTTGGGTCATGAACGTGTTGGCGGCGCCGACCCACGCCTTCCCAGCCTCCGGGAACAAGACGAGCGGCAGCGTCACCGCGAGCAGCAAGCAAAAAGCACCGACAAACGTCGGCCAATCGATCAGTTTCGTTTTCAACATGACCCTCTCCGTTCTAAGGTTATTATTGTTTTCTTACCAACCTATTAGAAATTTGAAACAAAAAAAACCACGGTCACCGCCGTGGTCCTCCCGTTATTTCTTCTCAGCGAGCCAAGCCGCTACGGCCGTGATTTCTTCGTCATCTTGAATGACGTTCGCAGGCATCGTGCCTTTCCCGTTACGAATGATCTCTTCGATCTCACTCGCCGACAGACGTGCACCGACGTCCGTCAATGCCGGGCCGCTCATGCCTTCCAAGTTCGCGCCGTGACATGCCGCACAGTTTTGCGCGTACACGGCTTCCGCGTCGACCGACGCCGTGTTCGAGCCTGTATCCCCGTTGCTTGACGTGTCGTCCTCATCGCCACCGCCGCACGCGCCGAGCGTGAGCATGGCGCCGAGGCCGATGGCCATCATCCACTTCTTCATATAAGGTTCCCCTCCTAAGTTGTAGAAATAACCTACAATTACCATTATAGCCGTTCTGAACCGCTTTCTAACCTAAACTCATGAAAAGTACACAAAGATTCCACAACTTACGGGACGTTGATGTAGCGCTTGTCCGACGTAAACCCTTGTCCCATCACCTCGTGCGCTTCGCTGAAGACGAGGAACGCGTCAGGGTCGATGCGGCGGATGATCTCTTTCAACCGGCTCACCTCGTTTTGGCGGACGACGACGAGGAGCATCGGACGGTCGAGACGCGAATAGGCGCCGATCGCCTGGATCTCTGTCGCCCCGCGGTCGAGCTCGTCGAAGACGGCGCGCGTGATGACGTCCCGCTTCTCCGAGATGACGTACGCCATCTTGTCTTGCGTGAAGCCGAGCTGGACGAAATCGATCATCTTGATCGTGATGAACAAGGCGATGAGCGCATAGAGCCCGGTCGTGAACGAGAACGTGACCGCGGCGACGAGGACGACGGCCCCATCGAGGATGGCGATGCACAAGTAGAGCGGGATGTGCGTGAACTTATGTAAAATCTGGGCGAGCAAGTCCATCCCGCCGGTCGAGGCACGGCCACGGAAGATGAGGCCGAGCCCAACCCCGACGCCCACACCGCCGAAGACGGCCGCGAGCAGCGTATCGTTCACGGCGGCGCCGGCATCGATCAGTTCATAGAACAAGATGACGCCCGGCAAGAAGATCGAGCCGACGAGCGACTTGACGCCAAAACCGAGCCCGAGGATCATCCAGCCGATGAGGAGGAGCAACACGTTCGAAACGAGCTGGAACGCCCCCGGCGAGATGCCGAACAGTTCATACGTGATGATCGAAATCCCGCTCACGCCGCCGGAGGCGAGGTTGTTCGGGAGTAAAAACAAACTGAACGCCGAGGCGACGAACACGGATCCGGTCAATAAATAGATGTAGTCTTTGACGATTTGCTTCATTAAAGGTTTTCTCCTCTACATACAACGTGGCCCAAAGACATTCCGTCTTTGAGCCACATGCATCACATATTTGTCTTGCGGAGGTACGCGTCGATGAAGCCCATGATGTCGCCATCCATGACGCCGCCCGTGTTCCCGACTTCATAGCTCGTGCGGTGGTCTTTGACCATCGCGTACGGATGGAAGACGTACGAACGGATCTGGCTGCCCCAGCCGATGTCCGTCTTCTCACCGCGAATCTCGTCGAGCTTGCGTTGTTGCTCGTCGAGTTCACGCTGATACAGTTTTGCCTTGAGCATCTTCATCGCCGACTCGCGGTTTTTGATCTGCGAGCGCTCGGTCTGACACGAGACGACGACGCCCGTCGGCACGTGCGTGATCCGGACGGCCGAATCGGTCGTGTTGATGTGCTGACCGCCGGCGCCTGACGCGCGGTACGTGTCGACGCGGAGGTCTTCGGTCTTGATGTCGATCTCGATGTCGTCATCGAACTCCGGCATGACGTCGCACGAGACGAACGACGTATGACGGCGGCCTGATGAGTCAAACGGCGAGATGCGCACCAAGCGGTGGATCCCTTTCTCCGCCTTCAAGTAACCGTAGGCGTTATGACCGATGATTTGAAGCGTGACCGACTTGACGCCCGCCTCTTCACCCGGCAAGTAGTCGACGGTGACGACTTTCCAGCCTTGCTTGTCCGCGAAACGCTGATACATGCGAAGGAGCATCGACGCCCAGTCTTGCGACTCGGTGCCGCCCGCACCCGGATGCAGCTCGAGGATGGCGTTGTTGGCGTCGTATGGTCCGTTCAAAAGAATCTCGAGCTCGAACGCGTCGAAATCGGCTTTGAGCGCCGTGACCATCTCTGAAAGATCGTCTTGCATCTCGGCGTCCGGCTCTTCTTTGATGAGTTCGAGCGTCACTTCGCCGTCCTCATGTCCGTCAGCGAGTTCTTGATACTTGTCGACCATCGCTTTGAGCGCGTTCGACTCGTCAATGACTTTTTGCGCCTTCTCTTGGCTGTCCCAGAAGTCCGGGTAAGTCATCTCGTTCTCAAGCTCGGCGATGCGCGCCTGCTTCTCTGACAAGTTAAGCGATTGGCGATAATTCTCGAGACGTTTCGCCATCGCCTCAAGTTCGTTCCGAATATCTGAAATTTCCATAGTGTAAGTCACCTTTCCGTAGGAAAGAGGCGAGCGGGCTCGCCTCTTTAAAATTAAGCCTGTTGTTTGCCGTGACAGTTTTTGAACTTCTTGCCTGAACCACACCAGCACGGGTCGTTGCGCCCGAGCCGTTGGTCTTCAGAGCGACGGACCGGCTTTTTCTTCACCGGCGTGTCGTCCTTGCCAGACACCGCCACTTCCTCCTCGACGACTTTCTCGCGTCGGAGGTTGTCGCCGACTTCGGCGCGGAGCACGAAGCCGGTCACTTCTTCGGAGATGGCGACGTTCATCGCATCGAACATGTTGATCCCTTCCGACTGGTACTCGCGGAGCGGGTCGTTCTGACCGTAGGCGCGCAAGTGGATCCCTTGGCGGAGCTGGTCCATATGGTCGATGTGTGCCATCCAGTGCGAATCGACGGCACGAAGGACGATGATCTTCTCGAACTCGTTGAACCGTTCAGGCGGTGCGAGCCGACGTTTCGCCTCGTACTGCGCGTTCGCCCGCTCCAAGAGGATCTCGGTGATTTCTTCGCGCTCCTTACCGAAGAAGTCTTTCCCTTCGACCGGTTGTTCGAGCGCGAGCGTCTGGTTCGACCAGTGCGCGAGCTCGTCGATGTTCCATTCCTCAGGGACGAGCTCGAGCGGCGTATACTGTGCCACACCCGTCTGGACCGTCTCTTGGATCATCGCCCGGACGATGTCAGACACCGACTCATTCTCGAGGATGCTGGCCCGGTCTTTGTACATGACTTTCCGTTGGTCGGCCATGACGTTGTCGTAGCCGAGCAATTGTTTCCGGGCGTCGTAGTTGTTCCCTTCGACACGTTTCTGGGCCGACTCGACGGCTTTCGAGACCATGCGGCTCTCGATCGGCTGCGTGTCGTCCATGCCGAGGCGCTCCATCATGCTCTGGAGGCTGTCGGTGCCGAAGCGGCGCATGAGTTCATCTTCGAGTGACAAGTAGAACTGGGATTTACCTGGGTCCCCTTGACGACCGGCCCGTCCGCGGAGCTGGTTGTCGATCCGGCGCGACTCGTGGCGCTCGGTGCCGACGATGTACAATCCGCCGAGCTCGATGACGCCTTCGCCGAGCTTGATGTCGGTACCGCGTCCGGCCATGTTCGTCGCGATCGTGACCGCGCCTTTTTGACCGGCGTTCTCGACGATTTCGGCTTCACGGGCGTGATTTTTTGCATTCAACACTTCATGCTTGATTTTCTTCTTCGACAAGAGCTTGCTCAAGTACTCAGACGTCTCGACGGCGACCGTCCCGACGAGGACCGGCTGTCCTGTCGCGTGGGCTGCCGTGATTTCTTCGACGACCGCCTTGAACTTGCCTTCCATCGATTTGAAGATGAGGTCGGAGCTGTCGTCCCGGAGAATCGGTTTGTTCGTCGGGATCGTCACGACTTGCATGTTGTAGATGTTGCGGAACTCTTCTTCTTCCGTCTTCGCCGTACCGGTCATCCCGGCGAGCTTCTCATACATACGGAAGTAGTTCTGGTACGTGATCGTCGCGAGCGTCATCGACTCACGCTGAATCTCGACGCCTTCTTTCGCCTCGATCGCCTGGTGCAAGCCTTCCGAGTAGCGGCGTCCGTCCATGACCCGTCCCGTGAACTGGTCGATGATCATGACTTGGCCGTCACGGATCATGTAGTCGACGTCATGGTGCATGACGGCGTTCGCGCGGAGCGCGAGCCCGACGTGATGGTTGACCGAGACGTGCTCGATCGCGAACAAGTTGTCGATGCCGAAGAACTTCTCGGCGAGGTCGACCCCTTTGTCCGTCAAGAGCACCGATTTCGTCTTCACGTCGACCGTGTAGTCGTCTTCAATCTTGAGCGTCCGCACGAACGCATCGGCGCGCGTGTAGAGCTCAGTCGATTTTTGGGCCGATCCCGAGATGATGAGCGGGGTCCGCGCCTCATCGACGAGGATCGAGTCGACTTCATCGACAATCGTGAAGTAAAGCTCGCGCTGGACGCGGTCTTCCTTATAAAGGACCATGTTGTCACGCAAGTAGTCGAAGCCGAGCTCGTTGTTCGTCGAGTACGTGATGTCACAGTTGTACGCCGCCTGCTTCTCTTCGCGTCCCATGTTTGAGACGTTCAACCCGACCGAGAGGCCGAGCGCGAAGTAGAGCGGTTCCATCAGTTCTTTGTCACGCTTCGCCAAATATTCGTTGACCGTGACGACGTGGACGCCGCGGCCCGTGAGCGCGTTCAAATAGACAGGGAGCGTCGCGACGAGCGTCTTCCCTTCCCCTGTCTTCATCTCGGCGATGTCGCCGTTATGGAGCACGTAGCCCCCGATGAGCTGGACGCGGTAGTGCCGCATTCCGAGTACACGCTCTGACGCCTCGCGGCAGACCGCGAACGCTTCCGGGAGGATATCGTCGAGCGTCTCGCCTTTGGCGAGACGGCCGCGGAACTCTTCAGACTTCGCCTGCAACTGTTCGTCAGACAACGCCTTGATCGGTTCAGCGAACGACTCGACGAGGTCGGCCGCTTTCTCTGCTTTTTTCAATATACGTTTCTGTGGAGCAAATAAATCTTTCAAAAAGTTCGCCATACTCATATCTCCTCAGCATTCCTCTAAAATGCATGTTTTTTCCCTAATGTACAGTTTAACCGAAGTCCCCCTCGCTTTCAAGGAAAGGCAAAACGAAACGGCCTCCCGAGACGGGAGGCCGTGTGATTTTCAGCTTCAGATTATTCCGGTTCGATCAAGCCGTATTTGCCGTCTTTCCGACGGTAGACGACGTTCGTGTTGCCGGTCTCGGCGTCTGAGAAGACGAAGAAACTGTGACCGAGCATGTCCATTTGAAGGATCGCTTCTTCCGTATCCATTGGCTTGAGCGTGAAACGCTTCGTCCGCACGAGTTCGAGCTCAGACTCTTCCTCGTCGTACACCGGTACGTCCTCAGGGCCTTCGAGTGACTTGAAGTACTCGCCGATCCCACCTTCTTTGGCGCGTCCTTTACGGTTGAGCTTCGTTTTGTGTTTACGGATTTGACGTTCCAATTTGTCGACGACGAGGTCGATTGCCGCGTACATATCGAGGTTGGTTTCCTCAGCGCGAAGCAATAAGTTCGTCATCGGGATCGTCACTTCTACTTTTTGCTTTTCGTTGTACACTTTCAAGTTGACGTAAGCCGTCTGTGCATCCGTAGGAGTTGTGAAATACCGAGTCAATTTCTCCAGCTTTTTCTCGACATAGTCTTTGATGGCTGGTGTGACTTCAATGTTTTCGCCGCGAATGTTATAAATCATCTGAACTCCTCCTTAAAATAACCGCTTGAACCAAATGATTCGTCAATTTGGACCGAATCTCCTGCTTCATTTCTTAAAAAGAAAGCGGAAGCAAGTGGTTCATATATAGTATACCCCTAATCCGTTTACTTTGAAAACGTTATCATCAGAAAATAATGACAATTTTGTTCCGATGGTCACGCCTTCAAACGAATCGGTTGTATAAAAAGAAGTTACCCGTTATGGCCGTTTTTAAACTCGATTTTAAACAGAAAAACACTATGTAGAAAAAACAAAAAACCGACTTCACGAGGAAGTCGGTTCACGGTTTGAAATTATAATTTTACAACGTTAGCCGCTTGTGGGCCACGCTCGCCATCAACGATTTCAAACTCTACCTCTTGACCTTCGTCAAGTGATTTGTAGCCGTCAGTTTGGATTGCAGAGAAGTGTACGAAAACGTCTTTGCCGCCTTCTACTTCGATGAAACCAAAACCTTTTTCTGAGTTAAACCATTTTACTTTACCTACCATGTGTAAATCCATTCCTTTCACCATTGAAGAATACAGAGGCTTGCCCTCTATCGGTTATCTTACCACCTTCTGGGTGGCGTGACAAACACTTTCTCAATATTTTGCAAACGTTTTGCTTTTTGGCTTACATTGGAATTGTATTCCCCTACTTTTCATATCGGCTTATTGAATTTACATTTTTTGTGATATATCATGAAAGAGATGATTTAGGTTTGTGCCGTTTATTAAGTAGCCGATCCTGAAAATCCAATACGAGGAGGATGGTGCAGCGTATGCGCCCCTACTATTCCGAGGAAAAATATCGCATCACGAAGCGAACCGTGGCGATCCTGCCTTGCTTTGACATGATGAAGCAGTCGCGGATCATTCTCGAGGATGGCACCGAAATCACGACCCCGCTCCGACCGTACCAGTTGCTGCAGCTCTCTTGCCGCCAGTACAACAGCTCGATTGAGGAACGGATCTTCGTCGCCAAGCGCGTCGCCGGCGTGAAAGGGAAAGTGCCCGTCGTCATCGAACCATCGACCGGGCTCGTCTTCTTCCCGACGAAATCGCCGAAACGCGACGACTGCGAATGGTACGCCTGGTCTCACGTCCGTGAGATCATCAGCATCGAAGGGAATCCGAACGGGATCATCGTCACGACTGACGACCATCGGATCCAGACGAACGCGACCGCGTACGTCCTGAAGAATCAATTGAAAGCGACGGGTGAACTCGTCGCCCGGTTCCAACAACTGAACTTGAGCCCTATGCTCGAATCTTGACCCGCCTTCCGTCGTCCGACGGGAGGTTTTTTTCTTGTCTGATTTGCTTCACTTTTTGAAAAAGAGGTCGATATATTGGTCGAGGTGACAACTATGCAAATCCAAGCCCATCCGGCCGCCCTCATCGCGGCGAGCGCCGGTATCCAGACGAACCGTGTCTATAAGGCCGAGCTCGTCAAACAGACCGGCCCCGACACGGCGATCGTGAAGATCAACGGGGAAGAAATGGAACTCACGTTCAAAGACGGCATGCCGAAGACGAACCCGTTTCACGTGACGCTCGCCGATCAGGACGGCACGCTCCTCGCGACGGTCGTCCCGCCGAAAGAGGAAGCGGAAACCGCGGCCCCGCCGGCAAAGCTCGACACGAAGATCCAGACGCTGCTCGCCGCGCTCCCGCCTGAAGTGCGGAGCGCCGTCAGCCGCCTTCTCCAGACGGGGCGTCTGCCGATGAACGAGGACACGGTCCGCCTGCTCGAGACGGCGATGAAAGGCGACATGCGTGACACGATTCTTCTATTGAAGACGCTCGACACGCCAGACGTCGCACCCGACACGTTGAGAGGGCTCGCCGCCTCGACGCTCGTCGAGGCAAGGCATCAACTGAAAGCCCCACCACCGGACGCGCCGTATCCGCAAAAAGAACGCTACGTCGAGCTCGTCAACTTGACGCGGCCGGCCAGCGAACGCGTCACCCCGACGCCCGCGACAATCGACCGCATCATCCGTGACGTGCCGGCGCCGATCACGCGGCCCGAGCCGCGTGAGACGCTCCCGCTCTCGTCCGGACGGCAAGTCGCCGTCAAAGAAGTGACGACACATCTCGCCACCGTGACGAACACGTTCCGAAACGAACAGGCGACCGTGACGAAACAGCTCGGCCAAGTCGCCGCCCTCGTCGAACAAAACCCGCACGTGGCCCGGCCCGCGCTCGAGACGGTGTCGACGCGCCTGACGCAACTCATCCAGAAGACGGATGCGCTGTTACATACGGACGCGACGCAAGAGAAAGCGCTCGTCTCGATGACGGCGAAACTCGACGTCGCGCTCGGTCTGCTTTCGACGAAGCCCGCCGAGAGCGCCGCCTTGATCAAAGAAGTACGCGCGGCGTTAAACGAGTTCCGCTACGTGCCGAACCACGTCCGCATCGAATACATCCCGCACGGGACGACGCGCGCCGGCGAGATCGCGAAAGTGCCGCCGTTCAAGGTCGACCCGAACTTATCCGGCCGCGTCATCCAAGAGACGGCGCAGCGCGTCCAGGTCCAGGCGTCGAGCCTGTCCGTCAAGGCCGATGCGGCGAACCCGGAAGCGGCCCGGCTCGCCTCGTTCTTCCAAGTCCAACAGACGCTCAATCGTCTCGACGGCGGCCAGTTGCACCAGCTCCTGCTCGCCTTGCCGGCGAAAGTGCAGGAAGTCGACACCGGCATCCACGTCCACATCCAAAACCGGGAAGCGGGCGACGTCGTCGATTGGGAGAACAGCGTCCTCTACATCCGGCTCGAGACGCCCCGGCTCGGCGAGATCGCCGTCAAACTCGAAGCGATCGACCGCAACTTGCGTCTGACGCTCGAACATGACGACCCGAAAGTCGAGGCGCTCGCCCGGCCTCTCCTCGGGAAGATCGAGACGACTTTGGAAGCAATCGGCTATAAGAGCGTGACGACGCAGTTCCGTCCGCTGACGAAGACCGAGAAAGTCGAAGCCGAGCCGGTGAACACGCCGACGACCGGTTACGACTTTAGAATTTAGGAGGCCGACATGTACCAACGCATGGATTTGACGAAACGGAAGACGGCCGCCGTCGTCCGCTACGACGAGACGACGGACCGGGCCCCGGTCATCGTCGCTCGCGGGACTGGCGCCGTCGCCGACAAGATCTTAGATGAGGCGAGAGCACGCGGCGTCGCCATCGAGCATGACCATTCGCTCCTTGGCCACCTGCTCGACCTCGACCTCGGCGACGCCATCCCGCCGGAGCTATACGACGTCATGGCCGAAGTATTGTTGTTGATCGAAGAACTTGATTCCATTAAAGGAGAACAAGGATGAACCCGAACCGACTATATGAGATGAGCGCAGAAGAGCTGACGCAAGCGATGCTCCACGCCCTCACATACCACTATGAACACGCGCTCACGGCGACGATCGCCGAGCGCAACCGCCACCTTAGACAGGCGCGCGAACTGCTCGTGAAACTGCACCAAGGCTTGAACGACAACGGCGGCATCATCTCGGCCCAACTCGACGAACTGTATCTCTATATGGCGAAGTCGAGCCTCGAGGCGTTGATCGAGCAAGACTTATCGAAGATCGAGGAGCTGCACGCCCTCGCCACTGACCTGGACCAGACGTGGGGCGAGGCGATGCAACGCGCCAAACTCACACCGCAACCGATCGGAGGGAACCGTTATGAAAATTACCAATAACGTGCAGGCGCTGAAGGCGTACACGTCGCTGTCGATGAACCAGGCGACGATGAAAAAGACGATGGACCGGCTCTCAAGCGGTGTCCGCATCAACAAGGCGTCCGACGACGCGGCCGGCCTCGCCATCTCTGAGAAGATGCGGATGCGCCTCGACTCGCTGTCGATGGCCGAGCGCAACACGCTCGACGGCATCTCGCTCACGCAGACGCTCGAAGGCGGCATGAACGAGACGCACTCGCTCTTGCAGCGGATGCGCGAGCTATCGGTGCAAGCATCGAACGGGACACTGAGCGGTGACGATGCGAAAGCGATTCAAGAAGAGATCACTGCGCTCACCGAAGAAGTAACACGTATCGCCGAGACGACCGAGTTCAACTCGAAGAAGATCATGAACGGCGAATATACGCAAGGCGCGAAAGAGCTGTTCTTCCAAGTCGGTGCCGGCAGCGGTGAGGGCGTCATCTTGAACGTCGCCGACATGCGCGCAGAAGCGTTAGGCATCGACGGGATCGACGTGTTGACGCCAACTGGTGCCGGTGACGCTATCGCCAAGTTCGATGCCGCCATCAACGCCGTCTCGATCGAGCGCTCGAAGCTCGGTGCCATCCAGAACCGGCTCGAGGCGAACGTCGGTGTCGTCTCGATCGGCTCCGAGAACTTGACCGCGTCCGAGTCACGCATCCGCGACGCCGACATGGCCCGCGAGATGATGGACTTCGCCCGCCTCAACATCTTGAACCAGTCCGGGATGGCGATGATTGCCCAGTCGAACGCGTTGCCGCAAGGCGTGTTACAATTATTGAACTAATCATAGAAAGGACGAGACCTCATGGACATTCGTCGCATCATGGAGACGCAGTCGCTCCTCGGCGCCGGCAAGGTGAAAAAGCCTGACGTCGAGCCCGGCGTCTCGTTCCAAAACGTCATCGGCCAGAAACGGGAGGACCGCGAGCATGAGCGCTTCCAACGCCAAATCGCGGCCATCCACGAACAAGGCGAGCTCCTCGCCGAGAGCCAGACGGTCGAATCGCTCGCCGAATACAAGCAGTTAATCAAAGACTTTATGAAAGACGCCGTTGACGCGGCGCTCCGCCTCGAAGACAAGCGCGGTTTCAACCGCCGGGGCCGGGCGAAAATCTACAAGATCGTCGAACAGGTCGACCAGAAGCTACTCGCCCTGACGGACCAGGTCATCTCGGGCGAGGCTTCTCGCCTGTCGCTCCTCGACCAAGTCGGTGAGATCCGCGGATTGCTCGTCAACGTGTACGTGTGAGGTGACGTATGGCTGAACATTTGTTTTCAAAAAAAGTGAAGTGCCCGTATTGTTTGAAAGAGAGCACGACGCCGCGCATCTTGTCGCGCCACATCCGGCCGCAAGAAGTCGCGAAAGACGGTTATACGACGTATGACGGCGAGAACCCGTACTTGTACGAGCCCGCCGTCTGTAGCCACTGCCACCTCGTCTTCCACGACTCGTTCGACAAAGTCCGGAAGAACAACCGCGAGGCGCTCGAGACGCATTATTTGTCACGGATCAACCCGGAGACGCTCGAAGGTGATCGTACGCCTGAGCACGTCATCCAACTGTATAAGTTCGCCGTCATGACGGCACAGCTGAGCGGACAAAAGCCGTCCGTCGTCGCCATGCTCGGGATGCGTCTCGTCTGGATGTATCGCTTGATCGGCAATGAGACGGCCGAACGCGAATGGATGCAACGGACGCTCGACAAGTACAACGAAGTACAGGAAGTGTATACGGACCAAGTCCGGACGGGCCTACCGTACGATCAATTGATGCTGCGGATCGCGGACCTTTCGGCCGCGCTCGGCTTGTACGAGGATGCCCGTCGTTGGTACGGCATCTTACTCGGCAGCAAGGAAGTATCGGAACGGATTCGCAATCAAGCCCGGGACCATTGGGAAGATTTTCGGATGGAGCATGCGTGAGACGGACAGGAGACTGTTCGTCTTTTCTTATTTTCGGGTATGGGAGAAAGAGTCTACATAAGGAGGAAATGACATGTTCGAACAACGTTATCTCACCGAAGTACGCACTATCTCCCAAGAACAGAAACAACTCGCCGAAAGCGCGCTCCGTCAAGTGAGCGATGAGGACCTGCACCGCACGCTCGCACCGGACACGCTCTCGCTCGCTGTCATCGTCCAACACATCTCGAACAATATGAAATCAAGATGGACCGACTTCTTGACGACGGACGGCGAGAAACCGGAGCGCAACCGCGACGCCGAGTTCGAGGACCAACAGCAGTCGCGCGAATCACTCATGGCGACGTGGGACGAACGATGGCAGCTGTTAGACGATGTACTCGCGAGCCTGACACCGGAAGACCTCGGCGAGACCGTCTTTATCCGCGGCGAGGAGAAGAGCGTCATCTGGGCGATTGAGAAGCAAGTGTCGCACTACAGCTATCACGTCGGCCAAATCGTCTACCTCGCCAAGTTGTTCGCCGGTGAGAACTGGAACGTGTTGACGATCCCGTTGCCGCATCAACGCTGACGACCGTGACACGCCTCGTCTTTCTCGCGTTCCTCATCGTCTCGACCGGCCTACCATCGTTCAGCTTTGACGGCTACTCGCTCGTCCGAAACACGACGAGCCACCTCGGCGCCCAAGGCTCACCTTTCGCGTGGGTCATGAACGTCACGTTCATTGCGCTCGGTGTCACGGCCGTCCTCGTCTCGTGGAAGACACGCGTGACGTATCATCAAGTGCTCGGGACGTGCTTCGGGGTCAGCCTGGTGTTGACGGGTGTCTTTCACCACGCCCCGCTCGTCGACGGCATACCGGTGAACCTGTCCCACGACCAGCTGCATTCTGTCTTCGCGAGCACGACCGGCCTGTTCTTCACGCTCCTCGCAACCGGGCACGGCTTTATGAACGCCGGCCGCCACCGTGTCGTCGGTTTTTATGTTGGCCGGGCTCGCAATCGCCCTCTCGCTCGGTATGTTCGACGCGCCGGACTATATGGGGCTGTTGCAGCGGATCATGTTCACTTGCTCGTTTTGGTGGCTGTTCTTTTATATGAAGCCGGACGAGAACTTGCAGCGACGGGTGAAGTGAAATTCAGACAAAAAAGCGTCAAGGTCGTGTGTGGACCTTGACGCTTTCCAATCTATCCTCTTGATTTCAAATCCTCTTCTTCATACGGATCGGGCCCTTCCTCGACCGGCGCATCGTCCTCGACATACGCCTCGAGTTTCGGGTCGCGCTCGACGTATTCATCGTACGCTCCTTCTGGACCGTAGACGAAGTAACGACGTTTCTTGGTTGACTCAGGCTTCACTTTTTTCTCACTCATCTCGTTTCCCTCCTCATTCCAGAAAAGAAGCAACGGGTATAGTGGTATTTACCCGATTTTACCCGATAACAGACGTTTTTGCATCCGTCCGAAAATCGTTGAAACTTCTGAGCGCCCCATTCCGTAAAGTAGACCACTACATAAGCGGAAGGATAATTTGATGGATCTATTCAAAAAAGGATTGAAGCGCGGGATACTTTTCTTAGCAGCATCAGGCGTGCTCGCCTTGTACAACGTGCTAACAGGTGATGCGGAAAGCGTCCGCCTCGTCTTGACATACGGCGGCATCGGCTTCTTCCTCGGCGTGACGAGTGTCATCTACGAAGTGAGGGCGTGGTCGTTCCCGAAACAGATTTTCATCCATTGGGCCGTCATGCACGTGACGATTTTACCGCTCGTCGTCTTGTCCGGGCTCGTCCCCTTCAACTCCGTTCAGGATATGGGTCGTGCTTACGTGAACTTTACTACCAGCGGATTGATGTTGTTTACGATCACGTATGTGATTTCACGAGTCCGACGCCAACTGAAGACTTTTTGAACGACAAACAGCTCGAAGGCGCGCCTTCGAGCTGTTTTACGTCTGTTGGTCGAATAGTCCGGAGAAGTTCGAGTCGACGTCTTCGTACGGGTCGACGTACGTCTTGACGGCTTTTCGTTCTTGCCGGGCCGTCCCGAGCGTCATGCCGAGCCGTTGATGTTCGGCCTCGATCAAGCGGGCGATCTTTTGACTGTCGTCGACGAGCTGACGGATGACGGTCTGGTCGGCCGCTTGTAGATCCGGTCCGTGTGCGGCGAGCAGTTGTTCGCGGTCGTCCAAGAGCTCATGGATCTGGTCCATCCACGTGTCGTACGTCGGCTCTTCCGGCACTTGGGCGAGCAGATCCTTCAGCCGTTGCGTTTTGAGAATGATCTCGTCGATTGGTCTCATGCTTGTTTCGCGAGTTTCATCGCTTCCTTCCACGTGTCGCGGAGCTCGGTCGTGAAGTCGAGCACTTCGTCGAGAATCGTCGTGTCGTTCTTGACGTTCGCATCGACGAGACGGCGCCACAAGTATTCGTAGAGTGAATCCAAATTCGCCGAGATGGCGACGTCTTTATTTAAAGTGAGACGCAACTCCTGGAAAATCGCTTGCGTCTTTTGGATGTTCGTGTTTTTCAAATCAGGATTCCCTTGCTCAAGCGCGAGTTTGGCGAGGCGCGTGAACTTGAGCGCCCCGTCATACAACATAAGCGTGAGTTCCTGTGGGTTCGCGGTCGTGACCGCACTGTTTTGATATGCTGCATATGGGTTGGCTACCATTTAAATTCCTCCTCTTACATGCCTCCAGCCATAAATTGCTGGAGATACCCCGCCTGCGAGTTCGCTTGGTTCATTGCCTTTTCCATCGCTGCGAAGCGACGGTAATAGGCGTTTTCTTTGTTGACGAGTAAATCGTTCAAACGTTGAATCCGCGTATCGATTTGTGCCATTTCACGGCCCATCGAATACGTCGGGGCACCAGAACCGTCTGTTCCGGCGATACGGGTGATTGATGAACGTGCGCTGGTCGCTGCATCACGAATTTTTAAAAGCAAACCACTCTGGGAGTTAGTAAAGAGTTGATACACCTGCTCAGGGTCTTTCTCGATAGCTGCCTTGAGCTTTTCTTCGTTCAATTCAATTTTTCCACCGTTTGTAAAATCCGCTCCAGTCGAGAGACCAATTTGGAACAGTTGTTTCATTTCGATATCGTTTGTCGCAGCAGTCGTGCTTGACCATTTACCTCGTAACGTATCCATCGCACTGCGAACAATCGTGTCGCCACGCAACATCCCGCTCATCGCTTTCTCTTCCCACTTCTTAATCTCATCATCAGATAGTTCATCTCGTTGAGCTTTTGTGAGTGGAGCGAACGAACGAAACTTATCTTCACGGACCTTCTTGTTCATTAAGTCGATTGTTTCATTATATTTGTCGACGAAACCTTTAATGTTCTCGAATATTTTTTGCGTGTCGGTGGCAGCGGAGAGTGTGACGGCTCCTTCTGCTACAGTAAACTGTGATTTAAGTGTGACGGTCATATTATCAATCGTGACAGTATTTGAACTTTGTGTCATCGAGATGCCGTTCACCATGAAGCTAGCGTCCACACCTTTTTGAGGAAGCGTTGCCGGAGCTATCTGAAAAGCAGCTTTTGTGGTGGCATCAAATTCAATGATTGATTTTTCACCAGTCTGTTTCTGTGTAAGTGACAGTTTTCCAGAAATCGGTTCGAAGAAAGCAGAAATTCCTGAGTCTTTTCCGTTTAAGGCAGTGACCAGGTTTTCCATCGTAGCGCCTTCTGACACTTTGATCGTTTTGAAATCCCCACCCTCGACAGAGCGGATTTGGATTTGGTAGCCAGATGTATAAGTGGCCGTCGTGCCTGTCGGGACATCCGAACCGTCGTTCATCGTAACTTTCCCGGTCGCCTCGTCGTAAGTGTAGCTATTCACGTCAATCGGATTGTTCGTCGCATCTTTTAATGCAACGGTTTCTCCTGTTCTAGGTTTCGGGGAGAGCGTCCATTCTTTTGTAGCCGTACTCAATTTGATTTCTTGTGTCGCAGATTGTAAATTCATATCTGCCACTTTTGTCGTTTTTGTCACTTTAACTCCGTTTTTATCAACTGGTTCCACGATTTGAGTGGCCGCGGTCGCAAGCTGGCTGACTGATTCGATGCGAATCGCTGTATTCCCGCTTGACGGTCCAGCTACGACTGAGACGCGCGATTCATCGGATGAACTAGACTTCTTCGCATAAAAGTTACGGCTGAATATGAGATCGACCGCACTATTACGAAGTGTCATGAGCGAGCGGTTGATTTCACGGTAGGCATCGCGTTTCCACTCAGTTATTTGTTTCTTTTGTTCGAGCTTGTCGACCGGTACCCGTTCGACTTGCATTAATTGCTTAATAATTGTATCAGTATCGATGCCACTGGCGAGTCCGCCAAAACGGATGGGTGATGTCATAGTTAGCCTCCTTTAAACGCGTTCATCGAACAATTGATTGAATTCCATGAACGCCGCGAAGAAGTCGAGTGACTTCTTACTTGGAATCTCGCGGATGACGTCGTTGTTCGTATCCACGATTTGAATATAGTAATCGTTTAATTTTTCGTGTTTCATAAATTTAAGCCCGGTACGTTGTTGATCTAATACAAGATTCGCCTTCGCGACGGCCGTTTCTAACTTTGTCACGTGTTGAGGCGTCGGAAGAATGACAATACCTTCATCAGCGAGACGAGCATGATTCGCCTCGACGAACACGTTTTTCGTTTGTTCATACGGCAGTACAGAAGAAGGTAGGTGAAGCCGGACTTCAGAAATGGTCGGGTTCATAAGCTTCTGCTCCTCTTATAGTTGTTCTCACGTACTATATCGGTGCGACGACTCACTATTTTCAGTTTTTATACGAATGAACACTTATTTACGAGTTAAAACTTAGATTTAAATTCTTGGACGTTACTTCTCTATGCGATAAGCCATACATAAAAAATAAACATCTTTTTTCTGTGAACCTTGTTCTTTTTTTACATTGCCGCTCAGACTAGCTATAAGATATATCGAGAATCGAAGAATAGACCAATCTAGTATAGAAGAGAGAGGAAGATGAAGTGGAATGAACTGACTGTATTCGAAAAAAGTTTACTATTAGGAATATTATTGGGAGATGGAACAATCGCTCGAACGAAGTGCAAAATGATTCCTAAGTAGGGACTTTGTATTTTGCAATACAAATGTGCACAATAATGCAACGAAAAGTACAGAACTTTGCCAGCTAGGTTTTAGTGTTTCGACAACGCATGCGTGACACGATAACTGTCACCTGTGAAATTTAATATGTGAGCGTGATGGATGAC
>NZ_JAFIFD010000010.1 GCF_020832205.1 Exiguobacterium sp. | reverse complement strand
CAGCGTTCGTCCTGAGCCAGGATCAAACTCTCCAAAGAATTTGATATAGCTCTTGAAAATGACGAAGCTTGCGCTTCAATCAAAACTTGTAAAACTTTTTTTGCCTCATCGTTCAGTTTTCAAAGTTCGTCTGTCGCTCTTAGCGACTCATTTATAATAGCATCTGTTAATCTATTCGTCAACTATAAAAATAAAATATTTAAAAATAATAAAAAACGACGTGTCTCCTTCTATCGCATATATAGAAGGAACACGTCGCATACCTTATTGAAAAGCTACAATCCGAACTTCGTTCAACCGAGTTAAATCATATGTTTCTTGTGTCGGTTCCGAGATGACAATCGGTTGTTCCACGCGTGGGGTGTAATGTTGAATCGTTCCGCGTACGCCGCTACTGAGCAACACGTTGCGTCCGACTTCGAAAAAACCAAGCAAAGTAGCCAACAGCGTCAGCGCCTCTTCATCGTACGCTTCGTTTTGCCACATATAAAAGTAAGCTTCTTCAGGAGTCAACGCGTTACGGAACGTGCGAGGCGCCGTCAATTGACAAAACCGGTCAGCGACAATAAAGAGTGGAGACGCCGGATGAAGTTCACGCTCCTCGAGTCGATTTGGGAACCCTGAACCGTCTAACCGCTCATGATGTTCCGTGATCAATTTGACGACTCGGGGACGCAACGTTTCATCTTCAGGGAGCATCGACGCAGATACGAGAGGATGTTGGTATAATAGTTCCCGCTCCATTTTTGTAAAGTATCGCATGTGCGACCATTTGCGGATTTTGGCATAGCTTGCATCTGCAAAGTAAGACGCGATTCCATAATCAAATTGCAGACGATGCTCATCCCCTCGATACTTCGAAAGCGACTTTGCAATCAATGCGCGATAGATGGCATGATGGATTACGTGATTTTTACGGAGAGGTTGGTCTGTAAAAAACGCGACGATGGCTGACAACGGATAATCCGTTTGAAACAGTTGATGGACAAACTCTAAAGCTTCATACGGGTTCAAAGCAATTCGTTCTTCCCACTGATTATAATGCCGTTCGTATTGAACAATTTTAGAACAGACCTCTTGTTCCTCGTTACGAGTAAATCGGCGACGTTCGACAGGATCCACTTCTATCGCTTCAACTTTCAAAAACCGGAGCAAGCGTAAATGTTCGTTTGTCAGTTTGATTCCCGCTTCTAACGAGGATACCGACGTCTTTAACGTCATCCCGACGTGCACGTTCGAAATGGCTAACCGCATGCTCATTCCTCCTCCTACATAAAAAAGGTCGAACGGAAGCTCCGTTCGACCTTTTCGCCTTACTCGGTCTCTTCAGACGATGGGCCGATTTCCGGTGCTTCACCAACAAATCCATTCTCCATATCGACTGCCGATTCCTCTTCTAGCTCATCTTTTTTCAATTTCGCGATGGTTGCCAGACGATCACCGTCTTCGATGTTCATCACTTTCACACCGCGCGTGCTGCGTCCCATTTGTGAAATGGTCTGTGAGTCAATCCGAATTGCGACACCGAGCTCGGTCATGAGCATGATATCGTCATCCTCATCGACGACGCGCATCCCGACGACCGTTCCTCGATCGGTCTTAATACCGATGATTCCCGAACCGCCTCGTCCTTGCGTACGGAATTGCTCCATGGCGGTACGTTTGCCATATCCTTTTTCCGTAATAATGAGAACGTCTTGCGTTGACCGGACGATTTCCATCGATACGACTTGATCGTCGTCTTTTTTCAATCGAATCGCACGTACACCTCGAGCCGTACGGCCCATTGAACGTACTTCTCCTTCGAGTGGGAAACGAATCGACATCCCTTCACGGGTCACAATCAACATCTCATCGTCACTCTTCGCGAGACGAACCGTAACGAGTTCATCCGTTTCATTCAAGCTGATGGCGCGCAAGCCGTTTTTATTGATCCGAGCGTAAGCAGAAAGCGGCGAACGCTTCACGAGACCTTGTTTCGTAATGAAGACGAGCGACAATTGTTCATCTGCCACTTCCGCTTCCGAGTCTTCACTTACCTCTTCCGTGATCGCTTTATCAGCCAAATAACTGTTAAAGTCAACCGGAATCATCGTTTCGACTTTTTCGCCTTTATCGACTTGAAGCAAGTTGATGATCGGCATTCCTTTCGCCGTTCGACTCATCTCCGGAATCTCGTATCCTTTCAAACGGAAAACACGTCCGAAGTTCGTGAAGAACAAGATCGTATCGTGCGTCGAGGCCGACAGTAGACGAAGTACGAAGTCTTCATCGTTCGTCCCCATCCCTTGTTTCCCGCGACCACCACGTCGTTGCGTCCGGTACGAGTCGGTCGGGATCGACTTGATGTAGCCTTCACTCGTGAGCGTGATCATCATGTCACGTACTGGAATCAAATCTTCATCTTCGAGTTCGACGATGTCTGTGCGAATCACGGTGCGGCGTGCATCACCGTAACGTTCTTTGATTTCAGTCAGTTCGTTGCGGATGATATCGAGAAGAAGCTCTTCATCACCGAGGATGGCACGAAGTTCTTCGATCAACGCTTGAACTTCACGATACTCGCCTTCGATTTTCTCCCGCTCCAACCCTGTCAATCGTTGAAGACGCATATCCAAAATCGCTTGCGTTTGTTCCGTAGAAAGACCGAAACGGGCAATCAATTTCTCACGCGCCTCATCTCCAGTGCGTGTGCTCCGGATGAGAGCGATAACTTCGTCGAGATGATCGAGGGCAACGCGCAATCCTTCAAGAATATGTGCCCGCGCCTCAGCCTTATCGAGGTCGAATTGAGTCCGGCGACGGACGACTTCTTTTTGGTGTTCGATGTAATAGTAAATCGCTTGTTTCAAGTTGAGTGTCTTCGGACGGCCGCCGACGAGCGCGAGCATGTTTACCCCAAACGTCGTCTGCATCGGTGTCTGCTTGTACAAGTTGTTCAAAATGACACTCGCGTTGGCATCGCGTCGAACTTCGATGACGACACGCATACCGTTGCGGTCGGATTCATCGCGTAAGTCAGTGATGCCTTCGATTTTCTTATCCCGCACCAAATCGGCAATCTTCTCAACAAGACGCGCTTTGTTCACTTGATAAGGGATTTCATGGACGAGAATACGTTCGCGGCCATTTTTCAACACTTCGATCTCTGCTTTTGCACGCATCGTAATTGAGCCACGGCCTGTTTCATAGGCGCGACGGATACCGCTCCGGCCTAAAATCTCCCCTGATGTCGGGAAGTCTGGGCCCGGAATATGTTGCATCAATTCAGCGATAGTAATGTCAGGGTTGTGCGTAAGTGCGAGCACTCCGTCAATCACCTCGTTCAAGTTATGCGGCGGTACGTTCGTCGCCATCCCGACAGCGATTCCGCTCGTCCCGTTGACGAGGAAGTTCGGGAACCGAGCTGGCATGACGACCGGTTCTTTTTCCTCACCGTCGAAGTTCGCTTGGTAATCAATCGTGTTTTTACCGATGTCGCGTACGAGTTCCATCGCAATTTTAGACATTCGGGCTTCCGTATAACGCATCGCGGCCGCTGAGTCCCCGTCGACAGACCCGAAGTTTCCGTGTCCGTCGACAAGTTCGTAACGATAGCTGAAATCTTGAGCCATGCGCACCATCGTCTCGTAAACGGCCGAGTCACCGTGCGGGTGATACTTACCGATGACGTCACCGACGACACGAGCCGATTTCTTATGCGGTTTATCAGCCCGAATACCGAGCTCGTTCATTGCATAGAGAATACGACGGTGGACCGGCTTTAAACCGTCCCTTACGTCTGGAAGGGCACGTGACACGATAACGCTCATCGCATAGTCCATGAACGACGTCCGCATCTCTTGGCTAATATTTATATCCTTGATATTTTCTTGTTCTGCCATTCGTTATTGCCTACCCTTCTGTTTAAATATCGAGGTTTTTCACATAGTGCGCATGTGACTGGATGAAATCGCGACGCGGCTCGACATTGTCTCCCATGAGCGTCTCAAAGATCTCATCCGCCTCGATGGCATCTTGAAGGTCAACCCGCAGCATCGAGCGCGATTCTGGGTTCATCGTCGTACTCCACAACTGTTCTGGGTCCATCTCACCGAGACCTTTGTAACGCTGGACGCTATATCGTGCATTTTCAGGAAGGCGCTTAATCGCTTCCTGCAATTCGCGATCGTTTTGGACGTACACGATCTCTTTTCCGTGCTTCACACCGTAAAGCGGCGGCTGGGCGATATAAACGTAACCGCTCTCGATGAGCGGACGCATGTACCGGTAGAAAAACGTGAGCAACAATGTCCGGATGTGGGCACCATCGACGTCGGCATCGGTCATGATAATCAATTTATGATAACGAGCCTTCCCGAGATCGAATTCTTCTGCGATCCCAGTGCCAAGCGCTGTGATGATCGTGCGGACTTCTTGGTTCGCTAAAATTTTGTCGAGACGTGCCTTTTCCACGTTGATGATTTTACCGCGAATTGGCAAAATCGCTTGGAAGTGGCGGTCGCGTCCAGATTTCGCCGAACCACCGGCCGAGTCACCCTCAACGATATAAAGTTCAGATTTCGACGCATCCTTAGATGAACAGTCGGCCAATTTCCCTGGCAATGAACTGACTTCGAGGATCCCTTTACGTCGCGTCATCTCACGGGCACGTTTTGCCGCGAGGCGAGCTCGAGCAGCCATCAGTCCTTTGTCGACGATCAAACGGCCGACCGACGGGTTTTCGAGCAAGAATTGTTCGAACGTATCCGTGAACAATGAGTCGGTCGCTGTCCGGGCGTCAGCGTTGCCGAGCTTCGTCTTCGTCTGCCCTTCGAACTGTGGCGACGGGTGTTTGACCGAAACGATGGCCGTCAAGCCTTCGCGGACGTCGTCCCCTGACAGACTGCCATCCGCTTCTTTCATGAGACCGAAGCGTTTTGCGTAGTCGTTGATGGAACGCGTAAGGGCCGTCTTGAAGCCTGTCTCGTGCGTCCCGCCTTCATGAGTTGGGATATTGTTCGTGAACGAGTAAATGTTGCTTGCGAACCCTTCGTTGTACTGAAGGGCGATCTCGACTTCAATCCCGTCCTTCGTCCCGTGAACGTAGACCGGTTCTTCATGGATCGATGCCTTCGAGCGGTTCAAGTGTTCGACGTACGACTTGATTCCACCCTCGTAATGATAGTTTCGCTCAATCGTCTCGTCGCCGCGCTCATCTTTAGCGATGATGCGCAACCCTTTGTTTAAGAAAGCAAGTTCACGCAGACGCGTGGCAAGCAAATCGAAATCATATTCGAGCGTCTCTTCAAAGATGTCACCATCGGGGAAGAAACGAACCGTTGTTCCTGTCTTGTCGGTCGTTCCTACAATCTCTAATTCGCCTTGCGGGACACCGCGTTTGAACGATTGGTAGTAGACATTTCCGTTTCGACGGACGAACACTTCGAGCTTGGTCGACAAGGCGTTGACGACGGATGCACCGACGCCGTGTAAACCACCGGACACTTTATATCCGCCGCCGCCGAACTTCCCGCCCGCGTGTAAGACCGTGAAAATGACCTCAACGGCTGGACGTCCGGTCTTCTTCTGAATGTCGACCGGGATTCCTCGACCGTCGTCTTCGACCACAATCGAATTCCCTGGCTCTACCGTCACTGTGATCGTTTCACAATGACCAGCGAGCGCTTCATCGATCGAGTTATCGACGATTTCCCACACCAAGTGGTGGAGACCTCGTGAACTCGTTGAACCGATATACATCCCAGGGCGCTTACGGACTGCTTCTAAACCTTCAAGTACTTGAATCTGATCGGCACCGTAGTCTTGCATTTGTTTTTCGTTTTCGTTACTCATCGGTTTTGTTCACCTACTATACATGAATTGGTGTTCGTCTTGACTGGCTTTACGTTATACAGATTCGGATTCAACTTCTCCTTGTTTCACGTGAAACACTTTAGCTTGTTGAATCGTTTCGTGGGCAATCCCATCGATATTCGTCGTCGTAAGGATCGTTTGAACTTTTTTTCCCATCGTGTCGAGCAGATGGGTTTGGCGATGGTCATCGAGTTCTGACAAAACGTCGTCTAACAACAAGAGCGGGTACTCCCCGACTTCTTCATGAATCAGTTCAATCTCCGCTAGTTTCAAAGACAAGGCCGCCGTGCGTTGCTGACCTTGTGAACCGAACGTTTGGACGTTTCGATCGTTCACGTACAATTCGAAGTCGTCGCGATGAGGACCGAATAAGGTCACTCCTCGTCTTCGTTCGTTCTCTCTTATTTTATCAAACTTTTGTCGATACGTTTCAAACATCTGTTCTTTCGTGTGACGTTCTTTTTGGAACGTGTCCGATACGTACTGAATCGTCAGCGTCTCTAGGTTTCGCGTGATCCCTGCATGAATGGGTCCCGCCCATTTCTCTAGCTGATCGATAAAGTGGTGCCGTCTTGAAACGATTTTCACAGCGACTTCAATCAACTGGTCGGTCAGGACTTCGAGCAATGTCTCGTCCCCACCTTTAATCGATAGCTGCTTTAACAAAGCGTTCCGTTGCTTCAACGTTTTCAAATATTGATTCAAGTCGTGCAAGTACACTGGACTGACTTGACCGATTTCCATGTCTAAAAATCGTCTGCGGCCTTGCGGGCTACCTTTGACGATCGCAAGGTCTTCTGGAGCGAACAAGACGACGTTGAATGCGCCGACATAATCGCTAAGTCGCCGTTGTTCCAGATGATTCAGCTTCGCTTTTTTGCCTTTTGAGGAGAACGTGAGGGACTGGACCGTCTCACCTGTCCGTTTATGGATCCGCCCCTCGATGAATGCGGCATCGGACTCCCATCCAATCAACTCGCGATCTTGTGTCGTCCGATGCGATTTGGCCAGCGCAAGTACGTAAATCGATTCGAGCAGATTCGTTTTCCCCTGGGCGTTCTCACCGATGAGAACGTTCGTCTGATCTGAGAAATCAAGCTCGAGGGTTTCGTAGTTGCGGTAGTTTTGCAATCGGATCGACATTAGACGCACGTTAGTTGCCCTCGATTTGGAAATCTCCGAAGCCTTCGACTTCGATCTTATCTCCGTCACGGAGCTTACGTCCGCGACGTTGATCCACTTCACCGTTCACTTTAATTTGCACGTCTTCCAAGAAAAACTTTGCTTGGCCTCCGCTTGAGATAATATCCGCCAACTTTAAAAATTGTCCGAGTGTTACATACTCGGTTGTAATCGACACTTTGTTCATGTCGTCACTCCCTTTCTTTCATACTAATTACAAAAAATCGCCATACTTATTAGTTTATCGAAAAACGTCGAATAAGGCAAAAATGGGGATGATAAGGCAAAGTACCTTATCATCCCCATTCCGGCTCGTCACTGTCACGATGTACGAACTGGCAAAATCAACTGGAGGACACTATCTTGTTCGACCGGACGCAAAATGAACGGACGCATAGAACCAGTGAATTGAATCTCGATCTCAGAAGCATCAAGGGCGCGGAGTGCATCCATGACGAATTTCGAGTTGAATGAGATTTTGAGTTCTTCCCCTTCGAGCGATAGAATGCTCACGCGCTCTGACACTTTTCCGACTTCCGGAGAATGTGAGCTCACTTCGACTGTCGTCGCTTCTTCAGCGACAAACTTGATGACGTTGTTGCGATCAGCACGTGCGAGAAGTGAGGCGCGATCAATCGCCTGCAAGAAGTCTTTCGCGTTCAGACGGACTGCAGTCCGGTACTCTTCCGGGATCAAGCGCGACGTGTCTGGATAAGCTCCGTCTAAGAGACGCGAGAAGAACGAGATATTTTTCATGCGGAACAAGATCTGTTGGTCCGTCAAGACGATTTCGATTGGCAACTCTTCACGATCGAGCAGCTTGGCGAGTTCGTTAAGCGAGCGTCCTGGAACGACAACGTTTTGGAACGTCAAATCATTATCCGTCTCAAAACGGGCACGACGAAGTGCCAAGCGGTGACTATCCGTTGCCACACATGTGAGGAACCCTTTTTCAGCCGAGAAATTCACACCCGTCAGAACTGGTCGTGTTTCTTGTGACGAAACAGCGAAGCTCGTTTGACGAATGATCGTCTTTAACAAATCAGCCGGCAAATAGAAGCGGCGGTCGCTTGCGAGTTCCGGGAGGCGCGGATATTCGTCAGGGTCGAGTCCGTTCAAATGAAACTCGGCTTGTCCTGATTCGATACGCGTCATAAAGTTCGGGGACACTTCGAGCGTCACTTCGTTCGTCGGAAGCTTCTTGACGATTTCTCCAAGGAAACGAGCGTTTAAGACGACACTGCCGGCCCGTTGGATTTGGATGAGCTCGATACCGCCTTCTTCGACAGGAATCAAACGTTCAATCGAAATCTCAGTATCGCTGCCTGTAAGGGTCAAACCATCCGCATGTGCTTCAAGTTTCAATCCTGTAAGAATTGGAATCGTTGTTCGTGAAGCGACAGCTTTTGATACATCTTGTACGGCTTGCATGAATACATCTCGCTGAATCGTTAAATGCATGTGGATAATTCCTCCTAAGTGAAATGAGTCGTAGTAGTTAATAATAATAGTATTATTTAAGTCATAATAGTAATAAGGGCTGTGGATAGTGGGGATAAGTGCCTTTAACCACTCGTGTTGAGCCATTTTGCCTGTGAATAACCTGTGGATAAGTGAGGGTGTTTATCCACAGGTTATCCACATAGATTTCAGGCTGTATTTTAAGACAACGCCTTTTTCAACGTTTGAATCGTCTCTTGCATTTCAGGATCATGTTTCAACAACGTGCTGATCTTCTCATGAGCGTGGATTACTGTCGTATGATCCCGTCCTCCGAACTCTTCCCCAATTTTCGGTAATGAACTCTCTGTCATCTCACGTGACAAGTACATTGCGATTTGTCGAGGGAAAGCGAGCGTTTTCGTTCGTTTTTTCGCCTTTAGTTCATCGACTTCTATATTAAAGTGACGTCCGACGATTTCTTGGATGTCCCGAATGACGATTTTCTTCGCTTCTTGGACGGGCATGATGTTATGCAGCGCTTCTGCGGCTACATCGGGATCGATTGGACGGGCGACGAGTTTTGCGTAAGCGACGACGCGTGTCAACGCTCCTTCTAACTCACGAATGTTCGTATCGATTTGGTTGGCGATATATAGCATGACTTCGTTGGGGATGTCGAGTCCTTCGGCTGTCGCTTTTTTACGTAAAATCGCGATTCGTGTTTCTAAGTCAGGCGGCGTGATATCCGTGATGAGCCCCCATTCGAAGCGTGAACGGAGACGGTCTTCTAATGTCGGTATTTCTTTCGGTGGTCGATCGCTCGAGATGACGATTTGTTTCTGGTCATTGTGGAGCGCATTGAACGTGTGGAAGAACTCTTCTTGTGTCTGTTCTTTCCCCGCTAAGAACTGAATGTCATCGATTAATAACACGTCAATATTGCGATAGCGGTTGCGGAACTCCTCTGTCTTGTTATCCCGAATTGAATTGATGAATTCATTCGTGAACTTCTCAGAGGAAACGTAAGCGATTCGGGCTCCTGGTTTCTGCCCTTTCACGTAGTGACCGATGGCATGCATGAGGTGGGTTTTGCCTAACCCGACGCCTCCATAAATAAAGAGCGGGTTGTACGCTCGAGCCGGTGCTTCAGCGACAGCGAGCGATGCCGCATGGGCAAAGCGGTTGCCCGAACCAATGACAAACGTCTCAAAGATGTACTTATCGTTCAATTGTCCGAGACTTGCTTCCTCTTTTGATAGGACTGGAACGGGCTGTTCTTTCGTTTCCGTGACAGCAATCGTTTCTTTCGAGGGCAATCCGTCAGCAGGTGCATACTTGTGTGCTTGTGACTCCTCAATAAAATGAATCTCAAGCTTATTGTTCGTCACTTCTTCGACCGTGTCTTGCAACAAGGATAAGTATTGACGCTCGAGCCAAGTCACGATGAAACTGGCTGGCGCAGATACGACGAGTGTCGTCCCCATCAATGAAATACCTTCTGTCGACTTCAACCACATGTCAAAACTTGCTTTTGGTGTACGTTCTTCTTCTTCGATCAAAGACAGAACGTTTCTCCAAATCTCTTGAGCATTTTTCAATGAAAGACCTCCTTTACCGTTTATGTTGGCGAAACTTATTCACACGATATACACAATCACTATTCTATAGTACATACTAGGATTATCCACAGAGAACAAAAACTGTGGATAAAGTTATCCACACGGTGTTGATGGTGGGGATAACAGTTATCCACAGCCTGTGTATATCTTGTTATGACTGAAAGTTCATCCACAAGTTTGTGCACATTCAGTTTATCAAAATAAAATAGACGTGGCAACGCTTTTTGATATTTATCCACAGACTGCGAAAACAATCCACAGGCACTTATCCACATGCTGTGTATAGTGTGGATAAACTGTGGATATGTTGTGGATAAACGAGATAAGAGGAATACTCGAGGTAAAAAGTTATGCACAAAAGAGGAAGAAAGAAATGTGAATAACATTTTTGTAAGAGAGGAAAACGATATTTTAAAAAATAAGAGGATAACTTTGTTGAAAAAAGAGGAGTTATTCACATATAAGTGTGGATAACTAGCAAATCATGTGGATAAAATGGCTTAGCTATGCTATTTGTAAAGATAGTACGAGCGTTGATGTAAACATCGTGTCAAGTTTCTGCTGCCAACTTAAGCAAATGGTGGCAATCGTTCCCCTCCCCTACTCAAGTGGTCAATCGGGATGACGATTGCGGGGGATCAGGAAAACCTGCTGAAAATGGATTGACAATCGAAGACACAGTTTATATAATCTTAAAGACTGCCTTAAATGAAACCATAACTTGCTAATAGAGCGTTAACCTTGAGGAGGTGCTTAACCATGAAACCAACGTTTAACCCAAACAACCGTAAGCGTAAAAAAGTTCACGGATTCCGTGCGCGTATGGCGACGAAAAACGGCCGCAACATTCTTGCAGCTCGCCGTCGTAAAGGCCGCAAAGCCTTGACTGTCTAATAACGATCACAAGATTGCCTGGGGATTGATCCTTGGGCAATCTTTTTTTTGTCACACAATCAAATTGAAAAAGCTGATTCGCCCTCGTTGAAACGAATGGGATATGGTATGATGTTAGTTGACGATTTTTGAACCGAAGGATGGAGTGAGAATTTTGAAAAAAGAATACCGTTTGCAAAAGAATGAAGAGTTCCAAGCGGTGTTTCGCGAAGGACGCTCCGTGGCCAATCGTCAGTTTGTCGTCTACACGCTCAAAGCGGATCAAGCGCATTTTCGGGTCGGACTTTCTGTCAGCAAGAAGTTAGGAAACGCCGTAGAACGAAATCGAATGAAACGGTTGATGCGTGAGTCGCTTCGCCTACTTGAACCGAACGTGGCACCGTATCAATACGTCATCATTGCACGTAAACCGGCAACGGCTTTGTCGCAAGATGAAGTGACGGAAAGCTTGAAGCATGCCTTTAAGCGAGCGAAAGTTTGGAAGTCAAGATAAGTCGAACGTCCACTGCAATCCGGACTCGTTCTTTCATATATAACGTAAACTAACCAGGATTGACCGATAGACGTGAGATGATACAAAAAAGAATCGATACAGAAAGTGTAGGAGGAACTATGAGCAAACAGCTGAAATTAGGATTGTTAGCCGTTATGACTGGTGCCATTTTGTTAATGGCTGGTTGTGTCGACCCTTCGACGATCCAAGGAGAGCCGATCACGGCTGAGACAGAAGGCTTTTGGGCAAAATATTTTGTTTGGCCCCTTGCATGGTTATTGAAAGAAGCTGCGTACTTAATTGGTGGTACATGGCAGTATGGGTATTCGATTATCGTCGCGACGATCATTGTCCGTCTGTTAATTTTGCCGCTCATGATCAAACAGACGAAGAGTATGGGTGCGATGCAAGTATTGCAACCGGAAATGTTGAAACTTCGTGAGAAGTACAGCTCGAAAGACCAAGAGACACAGCGTAAGCTACAAGAAGAAATGATGAAAATGTATCAAGAGTATCAAATCAACCCGCTCGCAGGTTGTTTGCCAATCTTGATTCAAATGCCAATCCTCTTTGCGTTCTACGATGCAATCCGCCGGACACCGGAAATCTTCGAAGCTCGTTTCCTCTGGTTCGATCTCGGGGCACCAGATCCGACGTTTATCTTGCCGATTCTTGCTGCGATTTTGACTTATGCGCAACAAAAGATTTCAATGGCAGGTCAAGAACAAAACCCGCAATTGAAAATGATGCTCTACATCTTCCCGGTCATGATCTTCGTCATGTCGATCACGCTACCGGCAGCCCTCTCGATGTACTGGGTCGTCGGTTATATCATCTCGATCATCGTGACGATGGCGATCATGCTCCCGATGCGTGAGAAGATGAAAGTACAAGCTGAAGCGAAAATCGCGGCGAAAGAAGCAGAACGTGCCGCCCTCGTGGAAGAAGAGAAAAAGAACAAAAAGAAAAAACGTAAGTAATGCCAAAAGGCTGTGAATCCAACATTCACAGCCTTTTTTCTGTCTGGATGTAACATTGCAGAAAGTCGGGAATAGGAGAAGGACGGGTTTAACGCATATGTAGAAAGGAGTCATGGCAATGGAGATGCTCATCAAACGGTTGGAACGGTCGACACTTTTGCAAGCAGGCATCTATTTTTTGATCGGGCTGTTGATTTTGTTGAATCCGCGTTTTTTCTTTGACGTCATCGTTTACGTCGCCGCCGGTTATTTGGTGGTCCTGGGGTTGTGGGCCGTCTTTCAAGGGTTGCGTCAGAAACGGGATGGTCTTCCCCCGTCGTTCTTTATGGGGATCGTCTATTTGTTGTTAGCGCTCATCGTCTTTTTCTTTGCCGAGACGCTCGCAAGTCTGTTGCCGATCTTCATCGGTCTATTATTCGTCTTCGGAGGCATCATTCGCCTGATCCAAGCCGTCGGTTACCGGCGGACGATGGCGAACCGATGGGTCTTCTTCTTCGTGACGAGCCTGCTTTGGATTGGCATCGGCCTTCTCATGTTGACGAATCCGTTCAGCAGCTTGCTCGTCTTGTTCCAATTGTTCGGCGGATTTTTAATCGCCGTAGGACTCATCGAGTTGGTGCTCTATTTCACACTGCGGCGCACGAGACGAGAAGCCATGTAAAAACGAGCCGCCTCAATGAGGGCGGCTTTTTTCACGCTGAATCAACTGATCATAAAATAGACGGAGGCGATTGAACCCGGACATCGTCTCGAAAAACACCTGCTCTTCCTCGAGCCAAGCGATGTAGCGTTTGGCAGCGATCGGATGGCGTGAAGGTGTCAGCGCTTCATACCACTCACGGAGCGGGATCACGTCCCGGACGGCCGCGTCTTTTAATCCGAGCGCGGCACGGGAAGGGTCATGATGCGCGGCAAGTACATAGGCAAAATGAATCATTCCTTGACGAAGCATGTCGACCGCCCAGACGTCGTTTCCACGGTCCCGTGCTTTCGTATATTGAAAGAAGAACCAAATCGCATCAAACGCGTGTTCGAATAGATCGTGGTCCGTTAGCGTCAGCGTGCGCGGATGGTGGCGGAGCAGCTCGTCTGGATCGTATAGTGTGACGATCTCGTCCTGGGTGTACAACCTAGCTTCCGTCACCGTGAATAAATCGACGTGCAGGAAATTATCATAGACGACGATCAGTTGCGGAGCGATGATATGAATCTCATCTTCTAATAATATCGGGCGGTACGCGGCGAGATGTGCGCGTCGTCGTGTTAAGAACGCATCGAGCTCATCTTCAGGCACCATCGCATATAAATCGACATCGGAATGTTCGTCACCTTCTTTGCGACCGAACGAGCCTTTCAAGAAAATAGCGCGGACCGCTTCATCATGACGTAACGTCTCAGTCAAGACGTGAATTGCCTCGTGCTGACGCATCCTTTTCAACTCCCTTTTGGAAATATATTACTTTATTGTACAAAAGTGAATGAGTAAAACGCAATGAATTTAGGAAAGGTCGGACGCTTTCGTTCCAGTCGAATATCGTGTATAGTAGGTGCGTTATGCATATGATGAAGGAATGGATGAAGTTTGGAGGGAAAGAATGATGCTAGAGTTTGACACGATTACAGCCATCTCGACTCCGATGGGCGAAGGGGCAATCGGAATCGTCCGCTTGTCCGGTGACCAGGCCGTCGAGACGGTGGCGCGCGTATTTTCTGGGAAAAACTTGACGGAAGTCGAGTCACATACGATCCATTACGGCAAATTGAAGCGACCTGACAGCGACGAGGTCGTCGATGAAGTGATGGTCAGCGTCATGCGGGCACCGAAGACGTTCACACGAGAAGACGTCGTCGAAATCAACTGCCACGGTGGGATTGTCGCGGTCAATCGTGTCCTCGAGTTGATCCTTGAACAACCGAACATTCGATTAGCAGAACCGGGTGAGTTCACGAAACGCGCCTTTTTAAACGGACGCATCGACTTATCTCAAGCCGAGGCGGTCATGGATCTGATTCGGGCAAAGACCGATCGGGCCATGAACGTGGCCATGTCGCAAATGGAAGGGCGTTTATCTCGCCTCGTGCGCGATTTGCGCCAACAGCTGCTTGAAACGATTGCAGCCGTCGAAGTGAATATCGATTATCCAGAGTATGATGCCGAAGAGATGACGCAAGCGATCGTCGAAGAGAAGGCAGGCGACGTGAAACGCGTGCTCGAGCAACTGCTCGAGACGGCACGCCAAGGTAAGATCTTACGGGAAGGTCTCGCGACAGCGATTATCGGACGCCCGAACGTTGGGAAATCGTCGCTTATGAACACGCTCGTCCAAGAGGCGAAAGCGATTGTCACCGAAATTGCCGGAACGACGCGTGATACGATTGAAGAGTACGTGAACGTGAAAGGTGTGCCCCTTAAGCTGATTGATACGGCCGGTATTCGTGAAACGGAAGACATCGTTGAACGGATCGGTGTGGAGAAATCACGAAAAGCACTCGCGGGCGCGGATTTGATTTTGCTCGTCTTGAACGGTCACGAAGGCTTGACGGTCGAGGACGAGGCATTGTTTGAAGCGATTGCCGGAATGAATGCGATCATCATCATCAACAAGACGGACTTGCCACAAAACATGGATTCTTCTAAGCTAGAGAAACTAGCGACCGGACGTCCGATTGTCGCGACTTCGCTCTTGCTCGAGGAAGGAATTGACGCGCTCGAGAAGGCGATTTCGAACTTGTTCTTCGCTAAAGGTGTCGAATCGCAAGATATGACATACATTTCGAATGCACGACACATTCAACTCATTAAACGAACGATCGAACAAATTGATGAGGCGCTCGGAAGCGCTCTTATGAATATGCCGATCGATATGGTCCAAATCGATTTACGCCGGGCGTGGGATACACTTGGTGAAATCAATGGGGACACGGTTCAAGAGAGTTTGATCGACCAACTCTTTTCACAGTTTTGTCTTGGTAAATAAGAAGGAGGAAATAATATGGCTTATACGGCAGGCGAGTTTGACGTTATCGTCATCGGAGCCGGTCACGCGGGGATCGAGGCGGCACTCGCGTCGGCGCGCATGGGCGCGAAAACGGCGATGTTGACGATGAACCCGGACATGGTCGGGTTCATGTACTGCAACCCATCGATCGGTGGCCCGGCAAAAGGAATCGTCGTGCGCGAAATCGATGCCCTCGGCGGCGAGATGGCGAAAGCGATTGACGCGACGTACATTCAAATGAAGATGCTCAACACGTCGAAAGGTCCAGCAGTGCGTGCATTACGGGCGCAGGCGGACAAGTTCCAATATCAAAATCACATGAAGAAAGTGCTCGAGGACGAACCGAACTTGTTGCTTCGGCAAGCGCTCGTCGAACGCTTCATTATTGAAGATGGGAAAGTGGCCGGTGTTGTCACGAACACAGGCTCTGAATATCGAGCCCCAGCGGTCATCGTCACGACCGGCACGTTCATGCGCGGTCAAATCATCATCGGAGAACTGTCGTATGAGAGCGGTCCGAACAACCAAATGCCATCGGTCGAGCTATCGAAGCATTTAGAAGAACTCGGCATCGAACTCGTTCGTTTCAAGACAGGGACGCCACCGCGCATCGACGGCAAGACGATCGATTACACGAAGACAGAGATTCAACCGGGCGACGACAACCCGACGTTGTTCTCATACACGTCAAAAGGGCTTGACCCGATCGAACAGATTCCATGCTGGCTCACGTACACGAGCGAGCGGACGCATCAGTTGATCGATGAGAACTTGCATCGCTCGCCGATGTACTCGGGTGCGATCAAAGGAACGGGACCGCGTTATTGTCCGTCGATTGAAGATAAAGTCGTGCGCTTCAACGACAAGCCGCGTCACCAAATCTTCCTTGAGCCGGAAGGACGCGATACGGAAGAGATTTACGTTCAAGGTTTCTCGACGAGTATGCCAGAAGACGTCCAGCATCAAATGTTACGCACCATCCCGGGACTTGAGAACTCGGAAATGATGCGTCCGGGATATGCGATTGAGTACGATGCAGTCGTCCCGACGCAACTGTGGCCGACGCTTGAGACGAAAGCGATTGAAGGTCTGTTTACGGCCGGTCAAATCAACGGGACGAGCGGATACGAAGAGGCGGCCGGACAAGGTGTCATGGCCGGGATTAATGCGGCGTGCAAAGTGCTCGGGAAAGATCCGGTTATCCTGGACCGGTCGCAAGCGTATATCGGCGTCTTGATCGACGATCTCGTGACGAAAGGGACGAACGAACCGTATCGTCTGCTCACGTCACGGGCCGAGTACCGTCTGCTCTTGCGCCACGACAACGCTGACTTGCGTCTAAGTGACATCGGTCATGAAATCGGTCTTCTGTCGGAAGAGCGCCACACCCAACTGAACGAGAAGCGAGAAGCGATCGTGAAAGAAGTGAAACGATTGGAGTCGCTCGTCGTCAAACCGACGCCGGAAGTGAACGCGATGCTCGAGACGCTCGGTGCCAACCCGTTGAAAGAGGCGACGCATGCGAACATCTTGTTGAAGCGTCCAGAAGTCACGTATGAGGCGCTCATGACGGTCGTGCCGGCCCCGGCGGAATTGCCAATAGACGTGGCCGAACAAGTCGAGATTCAAGTGAAGTATGAGGGCTATATCTCAAAACAGCTTGAACAAGTGGAGAAGATGCGCCGGATGGAAGAAAAACGCATCCCAGAAAACCTCGATTACGATGCGATCGGCGGTTTGGCAACAGAAGCGAAACAAAAATTGAAACAAGTTCGTCCGCTCTCGATTGGACAAGCGTCACGTATTTCCGGGGTAAACCCGGCCGACGTGTCGATCCTTCTTGTCTACATCGAGCAAGGACAATACGCGACGGTGGAGTGAGACGATGAACGAATCCCAATTTATTGAGGCGTTACAGGAAAAAGGGTTCGAATTGAGCGAGAAGCAACTTGCTCAGTTCGAACGTTATTTCGAGATGCTCGTCGAATGGAACGAGAAGATGAATTTGACGGCGATCACGGACAAAGAAGAAGTTTACTTGAAGCATTTTTATGATTCGCTCAGCGCGGCGTTTCATTTTGACTTCACGAACGTCGACACGGTATGCGACGTCGGCGCTGGTGCGGGGTTCCCGAGCTTACCGCTCAAAATTTTGTTCCCCCATCTACACGTGACGATTGTCGACTCGCTCAACAAGCGCATCACGTTTTTGAATGAGCTCGCACTCGCCCTTGAGCTCGAGGGGGTCGCTTTCCATCATGGACGCGCCGAAGAGTTCGGAAAAAATAAAAAGTTTCGTGAGCAATTTGATGTCGTGACAGCTCGTGCCGTTGCCCGGATGACGGTGCTCGCCGAGTACTGTTTGCCGCTCGCAAAAGTCGGCGGAACGTTCGTAGCGCTCAAAGCGGCGAAAGTATCCGACGAACTGGTCGATGCGAAAAACGCCTTGGCCGTGCTCGGTGGAGAAGTAAAAGCGACACACCAGTTCCTATTGCCAGGAGAGATGAGTGAGCGTAATATCGTAATTGTAGATAAATTACGAAAAACGCCCGGGAAATATCCGCGTAAGGCGGGGACACCGGCGAAAGAGCCACTAATCTGAGTAATAGTGTTTCACGTGAAACTAAAAGCAGATTCCAGTGGGAGTCTGCTTATTTTTTTACATAAGGGGTGCCGACGTTGAAGAAAACATTTGCCAAGTGGTTTGGAAATCGACAAGAAGTGGCCGTTACGGAAATGGCACAAGTCAGACCGCACGATCAAGTCGAAGAGATTCAATTATCGCTCTTGCTTCCGAACCGCTATCAACCGCGTAAAGTGTTCGAGCCGGCCAAGATTGAAGAATTGGCCGTGACGATTCAAGAGCACGGTTTGCTCCAACCGATCGTCGTCAGGCGGGTAGAACTCGACCGCTACGAGATCATCGCCGGGGAACGGCGCTTCCGTGCGGCCAAATCGCTCGGATGGTCGTCGATTCCTGCCATCGTCCGTGATATGGATGACGATACGACCGCAGCGCTCGCGCTCATCGAGAACTTGCAACGAGAACAGCTCAGTCCGATTGAAGAAGCAGAGGCGTATGAACGTCTCTTGGCTATGAACGGTTTAACGCAAGCCGCACTCGCCAAAAGTCTCGGCAAGAGTCAATCGACGATCGCGAACAAGCTGCGCCTGTTGAAACTTCCCGAAGATGTGAAGCAATGTCTGCGGGATCGTCAAATCAACGAACGTCATGCGCGCGCCTTGTTGCCGCTCAAAGATCCGCATCTGCAGCTTGAGGTGCTCGTCGAGATCATCGAACAAGAGTACAACGTCAAAGAGACGGAAGCGCGAGTCGAACTGTTGTTGTCACCGATCGAAGAAGAAAAGCGGAAGCCGAAGAAACGGCATCGCCGGACGAAAAGTTTCGCTCGGGATACACGGATCGCCATCAACACGATTCGTGACTCGGTCGAACTGATCGGCAAGACAGGTATTGAAGTCGAAACTGAAGAAGTCGAAGAAGACGGGTTCGTCGAGATTCGAATTCGAATCCCTAAAGCACGGCCACAAAAGTGAGCCCGTGCTTTTTTCAATCGTTGTACGAATAAGGAGGAACGCATATGGAACGGCTACCGATCAAGTTCATTCGTCCGAACCCGAATCAGCCCCGAAAACAATTCGAGCCAGAGAAACTAGATGAATTGCGTCAGTCAATTGAACGATACGGGGTGTTGCAACCGATCGTCGTTCGAAAAGCGAGCGGATTTTATGAGATCATCGCCGGTGAACGTCGTTATCAAGCGGCGCAATTGGCAGGGAAGTCAGATATCCCGGCGCTCATCGTGACGGCGGATTCGGACCGGGTCATGGAGCTTGCCCTCATCGAGAACATTCAGCGTGCAGATTTGAACGCGATCGAAGAAGCGCTCGCCTATGAACAGCTCATGCAGACACTCGGCCTGACGCAACAACAGTTGGCGGAACGTGTCGGGAAAAGCCGAAGCCACGTGACGAACAGTTTGCGCCTCCTCCGGTTGCCGAGTGCCGTTCAGCACGCCGTCATGGTCGGGGAGTTGACGATGGGACATGCCCGCGCGATTACAGGGATGAAGTCCGAGCAGGCGATGGAGCAAATTGCCAGACGAGTTATCGCCGAGCAGTGGACGGTTCGACGCCTCGAGCGTTTCTTACAAAAAGAGCGCACAGCAAAAAAGACGCTCAAGCGCTCGAACGCCGACGTTGAAGCCGTCGAGGCGGTACTAGCAGAACGTCTCCAAATGGATGTCTCGATCCGGCCGCGTCGTAAAGGCGGCGTCCTCGAGTTGAAATATTTCTCGCAAGATGACCTTGAGCAGCTGCTCACCTTGTTGTCACCTCAAGATTTCGACTCGTCACGTGACTGACGAAGCCTCGTGATGGCGGCCTCTTCATGATGCAGGCGGTTGACGCGGGCGTCAAACTCGGCGAACCCTTCCGTAATGAAACGAGCGAGCTCATAGACGAGGTGAAGGCGGGTATTTTGCAGAATCATCATTTCCATGAAACCACTCACGTTGACGACGGCTTTAATATTGTACTCGCCGACCGAAGGCAACTCTTTTTGTACGCCGGCACCGGGTGCGAGCGGACCTTCTGAGAAAAAGACGTAACCGACGCTCGATAAGCGGCCGAGGCACGCGTCGATTGCGATAATTAAAGGACGATGGAACCTTGTTTGGATTTCATGAAGCGTTTCGACCAAGTTCAACGCGTGAACCGGTTTGGTCAATGTTCCGTAAACGTATAAGTTGCGGACTGCCCGTTCTTCAAGAAACGTACCGACGAGGGGACCGAGTGAGTCTCCGGTCGAGCGGTCGGATCCGATACAGACGAGGACGATCGGACGATGCGCCTCGTTCGCCAACTGATCGTGGAGTTGGTCGGCAAACAGGCTAGATCCATTCCGTTCGGTATGTTCGATGAAGAAGGAGTACGGTTTATGAGGTTTTAGGCGAAACGGCATGAATCTCATCCTCTCTTCTGAGCTGCAGGGTGTCTAGTTGTCTTGTTGGAAAGATACCGTATTAATCCATTCCCAAAACAATGAAACTTATAACGTCTAGATGTAGGGTTTGAGAAAAGTCGTGAACTATGGTTTGATGGGTTAGAATCTACGACTTTACGAGGTGAAAATATGGCTTCACAAAATACAGAACCAACTGATTTGACGACGGTGGCTGATCAGACGATTGAGAACGTCAACCGGTTCGTCGCTTATTTCCAAAACACAGAGATGTGGATCGGCTTTGGCTTTAAATTGGCCGGGGTCGCTTTGATCATTTTGGCGCTATACGTGGCGTCGCGTATTTTGACGTCGATGGTACAGCGCGTCTTCACATTGCGCAAAATCCATGAAGATAACATCGTCGCCCAACGGCAAAATGAAACGCTGTTGAAACTGGCGCAAAATACGATTCGATACGTGCTCGGACTCGTCATGATTTTGACGGTGCTCGGACAGTTCGGGGTCAACATCGCCGGTTTGATCGCATCGGCCGGGGTCGCCGGTCTCGCCATCTCGTTCGGGGCGCAAAACTTGGTGAAAGACGTCATCACGGGCGCGTTCATCATCTTTGAAAACCAATATAAGAACGGTGATTACGTCAAGTTGAACCAGCAAGTCGACGGGACGGTCATTGAAGTCGGGATTCGGACGACGAAGTTGAAAGGGTTGAACGGGCAAGTGACGATCATCCCGAACGGACAAATCATGCAAGTGACGAACTACTCACTTGAAAACAGTGTCGCGGTCGTCGATATCGGTGTCGCCTATGAAGAAGACATGGTAAACGTCGAAAAAGCGTTGAAAGAGATTGCGAAAGCGGTCGAAGAAAAGTACCATGACTTGTTCATCGAACCGATTACACTCGCGGGCGTTCAGTCGCTCGGACCGTCAGAAGTCGTCTATCGCCTCATGGCCGAGGTACCACCGACGCAACACTTCGCGGCTGGCCGCATCTTACACAAAGAATTGAAAGCGGGGCTCGATGAGCGTGGAATCGAAATTCCGTATCCTCGCACCGTCATGATGTCCCCGAACACATCGACTAAAGGAGCACCCGGAGATGCAAGCTAAATCGTACGAATTACATGACTACGTTGAGATGAAGAAACCACATGCTTGTAAGACGAATCGTTGGCAAGTGACGCGGGTCGGGATGGATGTCCGGATCAAGTGCCAAGGCTGCGGAGCAAGCGTCCTCATGCCACGTCGTGACTTTGACAAACGATTGAAGAAAGTGCTTAAAGAAGATAGCGCCGCTGAATAAGTGGCGTTTTTCTATATGTTCATACGTTGAGTTGCGGTTTAATCGCGGACTAACTATAATTGTGAAGGATGTGACGGTGTGGTGTACTACATGTACCCACTCCACAGACGGATTAACATTTCCCGGGAAAGCCGGATGAGGAGGACATACAAGTGGGATTAACAGCAGGAATCGTCGGTTTACCGAACGTCGGAAAATCGACACTATTTAACGCAATTACGCAAGCAGGTGTGGAAGCGGCCAACTATCCGTTCGCCACGATCGACCCGAACGTTGGGGTCGTTGAAGTGCCGGATGCGCGGCTCGATCGATTGACAGAGCTCGTCAAACCGAAAAAGACGGTGCCGACAGCGTTTGAATTCACAGACATCGCCGGAATCGTCAAAGGTGCGTCTAAAGGCGAAGGGCTTGGGAACAAATTCTTGGCCAACATCCGCGAAGTCGATGCGATTTGCCAAGTCGTCCGTTGTTTCGAAGACGACAACATCACGCACGTGGCAGGTAAAGTGTCACCGATCGACGACATCACGACGATCAACCTCGAACTCATTTTAGCGGACCTCGAGTTGGTCGAGAAACGCATCACACGCGTCCAAAAGATGGTCAAATCGAAAGATAAGGGTGCACCTCAAGAACTTGAAGCACTTGAAATCGTTCAAGCCGTCCTCGAATCGGAGCGCCCAGCTCGCGTCGCTGAGTTGACAGAAGACCAACTCGCCATCGTCAAACACTTCCAGTTGCTCACGATGAAGCCGATGCTTTACGTCGCGAACGTGAGCGAAGATGAAGTCGCGGATTCGGACAACAACCCGTACGTCCAGGCGGTGCGTGAGCACGCGGCGACTGAAGATGCGCAAGTCATCGTCATCTGTGCCCGCATCGAGGAAGAGATTTCAGAACTCGAGCCGGAAGAGCGCCTAGAATTCTTGCAAGACCTTGGTATTGAAGAGTCTGGTCTCGACCAGTTGATTCGTGCCGCTTACTCGACGCTTGGCCTCGCGACATACTTCACGGCCGGTGAGAAAGAAGTTCGGGCTTGGACGTTCAAGCAAGGGATGAAGGCGCCGCAATGTGCAGGTGTCATCCACTCTGACTTCGAACGCGGTTTCATCCGTGCCGAAGTCGTGTCGTACGAAGATTTGTCGACAGCAGGCAACATGACGACAGTTAAAGAACAAGGTAAGCTTCGGTCGGAAGGGAAAGAGTACGTCTTCCAAGATGGCGACGTCGTCACGTTCCGCTTCAACGTTTAAGTCATTTTGCTGAAACGTGTTGTAAAATGAAGAGAAGTTTGATAGTATATTATGACGTGAGTAAAACAATTGTTTGCTCCTTGCTCCTACAACCGGTAGGAGCCGTTAGTCCAAGAGGAGGTGAAAGATAATGCGTAAATACGAACTTCTTTACATTATCCGTCCATCAGTTGATGAGGAAGCGAAGAAAGCTTTGATCGAACGCTTCAACAACGTCATCACTGAAAACGGTGGTACTGTTGAAAAAACAACAGACATGGGTAAACGTCGTCTCGCTTACGAAATCAACAAGATGCGCGAAGGACACTACGTTCTTCTCAACATCACTGCTGAGCCGAAAGCGATCCAAGAAACAGAGCGTCTCATGAAGATCTCTGACGACGTTGTCCGTCAAATGACAACTAAAGACGAGCGTTGATTCTTGACGCTTCATATTGCGAAAGGGGAGCTTTGAGATGATTAACCGAGTTGTGTTAGTTGGTCGATTGACTCGCGATCCGGAAATGCGTTACACGCAGAGCGGCATCGCCGTAACTCGCTTCACTCTCGCTTGCGATCGTCCATTCACTGGACAAGATGGGAAGCGCGAGGCGGACTTTATTGATTGTGTCGTATGGCGCAAACAAGCAGAGAACGTGGCACAATATTTGAAAAAAGGCAGCATGGCCGGCGTAGACGGTCGCCTTCAAATCAGTAGTTACGAAGGTCAAGATGGCCAACGTCGTTACCGGGCAGAAGTCGTAGCCGATAGCGTACGCTTCCTTGAACCACGCGGTGCTTCAACGCAACGTGATACAGCACCGGCCGGAGATGTATTCGGTGGTGGTGAGTCAAGTGGATCAGGATGGGGCGCAGCCGCTTCTTCGACTTCATCTCAGTCCTCGAACTCAAACAAAGGTTTTGAGGCCGACCCGTTCTCGGGCGGCGGAAAAATCGACTTATCGGATGACGATCTGCCATTCTGATCGTACCGATTTAAAACTAACCTAAAAAGGAGGTCTTCACATGGCACGTCGTCCAGGAGGTCGTCGTCGTCGTAAAGTATGTTTCTTTACGTCGAACAACATCACTCATATCGATTATAAAGACGTAGAATTGCTCAAGCGCTTCGTTTCGGAGCGTGGTAAAATTCTTCCACGTCGTGTGACTGGTACTTCAGCGAAATACCAACGTCCACTTACTGTCGCTATCAAGCGCTCACGTCAAATGGCTTTGCTTCCATACGTTGCAGAGTAATCTTGGCGCACGACTTATCCTTCGGGGTAGGTCGTTTTTTTGTTTACCGTCGGAGTGTAAGTCAAATAGACGGATATGGTATGATAAAGCAGAAACCATTTCGACATCATGAGTCTTTCATACTCATTTTAGGAGGCATACATGCACAGTGGTGAAGCAATAACATCCGTGAAGAACCAATATAGGCGATACGCGCTTCCGTATCTGATCGGAGTGATCGTCTCGTTCGGATTGGCGTTCTACAGCATCGTGGCAGCGATCACCCTGTTCGTCGGCACGCTAATCTTCTTCATGTATCAACAAGTGACGATCCGGCGCGAACGGAAAGCATGGGAACAGTACGTTCACTCGCTGTCGCACCGCATCGAGGATGTCGGGAAAGAAGCATTGACCGGCATGCCGATCGGAATCTTGGTGTTTGACGAAAACCGTCGCATCAGTTGGTTCAACGAACAGTCCCGCCTCATTTTCGAACTCGAGATGGAGCTCGGCATTTCGCTCGATTTGATCCACTCGGCGTTCACCGAGTTGATTGAGGAAGAAGAAGACGAAGCGACGATTGAAGTCGGAGACCGCGTCTATCGGGTCTTATACAACAAAGATTATCAGACGCTCTACTTGTTCGATATGACGGACGAGGCAGAGATCGAACAGAAGTATTCGGAAACGCAAACCGTCATCGGTGTGTTGTATTTGGACAACTACGACGAGATGTCGACCGGGGTCGATGAACAAGTCCGCAGTGAGATCAATCGGCGTGTGACCGTGCTCCTCAACCAATGGGCACAGAAGCACCATATTTATATGCGCCGGACGGCCGCCGACCGCTTCTTCCTCGTCATGAACGAGCGGACGCTATCGGAGCTCGAGAACAATCGCTTCTCCATTCTCGATGAAGTCCGTGAGGCGACGAAAGAGCATAAAATCCCGCTCACGCTATCGATCGGGATCGGGTGCGGCGAGACGACGTTGACCGAGCTCGGCAACTTATCGCAATCGAGCCTTGATTTAGGACTCGGCCGCGGCGGCGACCAAGTTGTCGTCAAGCGGCATAACGGAAAAGTCCGCTTCTTCGGAGGCAAGACGAACCCGACTGAAAAACGGACCCGCGTGCGGGCCCGCGTCATCTCGAACTCGATGCGTGACTTGATTAAAGAATCAAGCCGCGTGCTCATTATGGGACATAAAAACCCCGACATGGATTCGCTCGGCGCTTCAATCGGGATTATGAAACTCGCTGAATTTGTCGGGCGTGAGGCGTACGTTGTCATCCCGGCCGGCGAGACGAGTGTCGGCATCCAGCGGCTCGTCCATGAAGTCGAGAACGACGAAGAACTGTACAGCCGCTTCTTGACCGAGTTTGAGGCGCAACCGCTCATCGATGAACAGACGCTGCTCGTGATCGTCGACACGCACCGCCCCTCGCTCGTCATCTCACGTGAGATTCTCGACCGGGCCGAGCGGGTCGTCGTCATCGACCACCATCGCCGCGGCGAGGAGTTCATCGAGGACCCCGTGCTCGTCTATATGGAGCCGTATGCGTCTTCGACGTGTGAGCTCGTGACGGAACTGATCGAGTATCAGGCCGGAACGCGTAAACTGTCGATTTTAGAGGCGACCTCGCTTCTAGCCGGCATCATGGTCGACACGAAAGGATTCACGCTGCGGACCGGATCGCGGACGTTTGACGCCGCCTCGTTTCTCCGGATCCAAGGGGCGGACACCGTGCTCGTCCAACACTTCATGCGCCAAGATCTCGATTCGTATATCGAGCAATCCCACATTTTAGAGAGTACCGAGATTTACTCGGGTGGGATGGCGATTGCCGTCGCCCCGGATGATGAGCCGCACCATCAAGTGCTCATCGCCCAGTCGGCGGATCAGCTGCTCAACATGGAAGGGGTCAAAGCCTCATTCGTCATCGCCGTCTTGCCGGACGGACGGACCGGCATCAGCGCCCGTTCGCTCGGCGACGTCAACGTCCAAGTCGTCATGGAAATGCTCGACGGAGGCGGTCACTTGACGAACGCGGCGACACAACTGAACGTTGGTCGCGATCAGGCAAAAACGATGTTGAAAGAAGCGATTGATCATTATATGACAGATGAAACCGAAGGAGAGGAAACGGAATGAAAGTCATTTTAAAAGTGGATGTAAAAGGACAAGGGAAAGCAGGCGAAGTGAAAGATGTCGCCGATGCATATGCGAAAAACGTGCTCTTTAAGAAGAACTTGGCTGTCGAAGCGACACCAGGTAACTTAAAGGCGTTCGCGGCGAAAGAACGTCGTGCCGAGGAAGCAGCAGCAGAAGAGTTGAAAGCGGCCCAAGCCCTCAAAGACAAAATCGAGAAAGAGACGATCGTCGTCAAGACGAAGTCAGGCGAAGGCGGCCGCGTCTTCGGTTCGGTCACGAGCAAACAAATCGGTGAGGCGCTCAAAGGAATGGGCTATAAGATCGACAAACGTAAGATCGAGCTCGAACATCCGATCAAAGCGCTCGGATTCACAAAAGTGCCGGTGAAGTTGCACCATGACGTCACGGCCATGTTAAACGTTCATGTTCAAGAAGCGTGAAGGTGAGGTAGAGACGGATGAGTGATGCGATTCAAGTCAATACCCCGCCACATAGCGTCGAGGCAGAACAAGCCGTCCTAGGGGCCGTCATCCTCGACTCGGACCGTCTCATCACGGCCTCGGAACGGGTCGACCCGGATGACTTTTATCGTGTCAGCCACCAGCGGATCTTTGAAGCCATGTTGAAAATCAACGACCGTGGCGAACTTGTCGACTTGGTCACGCTCAGTTCTGAGCTACAAGCCCAAGGCATTCTCGATGAGATCGGCGGCTTGAACTATTTGGCGGAAATCGCTGAGTCGGTCCCGGCCATCGGCAACATCGGGTACTACTTGAACGTTGTCGATCAAAAAGCGGCGCTGCGGCGGCTCATCCGAACGGCGACGAATATCGTCTCGGACGGCTATGAACGTCAAGACGAAGTTGATGCTGTCCTGTCCGATGCGGAACGGAACATTTTAAAAGTATCGCAACGAAAAGGACAGTCGAGCTTCCACCCGATCGGGTCGGTTCTGTCTGACGCTTATTCGACGATCGAGAAGTTACACCAATCGAGCGGTGAAATCACCGGGATTGCGACCGGGTTCACCGATTTGGATAAGATGACGGCCGGTTTCCAACGAAACGATTTAATCATCGTCGCGGCTCGTCCTTCCGTCGGTAAGACGGCGTTCGCACTGAACATCTCGCAAAACGTCGCTGTCCGGACGGGTGAGAACGTCGCCATCTTCAGTTTGGAGATGGGTGCGGAACAACTCGTCATGCGGATGCTCTGTGCGGAAGGGAACATCGACGCCCAGCGGCTCCGGACCGGCAGGCTCGAAGCCGAAGACTGGGGGCGGCTCTCGCTCGCCATGTCATCGCTCTCGCAAGCCGGGATTTACATCGATGACACCCCTGGGCTTCGCGTCAACGAGATTCGCGCCAAATGCCGTCGCTTGAAGCAAGAGCACGGCCTCGGCATGATCATGATTGACTATTTGCAACTCATCGTCGGGAACGGCAAACCGGGCGAGAACCGGCAACAAGAAGTATCGGAGATCTCCCGGACGCTCAAAGCGATCGCGCGTGAGCTCCAAGTGCCGGTCATCGCCTTGTCACAGCTCTCCCGTGGCGTTGAGAGCCGGCAAGATAAGCGGCCGATGATGTCCGATATCCGGGAATCCGGTGCGATCGAGCAAGATGCGGATATCGTCGCGTTCTTGTATCGGGACGATTATTATGACAAAGAGAGTGAAGACGCCAATACGATCGAAATCATCATCGCCAAACAGCGTAACGGTCCGACCGGCATGGTCAAACTCTCGTTTCGAAAAGAGTATAACAAGTTCGTCAATATGGAGACGCAAGCGTTCGCGCCTCCGATGTGAGACGATGCGACAAAAAGGAGTGGTGCCGATGCGGCGCCGCTCCTTTTTATATCGGTCTTTATGCCTAATCACTCGCCAGATTTAAGGAATACGTAGAACTGCAACGAGAATACGAGTCAATAACGAACGAAAGGTTACAGTATAAAAGTATCGTTCGGTATTAGGTTGACTTTCTGCAGTGGCAGGTGTACACTTACGGATGGTTTGAACAGAACGTTTATTTACAAGGAGGATTCATTATGTCATCAGTAGTCGTAGTGGGAACGCAGTGGGGCGATGAAGGAAAAGGGAAAATCACCGATTTCTTGTCAAAACAAGCCGACGTCGTCGCGCGTTATCAAGGGGGAGACAACGCTGGTCATACAATCGTCTTCAATGATACGAAATATAAGCTTCATCTGATTCCATCAGGCATTTTCTATTCGGACAAAACGTGTGTCATCGGTAACGGGATGGTCGTCAACCCGAAGTCACTCGTTACAGAACTCGCTTACTTGCATGAGCGCGGTGTGAGCACGGATAACCTCCGCATCTCGAACCGGGCGCACGTCATCTTGCCGTACCACCAACTGCAAGACAAGCTCGAAGAAGACGCGAAAGGCGACGCCAAAGTCGGGACGACGCTCAAAGGAATCGGTCCTTGCTACATGGACAAAGCAGCGCGCATCGGGATTCGCATCGCTGATTTGCTCGACAAAGAAGTGTTCGCCGAGAAGTTGAAGACGGTGCTTGCGATTAAAAACCGCATGTTCGTGAAGATGTACGAAGTCGATGCGGTCGAGTTCGATGACATCTTCGAGGAATACTACGCCTACGGCCAACAGTTCGCCAAGTACGTATGCGATACGTCGGTCGTCTTGAACAATGCCCTCGACGAAGAAGAGAAAGTCCTGTTTGAAGGGGCACAAGGCGTTCTTCTCGATATCGACCACGGCACGTACCCGTTCGTCACGTCATCGAACGCGGCGTCAGGCGGTGTGTCGAGCGGTGCCGGTATCGGTCCATCGAAGATTCATCACGTCGTCGGCGTCTGTAAGGCGTACACGTCACGTGTCGGCGACGGCCCGTTCCCGACACAGCTCGATGATGAGATTGGCCATACGATTCGTGAGGTCGGGAAAGAGTACGGGACGACGACAGGCCGTCCGCGTCGTGTCGGTTGGTTCGACTCGGTCGTCGTTCGTCACTCGCGCCGTGTCAGCGGGATCACAGACCTCTGCCTCAACTCGATCGACGTGTTGACAGGTCTTGAGACGCTCAAGATTTGCACAGCGTATGAGTACGAAGGGAAACTGCTCGATGAGTACCCGCCGAACTTCCGTGTCCTTGAGAAGTGTGTACCGGTGTATGAAGAACTTCCAGGTTGGACAGAAGACATCACAAGTGTCCGCAAGTTCGAAGACTTGCCGGTGAACGCCCAGAACTACGTCAAGCGCATCGAAGCGTTGACGGGAATCGAACTGTTGACGTTCTCGGTCGGACCGGCGCGTGAACAGACGGTCATCTTGCGTGACATTTACGAAGCATAAGACAGAGAGCCCGCGCGGCTCTCTTTTTTCATTTCCGTGGAAATGAACCACGCTTTCTAACCTATAGAAAAAGAGTTACAATAGGACGTGTACGTTTAATGATAGAGGAGGACTCACTGAATGGATCGTACGATTTTAGTGGTAGATGACGAACAACCAATTGCTGATATATTGAAGTTTAAACTTGAAAAAGAAGGTTACCAAGTCCACGTCGCCTACGACGGGGAAGAGGCGCTCGTGAAAGTCGAAGAAGTCAAGCCGGATTTGATTTTGCTCGACATCATGCTCCCGCTTAAAGACGGCATGGAAGTGTGCCGTGAAGTACGAAAGAAATACGACATGCCGATCATCATGTTGACGGCGAAAGACTCAGAGATCGATAAAGTACTCGGCCTCGAACTCGGCGCCGACGACTATGTGACGAAGCCGTTCAGCTCGCGTGAGCTGTTAGCCCGCGTCAAAGCGAACATGCGCCGTCATGCGACGGCCCCGGCACCAGAAGCGAAAGGCGCCAATGCGAACGATATCGTCATCGGTGACTTGACGATTCACCCGGACTCGTACATGGTGACGAAGCGCGAAGAGAAAATCGAACTGACGCACCGTGAGTTCGAGCTCATCCATTACCTCGCCCAAAACATCGGGCAAGTGATGACACGCGAGCATTTGCTGCAGACGGTGTGGGGTTACGATTACTTTGGCGACGTCCGCACGGTCGACGTGACAGTGCGCCGTCTGCGTGAGAAAGTCGAAGACAACCCGTCGACGCCGACGTATATCATCACACGTCGCGGTGTCGGCTACTATTTAAAAGCAGGAGAAGAAGACTAAACGATGAAACGGACGAACTTCTTTAAATCTATCCAGTGGAAGCTCGTCGTCATCTATGCGCTGCTCATTCTTGTTGCGATGCAAGTCATCGGGGTGTACTTCGTACGTTCCCTTGAACGGCAATACATCAACAACTTTTCGCAGTCGCTCGTCGATCGTGCCAACCTTCTGAGCTATAACGTCAGTCAAGGGATCGCATCGAACGGCGGTGACTCGCCAACGGATCAGCAGTTGAACCAGGTACTGGATCAGCTGCTGTCTGAGTTTACGGAGAGCACGACGCTAGCTGACGACATTCGCGAAGTCCAAATCATCGATACGAACAGTGTCGTACGGGCAACGTCGAACCCGAACAACCAAAGTCTCGTCGGACAACGGACGGCGAGCACGTTCATCCAAAAATCGTTCGCCACGAGCGGCGCCCAGGAAACGGTCGTCTATGAAGACTCGAACGAACGGATGCGCGTCGTCGCCGTACCGATCAAATCCGAGGTCGACGGGACGACGACGGGCATGATATATATCGAGGCGTCGATGCAGTCCATCTACAACCAGATGGAACAAGTGACGCGCATCCTCGCGACGGGGACGCTCATCGCCTTGATTATCACGTCGATTCTCGGCATCTTGCTATCCCGGACGATCACGCGGCCGATTGCGGACATGCGTCGTCAAGCCGTCGAGATGCGAAAAGGGAACTTCTCGCGGAAAGTTAAAGTCTATTCCGACGATGAGGTCGGTCAACTGGCCTACGCCTTTAACGAATTGACTGATGAGCTCATGGAAGCGAACGCCACGACGGAAGCCGAGCGCCGCCGTTTGACGAGTGTGTTAGAAAACATGTCAGACGGGGTCGTCGCGACCGACCGTTCACTACGCGTCATCCTGATGAACGATCAAGCCCGCGATATGATCGGAGTGGAAGAAGAAGAGGCGATGGGGGCGAACCTTCAGAGCTTGCTCGAATTCGATGACGACATCGTCATCCCGGAAGACGGGACGATGCCGCCGAAATTGATTGATTTGAGCACCGATGAAGAACTGTTCCTCGTCCGCGCTTACTTCTCTCCGATTCAAAAGCATAGCGGGCCGATCACCGGCCTCATCGTCGTCTTACATGACGTGACCGAGCAGGAGCAAGTCGAGCAGGATCGCCGTGAGTTCGTCGCGAACGTGAGCCACGAGCTCCGAACGCCATTGACGACGATGCGAAGCTACCTCGAAGTGCTCGCCGAAGGGGCGTATAAAGACGATGAGCTCGCGCCGCGTTTCTTAGAGACGACGCAAAACGAGACGGAGCGGATGATTCGCCTCGTCAACGATTTGTTGCAACTGTCGAAAATGGACAGTAAAGAGTATACGATGCAGAAAGTGAAGTTCGACTTCATTCAGTTCTTTAACGACATCATCGACCGTCACGAGATGACGAAAGGTGAAACCATCGAGTTCCGGCGCAAGCTTATGAAGCGTCGCGTCTACGTGCATGCCGATCAGGACAAGATGACGCAAGTGATTGACAACATCATCACGAACGCGATCAAATTCTCGCCGGAAGGCGGTACGATCACGTTCCGGACGATGCTACGGGCGAAACGACTCGTCGTCGGCATTAAAGACGAAGGGGTCGGCATTCCGAAATCGAACTTGAAGAAAATCTTTGAGCGCTTCTATCGGGTCGACAAAGCACGGGCCCGTAATATCGGCGGGACCGGACTCGGATTGTCGATCGCCAAAGAAGTCGTGTCGGCGCATGGTGGTGATATTTGGGCGGAAAGTGAGTTCGGCCGCGGGACGACGATTTATTTCACCATCCCGTTCGATACGATCGTGGAGGTGAATGACTGATGGAACGAAAACGTTTCTGGGCGAAGCCAGAACTAGTGAAATCGCTCGTCTTGCTCACCTTGATCGTCACGTCCATCGTCCAAACGATCATCCTATGGGACTATCATCCGAAGTATCAATCGGTCCAGTCGGAGACGCAAGTCGCGACGGTCGACACGTCGCTCCAACGCCGGGCGAGTCAAGTCATCGTCCCGGCCCAAACGGTTGTGCACGAGAACAACGCCGTCTTCGCGACGAAGAACACACCGAAACAAATCGCCCGGGTCATTCGTGATACGTTCGAGGCGAACGAGTTCAAACCGCTCGCCGCGAAAAACGTGCCAAGTTTTTACTCCGGTGTGAACGAGGCGCTCGAACTGGTCTTACCGGAGCCGTACTATGCGGACACGCTCGGATACATCGTGCCGGGCTCGTACAGTTTGTCCGGAAAAGTTCCGCAACGGGCCCTCTTGTTTATAGACGGAGACGTTTGGAAGATTCGGGCCATTATGAGCGACCAATCGATTTGGGAAGGTCGTTTGGCCAAAGTCGGTACGGGCGACGTCAACAGTCTGTTCTTAAAAGACTCGAGCCGGGCGATGCAACGTGTCACTTACGCCGAGGACCGCGTCAACTACATTCCCGTCGTCGGTCCGGAAATGAACGAGCTGTTCGCATACGACGTGTCTCAAATTCAAATCTCGGCCCGTCTCGATTGGATGCGCGACACGTTCTTCCCCGGTGATCCGAACGTGCAGGAAGTCGACCCGGCCAGTTCGGTCGGAGCTCTCACGAACGGCATCAGCGTCGCTGAGTACGACGCGAAATTGAATGCGAGCCGATACCGCAACTTGTCACGTAACAGCAGCGAGCGTGAATCCGCAATCGGTCTCGACACGATCGTCGACTTCGTCAACTTTCACGGAGGATGGGTCGATGAGACGTCAGAGAGCCAAGGGTTGTCGCTCCGGTTTGATGCCATCACGCCAGCGAACAAAGGGTTTGAGACGACCGTCTTCCGGTTTCACGTGAACGGTTTCCCCGTGTTCAGCCAACGCGAGGCGTTCATCAACAACGATGCGGTCGACTTATCGACATTGCGCGTCGAAAACGACGGAGCGCAAGTCCGGTCGATCACGCGGCATCACCTTGAGATCGATCGGTTGATCTCTGTAGGGACGACACAGCTTGCGGGCGGCCAAGACGTCCTCGACACGCTCGTCAACACGGGCCGATTCGAGAACGTCACCGAGATCCGCCTCGGGTATGAAATTGAATACAATGAAGACACGAGCCGGTACGTCACGTTCTCGCCAAACTGGTTCGTCCGGGAAGCGGGACGTTGGGTGCCGTATGATAAACCAGGAGATTGGACGGAAAGGATGATGTATCGTGGATTGGAGTAAAGCGAAAACGATTCTGCTCTTCGCCTTCCTCGCGCTGAACATCTACCTGTTGTTCCAGCTCTTGACCGAGACGTGGGCGACTGAAGTCGTCTCGAACGATAACACGTCGATCGCCCAAATCTTGGACCAGCGTGATGTCGACGCCTCGAAATTACCACGGATGGGGCGTGACATCGGTTATTTGACCGGATCGTCTGAGCAGATGTCGGCGTCGATGATCACGAAAAATCGTGAGGCGCAACTGGCGACCACACTCGACAACATGCAGCTCGAAGTCGAGCTGAAAGACCCGGTCCCGCTCGACGAGGCCGATTTACGGACGACAGCGGCGACGTTCGTCACCGACTACGTCCCGTTCGGTTCCGAGTATGCGTATTGGCGTTTCGATCAGGAGACGCGTCAAATCGCTTTCGTGCAGACGTATGAAAACAATAAGATTTTCTCGAATCCGGAAATCGAGGCCGATACCGAGACATACATCGGCCCTTCCTTGTTGTTGCTCCAATTAAACGAGGACTATGAAGTCACGGATTACAAACAGCGTCATTTGACGAACTTGTCGTCGAAGTCGCAAGACGACCTCGTCTTGACGGCAAGCGAAGCGATTTCCCAGCTTGCGGCGCGGAAGTATTTCCAACCGAACCAAGAGATGCGAGCTATCAACACCGGCTTTTACAGCCTCCCGCTCGACAGCTCGGGCAGTTTGATCATTATGCCGCCGCTCTGGTCGATCGCGATCGACGAGAACGTCTATTTCGTCAACGCGATTGACGGGACGGTCGAGCGGGTTGAGTTTCACACAGTAGACTGAAAGGAAAGGAGTGATCGAGTGACTTTACGCTATAGTGTGCTCGCGAGCGGTTCGACCGGAAACGCCCTCTACATTGAGACGGACCGGACGAAATTGCTCGTCGACGCCGGATTGACCGGCAAGGCGATGCAGCAACGCATCACAGAGATTGGCCGGTCGTTTGAAGGGGTCGACGCACTGCTCGTCACCCATGAGCACTCCGACCATATTAAAGGGATCGGAATCTTGGCCCGAAAATACCATTTGCCGATCTATGCGAACGCGAAAACGTGGGAAGCGATGGAAGAGAAGATTGGAAAAATCGATCCGTCCTTAAAGTTTCACTTCGAGGTGGGGGAGATCAAGCAGTTTGGTGACATTGAGCTCGAGTCGTTCAACGTCAGCCATGACGCGGCCGACCCGATGTTCTATCAGTTCGCCCATGACGGCAAGCGGCTCGCCCACATCACCGACACCGGTTACGTGTCGGATCGGATGAAGGGACTCATCCGCGGAGCCGACGACTTCATCTTCGAATCGAACCACGACGTGTCGATGCTACAGATGGGGCGTTATCCATGGAGCGTCAAGCGGCGTATTCTCGGTGACTATGGACACGTCTCGAACGAGGATGCGGCCATCGCCATGAGCGAGGTCATCGGCGATCGGACGAAACGGATTTATTTGGCCCACCTCAGCAAAGACAACAACATGAAAGAACTGGCGCAAATGAGCGTCTCACAGACACTCGACATGCGCGATGTCGACCTCGGCCGCATCAAATTGTGCGATACCGACCCATCCGTCCCAACTTCGCTCGTTTCTTTATAAGAGAAGTTGGGAAAAGACAGATAACAATGTCTTGAAGGGGGGACGCGTCGTGAATGAAGAGAGACACCATGAGTATGAGCCTCAAGACGTCGAACCTTTAACGCACGAAGCAGATACGATGAACGATCAATCGACTTATCCATCTCGCAGCGACTGGCGTCCAAAAAGCGAGGAACGCGTGCGCCACAAGCCGCGGATGAATATAAAACCGTTGTTACTCGGAGGGGTTGGCGGATTCTTAGGAGCGGCTTTGTTCTTTTTGGCGATGATGCTCTGGGATTCCCCGACCTCTCGTTTTGTGACGAATGAACTGATCCGGACCGAACAGGCCGTCACCTTCACCGAGTCCGACATCACGACAGCCGTGACGGGCGCAAAGACGTCTGTCGTCAGCATCACAAATATCCAGCGCGCCTTCACGTCCGATTCGCAGTGGGAGGCGGGAGCGGGCTCTGGTGTCATCTATAAGGTCGATGGAGACACGGCGTACATCGTCACGAACTTTCACGTGATCGAGCAAGCCGATGAGATCAGCGTCGCCTTTTCGGACGGACAAGTGGCGACGGCGACCATTTTAGGCGAAGATCCGCTCAACGATTTGGCGGTCGCGGCCGTCGAGTTGCCGGACAACATCGAGGCGACGCCGATTGTCCTTGGTGATTCGAACACGTTACAAGCCGGAGAGACGGTTATGGCGATCGGCAATCCGCTCGGCGTCTTTTCAAACTCGGTCACCCGTGGTATCGTCAGTGGTGTCGAACGGACGGTGCCGGTCGACACGAACAGTGACGGGCTCATGGACTACAACGCCGAGGTCATCCAGACCGATGCGGCCATCAACCCAGGTAACTCTGGCGGGGCGCTCATCAACATCCGCGGCGAACTCGTCGGCATCAACTCGATGAAAATCGCCGAAGCGAGCGTCGAAGGGGTCGGTTTCTCGATTCCCGTCAACGTGGCGCTGCCGGTCATTGACATGCTCGAGCGCGACGGACGTGTGACGAGAGCTCAGCTTGGCGTCACGATCCAAGAAGTCATCGCCGTGCCCGGAAACGTGCGGGAAGAGTACGGAATCAGTTTTGACAACGAGGACGGCGTCTTCGTCGAAGAGATCACGCCAGGAAGCCCGGCCGAACAGGCGGGGCTTCGGATCGGTGACGTCATCGTGAAAATCGGCGACCGAGAGATCAAGCGATACGTCGATTTACGGGATGCGCTTTACCGCGACTCGACGGTCGGCGACACGGTATCGATCGAATATACAAGGCGCGGCCAACTGAACAAAACAGAAGCCACGTTAACAGAAGCGACATGAAGAAGCGGCGACGCTTCTTTTTTAAGGAGGAAAAACCTGTGGAAAAAAAAGTATGCAAGGAACATGTTGAAATCGCTTTAGATATCATTGTCGATGAGACGGGCGAATACCCGTTGCTCGAGGAACTATCCACAAGTGGACAAGTGACATGTGAGTTCTGTGACGCCGACGCAACATATGTTGTGTCAAGTAAAAAATGATTATCAACATGTGGATTTGTGGATAACTCTGTGGATAACCCTATGGATAACTCCAAAAAATCTGTGGAAAAAGGAAGAATTGGATGAATATTTCAATTATCACGGTTGGCAAACTGAAAGAGAAGTATTTGAAACTAGGAATCGCCGAGTATACGAAACGGTTATCTGCTTATGCAAAAGTGCAGGAAATCGAGGTCGCGGACGAGAAAGCGCCCGAGCATTTGAGTGAGGCGGATATGATTCTAGTAAAGCAAAAAGAAGGCGAACGGATTTTAGCGAAAATCAGTCCGGACACGCACGTCATCGCGCTGGCGATCAACGCCAAGCAGCGCACAAGTGAAGAGTTCGCGCGTGAACTCGACCAACTCGCCACGTATGGCAAAAGTAAAATCGCCTTCGTCATCGGTGGCTCGCTCGGATTGTCCGAAGACGTCATGAAACGGGCAAACGATACGATCTCGTTCTCGAAGATGACGTTCCCGCACCAAGTGATGAAACTCGTCTTATGCGAGCAAATCTACCGGGCGTATCGGATCAATCGGAATGAACCTTACCATAAATAAATGAGGTTTTTAAAATATAAAAAGAACAAACGTTTTCTTTTTTCTTTCTAAACCTGGATGTATAGACTAAAATATAAGTAAAGAAACTCAAATGAAGGAGTGAAAACTATGGCAACTGTTCAACAAGTGACGGACTTTTTACTTAACCTAAGAGATAATGACATGGAAGCAGGTAAGTATTACTCTTTAAGTAATTTAAAGTTGCAAAAGTTGCTTTACTTTTGCCATGGAATTTTCTCTGCTGTACACCAAGGAAGGCGATTGATTGTCGATGAAAATTTTGAGGCATGGCGTTATGGACCAGTAATACCTTCTGTGTATTTCAGATTTAATTCGTACGGGCAAAATGATATACCACAAATAGAATTAGATAACTTTATCGGATTACAACCTGATGAAATTATTGTAATACAAAATGTATGGAATAATTTAAAACAAAGAAGTGCTTTTGATTTGGTAGAAGCAAGCCACGTCTCGGAGGGGCCATGGCATAATGTATATTACAATGATAGTGATAATGTTATTCAACATGAGCAGATAGTAAACTATTTCGGAGGTCACAGATAGATGTTCCAGAAATACAAAAAAAATGAGATTTTAAATCATATTATAGCTAAGACTGTTGGTCATATATCAATAGTCTTAGCTATATTACTTATCTGCTTATTTATTGTTAAGGCATATTTGTCGACAGCTTTATCAGAAAATACTGATACATATATAATTATAGTATCTAGAATACCGATATTTTATTTAGGATCTATTGTTACTATGAGTGTATATATTTATACGAAGACTTATAGTATGTCCACAATTCAATTTGCTTCACCGGTTACTTCTTTAATGATGGGTATTGGTGTAATCTTCTCATTTCTTTCAATGATTACATTACCCAGTAAATTATATTATCCACTACCTTTTTTTCAGGATTATATTAAACTAATACTTAATTCAACTTGGAATTGGCAAATGTTTTTAGGTTTGTTAAATATTATATCTTTTCTTATTGCAACAACTGTTTTTGTAATTACTTTAATAAGATTTATTTCTTCATTTAATATAGATGCTATATTAAAAAAAAATTATATTGCAGTTGCGAAAATTTGTGGAATTAAAGAAAAACAAAATAAACAAAATAAACAGTACATAATAGAGCCGTTTTTAGAAAAAGAACTAGTATTATTGGAGAAGAACTTAAATATTTTTAATCAAAATTTACTGTATCTATTAACTTTGAATAATGAAAAATTAACAGAAAAATATATACTTAAATGGATAGATGCGGTGAGTAATACGCAAGAGAGGATATTTCATTCACCAATAAAAGATTCTATAACTCATAAAAAACTGTATGACAAAACTTTAGAACTTACAAATAAATTAATAGTCGAAACTTCAGATAATATTACTTTGAGTCGTTATCATGAAATTTTACTGAAAGGAATTTTCAATAGTATTCCTCTTTTTGAACTTGAAGAAAAAAGCATAAAAAACATAAAGGAAGAAAAAATAAAAGAAATTCAAACTAATTATACTGAAAATTACGATTTATTATCTAAAACTTGCTATACAGAGTTAAATAAAATAATTGAATATTTGTATAGAAACCAAAAAAGCAGCGATATACTTCAAAAAATGTCTTCTAATAATGGAATTGACTTTTTGGGTTCTACAGTTAATCAGTCAAAATTTATTAGTGAAAAAGCAAATTTAGAAATTAATGATAAAAATAATTATATGGAAGATTTATTAATTGGAATGTTATTTAACATAATTAATAAAAATAATAATGTAGATCTACCAGTAGTTTTATCATTACTTTTTAAAGTTCAACAGGAAACTAATACTAATGAAATTAAAACTGATTCTCTATCGTCAGTAACTGCCGGGGTTTTTGAGGATTTAGGAAATGCTATAGAAGGAATCAGAGAAAAACAAGATTTAATACAAGAGTCCAAGTTTTTACAAGCTATTGAAGACGCAGAAGCTATTAATGATGAACTACCAAAAGTAACCTTAAATGATAAAACTATTAGTTATATAATTATTGGAATAATAAAGGCTAATGAAATAGAAAATTATAAAGCTGTAGGCTATTTAATCAAGAGATTGTGTAATCATTTAAGTATATCTGAAATATTAAAAAATTTAGATGTGCTTGAGGGGAGTATATATGACAATGGGTATAGAGAGTTACATCTTTCAAAAATAAGCTTAAATGAGTATTCACTAAAATACTGTTTTAACAAAACTAAAATTTTATTATTTCTACAATCTTATGCTAACAAATCTGAAATTTTTGAAGAGTATCGCAATATTATTAATATAGAGTATAAAGCAGATATTCTTGAAACCTTACAAGATAAGCATAAGGAATACAATATGTCATGCATTAAGGGAAATAAATTAGATAATTTAAAAGAGAAAAAGGAAAATAAAATAGGTTTTATATAATGATATGCTCTCGAATAGATAGACAGATGAAATAACAAATCTGTTTATCTATTCGAGAGTGTTTTTATGGCGAGAAGTCGGTACTCGATTGAACAAAAACTGAGTGTATTATGTATGATGCAAGCAGAAAATTATACCTGAAAGAAAATCATAGAGGCTCAAATTGTATTTTGCAATACAAATGTGCACAATAATGCAACGAAAAGTACAGAACTTTGCCAGCTAGGTTTTAGTGTTTCGACAACGCATGCGTGACACGATAACTGTCACCTGTGAAATTTAATATGTGAGCGTGATGGATGAC
>NZ_JAFIFD010000057.1 GCF_020832205.1 Exiguobacterium sp. | reverse complement strand
GTTACGACTATTTAAAGAACCATTCGTTCGAACGGATGGATGACCGGACGATTATGCGCGTGACGTTCGCGTACGGTGTGCAACAAGCACGACTCGACGCCGGTTTCTTCTTAGAGATGTACACGAAAGGGCGCTCGGACGATTATTTGAAAGTCGCGAAAGAAATGGAAACGGCACTCGGGATCCCGTTTTCGATGGCTGAACGCGTCTGGTTTGCTGAAGAAGCGAACCGGCTCCGATCCTTAAAAGAACAGATGCAAGAAGACGAAGAAGAACGTTGGGTCATGCAGATTCGCGTGCATAAACTGATTCATCACGTCTCGCTCATCCACGGGTTCGCCTTCACGGATGATGCTGCTCTAGAGAAAGGGTTGCTCGCTCACATCTTGTCGAGTTTGAACACGCAAGCACTTCCGGATACCGAGACGGTCCGGCCGCACATCGACCGAGACTATCCGAACTTGCGGGCGGCCATTCAGCAAGCGGCTGATATCGTCTTCGGGACGAACACGTTCACGGAAGGTGAGACGGTATTTTGGGCGATGCATTTTGCGGCCGCGCTCGTCAAACCGGTCCGCCGCCGAGAATACCGGGCGCTCGTCGTCTGTTCGGCCGGACTCGGGTCATCGAAGATGCTCGTCAACCGATTGAAGCAAGAGTTTCCAGAGATGCAAGACGTCGTCAACTCGTCATTGTTCGGTCTCGAACAGCACCGGCTCGATGACTACGACGTCATCTTGTCGACCGTGCCGCTTCCACCGCTCTCGGTGCCGACGCTCATGGTCAATCCGTTGTTGACGACTGAGGAAGTGCAACGCGTCCGTCACTTGCTGCTGTCTCTGCCGCAATCGTTCCAAACAAAAGATGTGAAACCACATTCGACGACGCTCGACTTCCGTGAGCTCGGTGAACTCGTCGAGACGTTTGAACGGATGGACCGTCAGTTCGACCTCGTCACGCTCGACAACAGCGACCGGCTCGAAGACATCTTGTTCGACATCGGCACGCATCTGGAAGAACGAGGTCTCGTCGAAAGCGGGATTCAGTTATCGGCGCAACTGCTAAGACGACATGAAGTGGCCGGTCTCGGCATCCCTGGCACGAAGCTCGCCCTGTTCCATGGACGCCACGCGTCGATCGAGCGGGCAAGCGTGTTCGCCTTCGATTTGACGACGTCAATCCCGCTCCTCATGATGGACCAGTCGACGGAGCCTGTGTCGCGTCTGCTCGTCTTGCTGGCATCAGAAGACGCACGTGATATCGAACTTCAATTTTTGAGCGCGGTCAGCGGTTCTCTCATCGAAAGCGAAGACCATATGACCTTATACAGTACCGGATCAAAGAAAGAACTGCGCCTCTTGCTTCATGACTGCATGAAAAACATGATTCAAGACGCGTTGCACGAGAAATGACCCGCCGTGGTCATTTTTTTGTTTGGCACGAAATATTGCCAAAGTGTGAACTGGATTGAATTGAGTAAGCGCTTACTCCGGGTCTACAATACAGGTGTAGAGCACAAACCGGTTAGCTACACTACACGCATCCTTTCACAATTTAAGACTGGAGGTTTTATAAATGGCGAATACGCAAGCTGGCTCGGGCGGTGTCCGAGTCAAAGTTCAACGGTTCGGGAGTTTCCTGAGTGGGATGGTCATGCCGAACATCGGCGCCTTCATCGCTTGGGGGATCATCACCGCATTGTTTATTCCGACAGGTTGGTGGCCGAATGAAAACTTGGCCGAACTCGTCGGTCCAACGATTACGTATCTCTTACCGCTCTTGATCGGATTCACGGGTGGTAAATTGCTTCATGACGTTCGAGGCGGTGTCGTCGGGGCGCTCGCCACGATGGGGGTCATCGTCGGGACGGACATCCCAATGTTCCTTGGAGCGATGATCATGGGTCCACTCGGCGGTTACATCATCCGTCAAGTCGACCGTGCCCTAGAAGGGAAAGTAAAAGCCGGCTTCGAGATGCTCGTCAACAACTTCTCGGTCGGGATCGTCGGTGGCCTTCTCATGCTCGGTGGATTCGAGATCTTCGGACCGATTATGAGCGGACTCGATAAAATCATGGCAGCAGGCGTCGACTGGATTGTCGGGGCGAAATTGCTTCCGATCGCAAGCTTGTTCATCGAACCGGCAAAAGTCCTTTTCTTGAACAACGCGATCAACCACGGGATTTTGAGCCCGCTCGGTGTCGATCAAGTCGCCGACGCCGGAAAATCGGTTCTCTTCTTACTTGAAGCGAACCCGGGACCAGGTCTTGGTTTACTTCTCGCTTACATGTTCTTCGCTAAAGGCGCAGCCAAACGGACAGCTCCTGGGGCAGCGATCATTCACTTCCTCGGTGGGATCCACGAGATTTACTTCCCGTACGTCTTGATGAAGCCGATTTTGATCTTGGCGATGATCGCCGGGGGCGCGACAGGTATCTTCACATTCGTCTTGTTCGATGTCGGTCTCGTCGCACCAGCGTCACCAGGTAGCATCTTCGCGATTCTTGCAATGGCGTCGCGCGGTTCACACGTCGGATTGATTGTCGGAATCCTCTTGTCAGCAGCCGTCACGTTTGCTGTGGCGAGCGTCATCTTGAAGTCGAGCGCGGCCGAAGAAGTGTCACTTGAAGAAGCGACACAAAACGTCAGCGCGATGAAAGGCAAACAATCTTATGCGTCAGCGCTCGTCCAAGACCGTCTCGACAAAGTCGATCACATCATCTTTGCTTGTGACGCCGGTATGGGCTCAAGCGCGATGGGGGCCTCGGTCCTGCGCAATAAAGTAAACAAAGCGAACTTGCCAATTAAAGTGACGAACACATCGATCAGCCAACTACCGAAAGACGCGCAATTCGTCATCACCCACGAAGATTTGACAGAACGTGCTGAAGCCCAAGTACCGAACGCGATTCATCGCTCGGTGACGAACTTCTTGAACGCGGACTACTACGACCAATTGATTGAAGAAATTAAAGCAGAACGCAGCAAAATCTCATAACAACGCAGACAGAGACAAGGTTTTAGGTAATAGGAGGAACTAAAATGCCATTCATTCAGACAGAGATGATTCGACTCAACCAAACGTTCAATACGAGTGCCGAAGCGATCCATGCAGCCGGAGAGGTGTTACACGCCGCCGGTTGCGTATCGCCGGCCTATATCGAGGCGATGCATGAGCGTCAAGCGCTCTCGAACGTGTATATCGGGAACCACGTGGCGATTCCGCACGGGACGGAAGAAGCAAAATCAGCCGTTCAAAAGACAGGCATCTCAATTATCCAAGTGCCTGAAGGGGTCGATTTTGGAGGACAGACGGCGAAACTTGTCATTGGCATCGCTGGGGTGAATGATGAGCATCTCGAACTCCTTTCCCAAATCGCCGTGATCTGTTCGGACGAAGACAACGTCGAGCGCCTCGTACAGGCGAAGACAGAAGCAGAGATGTTGTCGCTATTTATGGAAGAGGTGGCATCATGAAAGCTGTACATTTCGGGGCTGGAAACATCGGCCGCGGTTTTATCGGGCTCTTGCTCAATCAGAGCGGATATGAGGTGACGTTCGTTGATATTAACGATACGGTCATCGAGGCGCTAGAAAACAAGCGGTTTTATGAGGTCGGATTTGCCGAGGAAGGAATGGATAACGTCGTTGTCGACCGCGTGCGCGGCGTCAACAGTTTGAAAGAGCCGGACCGGGTCGCAGAACTGATTGCCGAGGCTGACCTCGTCACGACGGCGGTCGGGCCGACGTTGCTTCCGAAAGTCGCCCCGCTCATCAGCATGGGACTGCGCGACCGAGAATCAGACGCACCAGTGTACGTCATCGCTTGTGAGAACATGATTGGCGGCAGCGCCTCGCTCCAACGTGAAGTTGAGGCGGCAGGTGGTGTCGGCTCGGCAGGCGCCTTCTTCCCGAACGCGGCCGTCGACCGGATCGTACCGTTGCAACAACACGTCGACCCGCTCTACGTTGAAGTCGAGACGTTTTACGAATGGGTCATCGAGACGCAAGGATTGGACGTGCGGCCCCCGCTTCACGGTGTGACGTGGGTCGACGAGATTGGTCCATATATCGAGCGGAAGCTGTTCACGGTCAACACGGGTCATGCGATCGCGTCATATATCGGATCGTTGTTCGGGAAAGGGACGATCGACGAAGCGTTAAAAGATCGCCGTGTCCGTCAAGTCGTCCAAGGCGCTTTGTATGAGACGGGTTGGCTCTTGCTTGAGAAATACGGTTTCGAAGCGAAAGAGCATAGCCAGTACATTCAAAAGATCATTAAGCGCTTCGAAAACCCGAAGTTGAAGGATGAAGTCTCACGTGTAGCTCGTTCCCCGATTCGTAAACTCGGCCCGAGTGATCGGCTCGTCAAACCGGCCCGTGAACTGATCGATAACGGCATCGAACCGAACGAACTCGCCTACGGGATCGCCGCGGCCTTGACCTATTACAACCCTGAGGATTCAGAATCTTCTGAACTTAATCTGTCAATTGAAGAAGACGGCATCGTCTCGACGGTGGAAAAATATCTACAATTGCATGAGAACGACACGTTGACGAAGTTGATCCTCGAACAATACCACTTGATTCGCGAACAAGAAAAAGCGCGCGTCTCATAACACGGTCTCCTACGTCCCCCGGCGTAGGAGCTTTTTTGAAGGCAAAAAAAAGACTGCAGCGAACTGCAGTCTCGTTACGTTCGGGTTTTGCCGAACTCGATATAAGTCGTCACTGATTTGACGTGCTTGACGACGTCTTTCTCTCGGAGCGGACGACTGAAGTAATAGCCTTGAACATAGTCACATCGTTCGTTTAGCAACCATTCGAGTTGATCGGACGTCTCGACGCCTTCCATGAGCACTTTCATGCCGAGATTGTGGCCGAGCTGAATCATCGAGCGGACGATCGCTTCTTGGTTCCGGTCCGTGAACAAGTTAGTGATGAACGAGCGATCGATCTTCAGCACTTGAACAGGCAGTTCACGAAGCTGACGGAACGACGAGTAGCCGGTCCCGAAATCATCGAGTGAGATTAAAATGCCAAACTGGTGAAGCTGCGTGAGTTTCTCGCGCGTCGACGCTTCATACGACAGCATCGACGATTCGGTCACTTCGAGTTCAAGGAACATCGGGTCCATCCCGGTCGAGTCAAGCATGGCTTGGAGCGTCTCGACGAAATCCTCGCGAGCGAATTGGAGCGGAGAGACGTTGATTGACAACGTGAATGGCTTCACGCCTGCTTTGTGCCAACGCACCCACGCCCGACACGACTCACGCATGACCCACGCCCCGATTTGGTGAATCATCCCTGTGTTCTCAGCAATCGGAATGAACTCGTCCGGTCCGACTTGACCGAGCACCGGGTGATGCCAACGCAATAGCGCCTCGACGCCTTCGAGCCGATTATGAGTGAGCGAAATTTTCGGTTGATAGACGAGATCGAACTCTTCTCGGTCGAGAGCTTGCGCCAACGCCTTCTCAATCTCGACGGTGCGCAAGATCTGTTGTTTCGATTCATCTTCGAACTCTTTGATTTGGTTCTTGCCGGTCCGTTTTGATTCATGGACGGCGAGACGGGCGTATTGCACGAGTTCGTCGGCTGTCGTCGTGTCTTTCGGATAGTGGCTGATTCCGGCGCTCATCGTCAATTCGACGGTCGTGCCGTCGATATTAAACGGTTGTGAGATCGCTTTGATACACTTTTCCGCTTTTTGTTTGGCGAGCGTGCTCCGTTTATCGAACAGCAAGATGATGAACTCTGACGAACCGACGCGCGTCAAAATATCGTCCGGATGAATCGTGTGCTTGAGTCGATCCGCGATTTGAAGCGCCAAGTCGTCGGAGCCGTTATGCCCGAGCATGTCACTCAAGAAGCGCCACCGATCGATGTCGATGTAAAGACAGGCGACCGGATCTTCGATGCGGATATGGTCGGCCAGGATCCGTTCGAGTTTGTACCGGTTCGGCAAATCCGTGAGTGCATCGTGGAACGCCATATGTTCGACGAGCCGTTGGGAAGCGATCGTCTCGGAGACGTCACGCAAGAACCACAGTACTTGGTCCATCGTTTCCCCTTTGAGCGGGTAAGACGTCACTTCAATCGTCAACTCATCGACGTCGACGCGTCGTGCTTCATAAAACGGTTGCTGAATCGTGAGTGACGGATGGTAGTCTTGGAAGAACTGTTCATCGCTTTGGTCGAACAGACGATAGAACGCCGTGTTCGCATATTGGATGAGCCCATCTTTCGTCGTCGTCACGACGGCGTCCGTCGTCGAGTCTAGAATCGTCGCTTGAATCAATTCGCGCCGGCGTAAGTGCCGGTCGAGTGAGAGCGACAAGAAGAAAATAGCGAACAATAGGACGGTGATGGCCGTCACGAGCCAGGCGAGGAGCGACGGTTCGATTCCAGTCACGTTCGGGTCGTTCCCTTCTAAGAACGTGAATGAAGACGCCAGCATACCGACGTAGTGCATCCCGAAAATGGCGACACCCATGAGCAAAGAGAAGAACACTTTCAGCTCGAGGTCGATTTTCTGTTTCGCATACTTCGAAAAGAATCCGATCCATAAGGCGACGAGGGAAGCGGCGATAGCGATGGCGAGCGACAAGACGGCCAACCAGGAATTATATAAAATCGTGACACCTTGAATCGCGCCCATGCCAACGTAGTGCATGCTCGCAATACTGATTCCCATCAGTACGCCCGCCCCGGCCAGGGCAGGATGCGTCGTGTGGCGTGAGACGATTAAAAAGCCGAGAATACAGCCAGCCATGGCGATCACGACCGACAAGAAGACGAGCGGGATTGAATAGGTGACCGGTCGCAATGCCTCGTGGGCGAGCATGGCGATAAAGTGCATCGACCAAATCCCAAGCCCTAGCGTGGCGCCACCTGCCAAAATCCACATATGTTGCGCGGAACGGTTCGTCGAGTTGACCCGTCGTGCCAGTTCGATGGAGGCATAGGCGGAAACGGCGGCAATGATATAAGAGAGAATCACGAGAAAATAATTATGACTCATTGAGTGTTCGACTACTGGTTCCATGTTTACCTCGCTAAAATGTGATGTATTGTAGATTTAATTATACTCAGCAAGTAGGAGTCTACCTATCATTATGCTTCATTCCCCAAAACTATTTTTTCGTATGAAATAGTTAAAGGATTATGTGACGTTCGCGGTCGAGCGTTACCTCTCGTGAACAGGCGGGTAAAGACTAAAAAATGAGAGCCGGAAAGAAGGGGTGTCCGTGAACTTTCGCCCGATTGTACGGGAAGATGTGAAGTCGCTCCAACGTCTTTTCATGGAAAGTTTGAGCGACTTGATTCGCCGCGAACAGTTTGAAGATGCCGATCTGCTAGAAGAAGAAGTCGCACGTCTCAATACGACCATTCAAGACAGCTTTGACGACGAGTCCGTTCACGTGTATGTCGTCGAACGACAGGGTGTCATCGTCGGGACGGCCGCCACGTTGCCGCCAAACGAAATCATTACCGCTCACTTAGACGTCGAGCCGAACGCTGTTGAGGTCGGTTGTGTATACGTCGCCCCGAGCGCCCAGCGGCAAGGGGTCGGGACGTTCTTGCTCCACCACGTGATGGCGGAACTGGTGTCAACGGGCCAGACGACGTTTTATTTAGATGCAGGATTTCCGACGTCCCAAGCGTATTGGGAGCGACTGCTCGGCGCCCCGGCACTGACAATCGAACATTACTGGGGACCTGGGGCCCCGCACAAAATATGGCGGAAGACAACAAGACCTGGCTGAACGTTCAGCCAGGTCTTTAACAAATCAGTAATGAGAGCGCATGAATTGATGGATACCGGAAGCGGTTGCGTCTGCCATCCGTTGCCGGTACGTCGTGCTCGTCAAATGAGAGCGGTCGTTGGCGTTCGTGATGAAGCCGTACTCGACAATCGTCGCGGGTACACTATTTTTTCCGACGACGTATACGTTCTGATACTTCACGCCGCGATTTCGGATCGTCGGGATGCGGGCGCCGAGCTCACGGTTAATGGCCGTCCCTAGGCTGCGGCTCGCGGAAATGTACGGATTCGTCGTATAGCTTTCGGTCGTCGGCACGAGCACTTCATGCCCGTGGAACGACGTGTTCGTCGACGAGTTGCCATGAATGCTGATGAACGCACTCCCTTTATACGTTTTAGTAAGCGAGACACGGTTAGAAAGCGTCAAATAAGTATCGGTCGAGCGTGTCATTTTGACGTCATAGTTATACGTGCTTGAAAGTGATCCGGCAAGGCGCTTGGCAATATCGAGAGCGATCACTTTCTCTTGAACGGAGCCGAATACTGCACCTGGGTCGTTACCTCCATGTCCGGCGTCGATGACAATCGTTCGTCCTGTACCCGTTGACGTGTTCGTTGTTGTCGTCGTCGCTTTCAAATATTGAGACGAGACGTAGCCGGTCTGTCCGCCGTAGGACACTTTATACCAAGAGCCGTACGTACCGAGATACGTTACCGTACGTCCGGACGGGATTGTCAAAAGGATTGTGCCTGTTGCAGAAGCGCTTTTCCGTAAGTTCAAATTGACGGTCGTCGAATACGTTTTCGCAGCGGTTGTCGTCGACGTCGTTGTTGCTTTCAAATATTGAGACGAGACGTAACCGGTCTGTCCGCCGTAAGACACTTTGTACCAAGAGCCATATGTGCCAAGGTACGTGACATTGCGACCTGAGGGAATCGTCATAAGAATCGTACCGGTCGGGGAGGCGCTCTTACGCAAGTTCAAGTTGACTGTCGTCGTATATGTTTTCGTGGAATTTGTCGTCATTGTCGAAGACACTTTCACATATTGAGACGAAACGTATCCGGTCTGTCCACCGTAAGACACTTTATACCACGAGCCGTACGTGCCAAGATATGTGACGGCTTTGCCGGACGGGATCGTCAATAGAATCGTCCCGGACGTGGAAGCACTTTTTCGTAAATTTAAATTCACTGTTGTTGTGTATGTAGAAGCTGCCTCGACTCGGTTCGTGTCGATACCGGTCGAAGAAAGTGTGAACGGAACGACTGCCGTCCCGGTTAGGACGAGGGATGAGCTGATCATGAGTTTAATAGGCCAAGATGATTTCTGTGTATTCAATCGGGGTCCGCTCCTTTGTTCTGCATCGTTCATGAAATAACGAAGAAATGTAATCGTCATCATGTCTTCGTTATTATATAAGGAAAAAAGAAATAAATGGAGGTTAATATGTAATTTATTTATCTTTTTTTCGAAAATAGGGAGGGGGCGGACGCAAAAAAGAGACGCTTGAAAGGCGTCTCTTGAAATATTAAATAAGGCGTGGGAGTTCTTCTGAAAATGGCTTAGGAGTATCTACAGCTTGCGTGATGCGTGGTGCTTCTTCAGCAAATTTTGTGATTGGAGCCTCAAGTTTAGTGATGCGCGGAGCTTCTTCAGCAAATTTTATAATTGGAGCTTCAAATTTAGTGATACGTGGCGCTTCCTCAGCAAAGGGCTTAAATGAACTACCTAACAAGAAAAGTGCTGTTGCAATGAAGAATAAGCCAGTTACCTTTTTCATAATTAATTCCTCCAGTAGTATTAGTTTATGTGGATAAGCTGTAATCCCTAGTGTGAGAATACTCAGAAGTCAGAGAGTGGGGAGTCTAATAAGGCATAAATCGATTCGGACTGTTGTTCAATCCGTGATTCTAAATCGCCCACATACTGTTGAGGCATGTTCGGTGCAAACAACGTCACTTTGTTTGAACCTTCTGTCGTCGCAGAAGATAGAATCGGAACATGGGCCTCTTGACTGAGTAACGTGCTGCAAAGTGGAGTGAATTTATTTTCGAACTGTTGTAATGGTTCCGGACGCCAACAAACAGACGCTTCAGGTAAAATATACAAGATATGCCCTTCTTTTAAAAGTTTTAAGCACTGATCAATGACATATTTTTGCTCCTGATCAATATTGATGTATCCAAACTCTTGAAAATGTTTCTCGTAGACGGTTTTCGAACTGCGCTTTAGAATAGAAAGAGACAGCTCAGGACCAAGAATGTATATTTTTTTGTAAGAACGATTATCCTTTAACGATCTTGCTATCAATCGCGGTAATAGTTGATAGTAGTCAATTTGAAATGCATTCAATATGAATCCTTTGGGAGAATTCAACAATTGGGTCAAATTGTCTAACCCATTGAACTGCCTTTGCTCATCCGAAGAGTAAACAGTTTTAAATATTGGAGTCTGCTTAGATTGAAAGTAAATCTTTGGTTTAATGTAATCCTCTGCAAGTAAAAAGTTTAATTTGCCCATATGCTTTATTCACCTCCAGTGGTTTTCATCCCTATCGAATTTTAATGTATTGAATCTTTTTTCCTACTGAATTGGTTAATCGATAACTTTTATTAGTTAAATATTATCATGAATTCCATGTGTGATGAGTCTTTATAAGTTGGGAAACTTTTAGTTAAAAAGCTTCTTTATTTTTGATTTTCATATTTTTTTTCCTGATTCATATAGCTGTTATAAAATACTTTATTAAAAACTACCCAAAATTAGGGCGAAGGGGCTACTACTTAAAATGGAAAATAATTATGGAAACCTAATAAAAGTAGAGCGTATGCGGAAAAATATGAAGCAAACCGTCCTTGCTCGAGGGATATGTTCGGTCTCTTATTTAAGTAAGATTGAAAACAATCAAACTTCACCTAGTGAAGAAGTACTAGAGCTTATTTTCGAAAGGTTGGAATTAGACGTACCACTATATTTTGATTTTAGCTATCAAGTAGAAAAAGTTAAGGAAGAAATTCGTGGTATTTTAAAAGAAGCCATTTTAAACAGAAACGATCATGAAAAACGAAAAGATATAGTGAAGTATGTTAATCATCCGGCTGTGAAACAGTCTAAAACTCTATATATCACTTTAATGGTGACATTAGCACGTTTCGGAATGATGCCGGGTGGAGAAACAAGGTACGTCACTGAAGTTGGTTGGCTAGTGGATCAACTTGATAAAGATGATGAGTTACGATACGCGTTAATTAAAGCTCTCCAAACATTTCAACAAAATGAGAAACAAACAGCTTTTGATTTAGTGGAAAAATTAAATGAACAATTGCCTAGTTCAGGTATTCCTGATTGGGAAGTTGCGGACATACGTTATATCATGGGAGGCTTATATTACAAATTTACAGACAACATTCAAGCTATTGAAAACGTGAAATTTGCACTGAATTACTTTCAAGAAAATTTTTGTTTGGAGAGAATTGTTGAATGTCACTTAATTATTGGATTGTCGTATAAACGTCGAAAAAGATATTCTGAGTCTTTGTCCCATTATCAAAAAGCTATTAAAGTAATTAGTGCTACTAATTTGAAAAATTACTATGGTATGCTTTACAACAATATGGGTGAGATCTATTCGTTATTGGGGGACCAAGATAAGGCGTTACAATATTTTATAGAAAGTTTCGAGTATAAGATTGATGTTAGAAGCAAATTGTACAGTGTATTGTCGTTAATAGAAGTTAACTCAACTCAAAAAAACACAGATGGTGTTTTAGAGTGGTTGGATGTGGGATACGACTTAATGGGAAAAGAAAGTTCCATCGAAGAATTCCAGCATCACTTTGATATATATTTAAATCATTTTAAAGAAAAAAACGTAAATAATTTGGTGATTAGTTTGAAAAAAGCTGTCGCATACTTTGAATCTCACGATGAGTATATGTATACAAAAAAATACGCACTATGGCTTGCGAAAGTCCTCCGCGAAAACGGCAAATACAAACTTTCCACCGAATATTATGAAAAAGTAATTGCGATTATGTCGCAATCCGAATAACGCCTCTTTTACGAGGCGTTTTTTTGCGCACAAAAAAAGAGACGCCCGAATCGTCTCTCATGGTGTGGTGAAGTAGTGGACAGTCCAATTTGGTTCGTTCTTTAGCGCTTCGATCTCGGTGTGCTCATTGTGCACTTGTTGTAGGAGGTGAATGATATGCTTCTGCAAGTTCGAGTCATGGGAGCCGCTATGAAGGATCCCGTCTTCGTTCGCGATGATATAGAAGCCGCCAAGACGAAGCGGGATGTGCTTGCGGACCGTCGTCACAGCTTTTTGGAGCTCGGTTGGTCCTCCTTGGAGCGGGACCGTCACGTCAAAACGTCCCCATTGTTTAAAATCACCTAGTTCTGAAAATGTCGGTGGGTCGCGATGATCCAACTTCATGACCTCCAATCGTGTCGATCTCTTCCTGTTTAGTATAGCTGTTTTTCTCATGTCGGCGTAGGACAATAATCGCATAGGTCACGCCGCATATACACTTTGTAGGCTAGTGCTTGTCTTTTTCTAGATTATGCCAAAACAATCCTTCTAAAAAACGAAATCGGTGGAAAAAACACGACCGGGATTCCCGGCCGTGCTCATTGATGAACGACTTCTTTTGAGGTCGGCAATTCGCAGATGAACGTGCTGCCTTCACCATATACGGATTCCACATGCAAATGCCCGTCGTGAGCTTTCGCGATTTCTTTACAAATCGCGAGCCCGAGTCCGGTCCCGCCGATTTTTCGTCTGTCCGAATTGTCGACGCGATAAAACTTCCCGAACAAGTTCGGCAAGGCAGATGATGGGATCCCGATTCCGTTATCCCGGACTTTCATGACGACTTGGTCTTCTAGGCGCTCAAGCGAGACGAGCACGTTGCCACCGTCTGGTGAGTATTTGACCGCGTTACTGAGCAAGTTGCTGAGCAATTGTCGCATCCCTTCCAGATCCGCTTCGATGGTGAAGTCTTGCGACGAATCGGCATCGAGGTGGATGTGATGGAGGTCAGTCGTTTCCTGATAGAACGTGACACTGTCGCGGGCGAGCTCATATAAATCGACTCGTTCCCACTCGAACGTCTGCTTTCCGGCCTCCATCTTCTGCAAGTCGAGAAAATCGCTGACGAGGAACGATAAGCGTTTCGCCTCATCGTGAATCGTTTTTAAATACAACTCGCGGCGGCTGTCTTTCAAATCGCGCTCGAGCATCAGTTCTGTGAACCCATAGATTGATGAGAGTGGTGTCCGCAACTCGTGCGACACAGTCGAGACAAGTTCTGACTTCATCCGATCGATTTCGGTTTCGGCCGTCACGTCCCGCAAGACGAGCATCGTCCCATGCAATTTATCGTCGCGGTAAATGCTTTCGGCATACACTTGGAGGAAGCAGTCACCTTGGTCAAGCGAGATGGAGAGCCCATCTTCAGGCGGATTGCGGTCGAAGACATGTTCGACGTAACTGATGAATTGTTCGCGTTGGTCGACCCGTTCGGCGAGCTGATCGATATCGATCTCGACGTCGGCGAGTTCTTCGTAGCCGTGGTAATCAAATTGTAAGTCGTCGAACATACGGATAAAGGCGCGGTTTCCGACGATCGATTCTTCTTCATAGTTGAGGTAGAGGATCGCTTCGCGCACCGAGTTGATCAGTTGCGCCGTCTCTTTTCGATCTTGTTGCATTTGGCGATAAAGCCGCATCCGCAACAACGAAATGGCGAGCTGGTTCGCGAATGCGTTCAACTCTGACTTCTCACTCGCGTCGAATTGTTCATCGTAACGGGCGAGATACAAGCAACCGATCATCTTGTCATCGGACGGGTCCATGACGGGGATGACCGTTTCGTATATATAGTACGGATACTCATGCAAATCGTCGGCTACTTTTTTAGAAGTGGCGGCCGGCAATTTTGAAATCATGGCGCGCTTCAACAGAAGGGACTTCGTCTTCAAGCTCTCTTGTTGTTCTTCAGTCATCTCTTTCGGGACGACCGAACTGATCTCTCCATCTTTAACGAGGAGGAGGGCACCGAATTCAGCTTCCGTTAACAACACAATCTTTTCAATGACCGACGAGTAATCGAACAGCGACTCTTTCGAAGCCAACACTTCGATCAACTCGTTTCGATATTGGAGCTTCGTCTCGTTCTGTTTCGATGCTTCGAGCACGTGCTCTAGCTCTTCATGTTTCATCCGCATCGTCTCGTTTTGGGTCGCCATCCGCTTGATGAGGGGGCGGCCGATTAACAAAATGGCACTAATAAACATGACCAACCCAATCATCCAAATCCAACGGAGAGTCAACAACTCGCTTGATGAGACTCCCCCGTCTCGGATGAACCAGGCGGCAATCCCCGTCAAGACGAGGCTCGTGATGCAAACGCCATACAAGATGCTGAGGATTTGACGACTGTTCAATTGTTCAATCCACTTGCCCATAATACGCTCTACTTCCTTCCTTAGCCAAAAACCATCTCCATTATCTTCATTTGATACTCGCAATATACAAAACGTTTCTTCTTATGAAAACCGAACTGCTCACTCGATGTGCAACTGTAAATGTCTCTATTCTAAATCGGCGTATCTAGAGCGATATACCCCGAATTATCAAATGCTACACATCTCGATGCGCTTTCGTTTGACAGAACCGATTCGGAGCGACTAGCGTAAAGGTGAGAAAACTAGAAATGAGGTGCCTTATGCTTTCCATCGACCCGCTCGCTTTGACAGAGCGAGACACGTACAAATTTTTGATTGGAAGTGTCGTCCCCCGTCCGATCGCTTTCGTCACGACACGAAACGGAAGCGTCGTGAATGCGGCTCCGTTCAGCTACTTCAATATCGTCGCCGCGCATCCGGCTCTCGTCTCGGTCTCGGTTCAACGAAAGAATGGCGTGATGAAAGATACGGCGCGAAATGCCGTCGCCACCGAGGAACTCGTCATCCATATTGTCGATGAATCGAACGTCACGCTTGTGAACGAGACGGCAGCGACGCTCGGCCCGGAAGAAAGTGAGCTGGATCGTACGACGTTCACGACCGTCCCGAGTGAAGCCATCCAAACTCCAGGTGTGAAAGAAGCGAAGATTCGAATGGAATGCGTGTTGCATCATCACGTCCCGATCGAGCACGAAGGGATCGTCACGGCCGATCTGTTGATTGCCCGTGTTGTCCGTTTCCATATCGAGCCGGACCTCTATCATGCCGGTCGGATCGACGCGGAACAGCTGGCACCTGTGAGCCGGCTCGCGGGGAATTTCTATGCCAAACTTGGCGAGTCGTTTGAAATCGAGCGACCGAAGTAAAAATATTTATGCGCCCACCTTATCACGAGGCAGGGCGCCTTTTTTCGGGTAAAGAAGGAATAGCCCATTCATGCGTTGTATTTCTTTCAATCGGTCATATGAATGTGTCACAATAAAATCAGAACATTCAATTATATTACTGTAGCGAACAAGAGAAAAAAGGGGAGTCGGCCATGTCCTATCGTCCAGCTGTTCAATCCATTATCAATGCCATCGAGACGGTGATCGTCGGGAAAGAGGATGTCATCGCCAAAAGTTTGACCGCATTGCTTGCCGGCGGTCACGTATTGCTAGAAGACGTCCCGGGTGTCGGGAAAACGATGCTCGTCCGTACGTTCAGCCGAGCCATCGACCTTGACTTTAAACGCGTCCAGTTCACCCCGGACATGTTGCCTTCCGATTTGACAGGGATCTCGATGTACAACCAGAAGACGAAAGAGTTTGAATACCGTCCAGGTCCGCTCATGGGAAATATCGTGTTAGCGGATGAAATCAACCGGACGTCCCCGAAGACCCAGTCGGCCCTTCTCGAAGCAATGGCGGAACGGAGCGTCACCGTCGATGGTGAAGTGAAAATATTACCTTCCCCGTTCTTTGTCATGGCGACCCAAAATCCGATCGAGCACGAAGGGACGTATCCGCTCCCTGAAGCCCAATTGGATCGTTTTTTGCTGAAGATCGAGATGGGGTACCCATCATTCAATGAAGAAGTGGCGCTGTTGACACGCTTTGAGAAGGCAGAACCTCTTGAGGCGCTTCAAAGCGTCGTGACGAAGCATGAAGTCGAACAAATGCAACGCGAGGTGAAACAAGTTCACGTCTCGAGCGCGGTTAAACAGTACATCGTCCGCTTGATCCATGAGACGAGAAAAGACGCGAACACGTACCTCGGTGGTAGCCCGCGGGCCACTCTCGCCCTCATGAAAGCATCCCAGGCGTGGGCGTACATTCACGGCCGCGATTTTGTTTTGCCGGACGACGTCAAGGCGCTTGCGACGAGCGTGCTCGGTCATCGGATTTTACTGACGGCAGAAGCGCGTTATAAAGGCCGGACGGCAGACCAACTCGTCAAAGGATGGCTCGACGAACTCCCGGTTCCGATGGATCGTGAGGTTAAAGAAGTATGAAAAACTGGATGAAGCTGTTCGTTGTCTGGGCGGCGGCATTCGGGCTTTACTCGTTCGCGCGGATCGAAGGAAGTATCGTCGCGTCGACGCTTTGGTGGTCGTTCCTTGTCTTGGCTGTGTATTGGACGCTCTTCATGGTCTATCCGGTCACGGCGGCGAACGTGTCACGCCGTGTCACGACGAAGCGTCTCGTCTCCGGACAGACGATGGACGTCGAGCTTCAAATCGAGCGGAAGTATCCGTTTCTCGTCGGGGTCGTAACGCTTGAAGAGACACCGCCGGAACGTCTCGCTGACATGAGCGACCCGGTCGTCACACCGGTTGACCGTTTTTTTCGCCGAAAAGAGACGGTCCACTATGAAATCGAACAAATCAAACGCGGCATTCACGTTTTCGACCGAACGCGGCTGCATGTCCGTGATGTGTTCGGGCTGTTTGACCGGATGCGTACGCTTCGGCTTGAGACGGTCGTCGAAGTCTCACCGGCCGAACTTCCTTTCGACTTGCCCCGAGATGAGCAGGTCGGCGGGCGGGGCGAACAGTATCGCCGGACACGGACATACACAGAAGTCGCAAACACGACGAGCGGGGTGCGCGAGTATGCAGCCGGCGACCGCATCGGCCGTATCGATTGGAAAGCATCGGCCCGTCGAGACAACTTGATGACGAAGACGTTCGACCAAGAACAAGAGAAAAAGTTATCGCTCGTTTTCGTCCCATCGGCGACAGACGGGCACGAAGAAGCGTTCGAACGCTCCTTGTCCCTCCTCGTCGGGGCGATTCGCCAGCTCGAACGGAAAAACTTGCCGTTTGAACTGTATGTCATCGAAGAACAGGTTCGGCTCTTCCATCTGCCGGACCAAAGCGCTGAAGTCGGTCATTACTTGTTGACGGCGACGCCGGAAGCAGAAGGGCGTCTCGTGGAACGAGTAAAACGCAACTTGCCACAACAGGCGGGAAACCTCATCTTGATCAGCCCGTTCGAGACGAAGTGGGTTCGAGAGCTCATGCATGAGACGCAAGGCAGCTATCATCTTTACACGGCGAGCGAGGTGACGACATGATCGAGTGGGTGAAACGAATCGCGTATACGGCGCTAGCCGCATACTTGTTGTCGTTTTGGGTCGAGCCGATCGTCGGCAGTACGACGTTCGACGTAATGTGGCCGTTTTATTTCCTGTTGCTCGTGCCGATGTTCGCAAGTCTCCTCCCGTGGTATGGGTTGATTGGTGTCGTCTTCTTTAACTTCATCGCTGTGTTATACGTCTATCATGGGAGCTTGCTCGATTGGTTCGGAATCTGGCTTGAAGATTTGAGCGGTGTGTTGAGCGGGGAATTACCGGAAGAAGCCATTTTCTTCTCGGCAATGGCGCTCATCGGTGTCTTGTTTGCCATCCTCGTCGGCCGGACGTACCCGAGCTACGGTTTTGTGCTAGGGATGATCGTCTCGACGCTCGGATTGATGGCGTACTTTGATACGTGGACGCTTTATGACGGGGAAAATCAAATCGTACTCGCGATCCTCGCATCGCTCTTCTTGTTATTCGTCACGGATTTGGCGAAACGACCGAGCAAATCGCTCGTCCGTTACGTCAGCATCGCATTACTCGCGGCAGTCATTCTTGTGCTTACGAGCGTCTCCCCGACGCTCGACGGCGATTGGTCGGACCGAATCACGACGAGTTTTCAAAATGCCGTGAATGAAGGGCAGTCGAGTACCGGTCGTGTCGGGTACGGTGTGAACGATGAACAGCTTGGCGGTCCGTTTGAACAAGATGACGGGATTGTCTTCATCGCGCGCGGCGTGCCGGCCCGGTATTGGCGCATCGAAGCAAAAGAAATTTACACCGGAAAAGGCTGGGTCGAGTCACCAGTGCTTGATTCGGAATATAACCGCGGGCAGCTTGTCGATTCAGACGTCGACACGACGCCCGAGCAAGCGCTTCTCCGATTTGACCGCCGCCAGACGTTCGTGCCGTACGGCGGCGAATATCCGCAAGCAACCGAGACGGAGAATGGGACTGAGTTCCGAGTCGGGAATATTGAAGAAACATTCCCGAACGAGACGATTCACATTCGGCCGTCAGGGAAAATCGTGTTCGACAACGAGAATCAGGCGACCCCACGGACGATTCAGTTACGCTACAGCGTCCCGGCATTCACGGAAGCCCAGCTGAACTTGAATGAACCGGTGACGACGTTGACGGACGAAGAGCAACAGGCGTATTTGCAACTGCCGGACACACTTCCGGAGCGGGTCCGAGACTTAGCTGCCGACATTACGGCTGACAGCGAGACGCCGTATGAGCAGGCGCAAGCCGTCCAGGCGTATTTCCGTTCAGGAGATTTTGAGTACAATACGGAAGACGTTGCGACCCCGGAAGGTGACACGGATTACGTCGATCAATTCTTGTTCGACACCCAGCTCGGCTATTGTGATAACTTCTCTACGTCGGCGGCTGTCTTGCTTCGCGCAAACGGCGTCCCGACGCGTTGGGTCAAAGGGTTCACGATGGGCGATGCCCGAGGTGTGATTCAAGGGCAAACCGAGCATACCGTCCGTAATCGTCACGCCCACTCCTGGATCGAGTATTTCGTGGAAGGGGCAGGCTGGGTTCCGCTCGAAGCGACGATCAGCTTCTCTGAGGCGAACTTACTTCAAATCGAGACGGAGTCGGATGCTGGTTCTGACCCGGTTTCAAATGATCCGCAATCTTCAACTGATAACGAGCCGACGAACCGCCCGCAAGATGACATTGCCATCGACGATGTGGCTCCAGGAGAGTTGCCGGAACAGTCTCGCAATATACCGGTCTGGGGCTGGGTACTGATCGTGTTCGGTGTCGCTTTCCTCGTTTGGAACCGGAAGGCGATCGAGCGGGCGTTCATGTTGCAATGGTGGATGCGTCGTCCGCTCAGCGAGTCGAGCCTCGTCGGGATGCATCGTTATCTCGTGAAGCGATTGCGTACGGCCGGATTCAAAGTCGACGGTCGGACCCCGTCCGAACTGGCGAAAGAAGTCGATGCGTACTATGAAACCGAAGATATGACGCGTTTGACCCGGCTGTTTGAGCAGACGATTTACGCGGATCAGCCTCCAAATTCGAAATATAAAGAATATTGGAAAATCATGATTCGCCGAATTATGAGTTGAAGTGACAAGGCGCATACAGTAAGATAGACGCATTAGTTAGATAATTGAACAATGCATTCCTTCGTATATACTCGTGAATTGGCGCGAGAGTCTCTACCGGACCACCGTAATGGACCGACTATGAAGGAGCACGTTTCGTATACAAAGAAATGGGACGTGCTTCTTCTTCGGTTTGGTGAATCCGTGGGAGAGGCGCGTCCTTTTTTTGAGAAGAAGGCAGAAAGGTGGAGGTTTTGTGAAAATGGAACAAGAGATGATTTTGGTGCTCGACTTTGGAGGACAATACAACCAGTTGATCACACGCCGAGTTCGTGACCTCGGTGTATACAGTGAGCTTCATTCACACAAGATGACTGCTGCAGAAATTCGTGAACTCGCCCCGACCGGCATCATTTTCTCGGGCGGCCCGAACAGTGTTTACGCAGAAGGCGCTTATCGCTGCGACCCGGAAATTTTCGAGCTCGGTATTCCGATTTTCGGAATCTGTTACGGTATGCAGTTGATGACCCACCACTTCGGCGGACGTGTCGAGCGTGCGGCGCATCGTGAATACGGAAAAGCGACGTTGTTCTCGACACCGGAAGCTTCAGCGCTCTACACGGGTCTTCCTGTTGAACATACCGTTTGGATGAGCCACGGCGACCTCGTCATGGAGGCACCAGCCGGCTTCACTGTCGATGGAACGAACCCGTCTTGCCCGGTCGCGTCGATTAAAAACGATGACCTTAAAATGTATGGGGTTCAATACCACCCGGAAGTTCGTCATTCAGAATACGGAAACGATATTTTGAAGAACTTCATTTATGAAGTGTGTGGCGCCAAAGGTGAATGGTCGATGGAAAACTTCATCGACATCGAAGTTGAGAAAATTCGTGAGATCGTCGGCAACAAGCAAGTACTTTGCGCCTTGTCTGGCGGTGTCGATTCATCGGTCGTCGCGGCACTCGTCCACCGGGCCATCGGTGACCAGTTGACGTGTATGTTCGTCGACCACGGCTTGCTCCGTAAAAACGAGGCGGATAGTGTCATGAAGACGTTCGCTGACGGTTTTAACATGAAAGTCATTAAAATCGATGCGCGTGACCGTTTCATGGCGAAGCTCGCAGGTGTTTCTGATCCGGAACAAAAACGGAAAATCATCGGCAACGAGTTCATTTACGTGTTTGACGAAGAAGCGTCTAAACTTGTCGACATGGACTTCCTTGCCCAAGGAACGCTTTACACAGACATTATCGAGAGCGGGACGGACACAGCGCAAACGATCAAGTCGCACCATAACGTTGGCGGACTTCCGGAAGACATGAACTTCACGTTGATCGAGCCGCTCAACACGCTCTTCAAAGACGAAGTTCGTGAACTCGGTACGGAACTTGGCCTTCCAGACTACATCGTATGGCGTCAGCCGTTCCCGGGACCAGGTCTTGGGATTCGCGTCCTCGGTGAGATCACAGAAGAGAAACTTGAGATTGTTCGCGAATCGGATGCGATTCTCCGTGAAGAAGTGAAAAAAGCCGGACTCGAACGCGACATCTGGCAATACTTCACCGTTCTCACGCCGATTCGTTCTGTCGGGGTTATGGGCGATGAGCGTACGTACGACTATGCGGTCGGCGTCCGTGCCGTTACGTCAATCGACGGCATGACATCGGATTGGGCGCGTATTCCTTGGGACGTGCTTGAGAAGATTTCGGTCCGCATCGTCAATGAAGTCAGCCACGTCAACCGTGTGCTGTACGACATCACGTCGAAGCCGCCGGCAACGATCGAGTGGGAATAAAAGGCGTGACGATGTTAGGTTAAGGGCGTTTGAACGCTTTTGTATCAACGGTTTCTAGTTGTAGATGAATGATAAATCCAATCACCTGCAACAATTCTATTTCAAAATCAGCTCTCTTTTACTCACGTTATTTGTGAATGAAAGGGAGCTGATTTTATGAATGAAATTTTAGTGTTGATGGATGACTTTAAACTTAATCAACAAATTCAAGGAAGACAATCAAAGTATATTGAGATGTGTGTATGGAGATTAACCAAATGGCAAGAATTTATGAAACTTCATATGGGGGTAGAATATGTTGAAGAGGTTAAAGCTATTCATGTAAAAAAGTATATCCAACATCACCAGCAATTAGGGTGTGAACGAGCGGCGACAATCAATAACAATATTGCCACTTTGAAAGTGTTCTTTAACTACTTGATTGATGAGGAATTCATAGGTGAGTCAGAAAATCCGATGAGAAAAATTAAAAATCTCAAAGAAGAAAAGCGAGTTATAACAACTTTTAATGACGATGAAGTTAAAAGGATTATTAATGATGTGAAAGAAGTAACGTATTCGAACATTCGCGACAAACTCATATTAATAGTACTCTTCGATACAGGAATTCGTGTTTCAGAGTTAATATCAATTACAACGAATGATATTTCTTCAAAGAGCATCTTGATTCACGGGAAGGGGTCAAAACAGCGTTTAGTATATATTAGTAAAACGATGCGGAGATATATGAGGAAATATGAACTAGAAAGAAAGAAGCGTTTTAAGCATAAAAATAATGAAGAAATAGAGAATTATTATTTTTTAGATCAATCTGCTGTCCAACTGCACCGTTCTACCATAAATAAGATTTTAAGAAGACATTGCAAGAATGCCGGGGTAAGAGCCGAAGTAAGATGTTCTCCTCACGACTGTCGTCATTATTTTGCTCAGAAGCAATTACGGAACGGGATCGATGTATACAGCTTAAGTCGCTTACTAGGACATTATGATACACAAATGACGGTCAAATACTTAAGAGGGCTTGAACAAGAAAGTATTCTAGAGATAGGGAAACTGTACAGTCCCTTAAATGACTTTAGTATAAAGTAAGCGAAAATGAATACGAATATTCTGAGCGACTAAATGATACTGGTATCTAGTTGCTCTTTTTTTGTAATTACAAATGCAGATCCCGTCAATCCTTAAAGCAATGGACTCAAAAAGTCTTTATAAGCTGCCAAAGCTACACATGAAGGGATCCAAAAAAATTATCGAGACGAGACAAGTAAACTAGGTTCAAGTTTATTAAAGGTCATTAATTTACTAACTCTTTTAAACCTGGATTTAGAAGATATAAAGACAAAAATAAAAAAAGTTAAGATTTCCGAAAAAAGTTCTAGGTTGTGCATTTTGCACGTTTCCTTAATATTTTGCTGCTGTTACTTAAGAAAATAGCCGATTTCGTATTTAGTATAATGTGATTTGAGAGGTATTAATCGTTTTCAACATCCAGACGATTTATATTTGAAAAATAAAAGTTAGATAAGAAAGTGAGGGTAGGTAGTAGAAGTGGGAGTGAGTGAGAGTAATTGACTACCACTAATAATGAGAAAAAAATGCACGAAATGTTTTATGGAAAAAGATGAAATGAAATTTTCTAAAGACAAAAGTAAAAAGGATGGCTTAACATCTGCTTGTCGAGAATGTAACAACAGTCGAGAAAAAATACGCAGAGAAAATGGTGGGGAGTTTAGTAATGAACAAAAGCAAAAAGCATTTTTACTTTATGGGACCGCTTGCCAAATATGTGGTAGTGAGTTCAATTTGCAAGTTGATCACAAACTTCCCCAAAATATATGTAATCCTAACAAGGCTAGTGTTTCTGAGAATGCGTGGATATTATGTAAATCATGTAATGTCTCTAAAGGTACCAAAATTATTCGAGAAATAATTAAAGATATTTCAAAGAAGACTCTAGGACCAATGCTATTAAATCATATTGCTGAGAAAGTGAAGAATCGGAACTTCACTGAAGTTAAAATAAGAATTGCCGGTAAGGTGTTTACTGAAATTAGAGTTAAGTAAACTCCAAAAAAACATTACGAGTTAACTAACAAAATAAAAAGCGTACCTGAATTTTGGTTAGGGTTTATTCGGTTATTCGATAACTACACTTAGATTTTGGATACATCCCTAAAAAAAGACACCTGTAAACCAGGTACACCATGAAAGTTAAATATCCCAGAAATTATATAGATATTTTGGTGATAATAAGTAAGGAATAGATAGAAGATAAATTAGATACAAAAATATAAGTAGATATAAATATGAACAGCATTCGGCGGAGCCTCATTTGCTGTAGGGATTGTGGATTGTCTACTTAATTAAAAAAGTCAAAAAATTAAAAGTAGAAATGGAGTAAAAGTAAGTTGGGTAAAAATAATTCATCAAAATCATTGCAGGAAGAAAATAGAGAGTCATTCATCATGCTTTCTAAGTCATTAATTGAAACGAAAAAACTGGGCAAGTACGGTGATCTAGATGTATATCATTTAGCGGTAATTAAGACACTTGCTAATAACTTTCAAGGAGTCGCATTTACTGGAGTGAATCACTTAATGAAATGTCTAGGAATGAACCTGGAACAAAGTTCGACAAAAACGCGCACTAACCAATCGCTTCTAAGACTTCAAACAGAAGGTCATATAGAAATATATGAAGATATTGAGATGTTCAATCAAATAAATCACTTAAAACACGCAAATACTTACTTTATTAAACCTACTGGGAAGGATGAAGATATGGGATTTGCTAAAGTTTTTTACAAAGATATAAATAAAATAGCAAGTATGAATAGTAATTACAGACCGAAAATATTTGCGACGTATTTTAATATTGTTGCTTATATGTTTTATTCTTCAACATCTTATCCACTCTCATATATTAAAATTGATACTATTGCAAAAAATACCGGGATAGTTAGAAAGTCCATTGTAGAGTACCTGAAAAATTTACATGAGGAAGAAATACTACATTGCATACATTTTGATATTAATAATACTATTTCAAAGAATTACTATACGAGATGGGTTCACAATGAACATACTGGGCAATGGGCTGTAGGAGAAGCAGAATTTCAATATAGGACAAATCATAAGAAGTTTAAAGGTGGCGCAATAGGAGTTTGTGATGAAAGAGGGGCTTCGTAAATGAAGCCTCTTTTTATTAAATAAAATATCGATTTTATTGAAAAATGAATAATAAGATTTAGATTAGCGCCTAGTTTAAAGTATTACAATAAAGTGGCTAACAACTCATTAAAATGAACGTTCTGTAAATCTTATACACTCCGATGATATAATGATTACAAATACTAGATAAAGTGGTGGTGACTATGAAAAGTAATTTTTCCTTTTTAAATGATAAATGGTCGGTTCTAGCTAATTTAGGAGAATCAGCAGAACGAAATATTTACATTGATCCCCATACTACACTAATGAAGTTACGTTTATTTGCTGAGACGATGACGAAATATATTTTTGCTCTTGAAAATTTTCAAGAAACTTATGATACAAAACAAGTTGATCGAATTAACAAGTTGAGGAAAGAAGGGATTCTTCACTCCGAGTTAATTGAATTATTTGAGACAATACGTAAAAAGGGTAACAAAGCTGTTCATGGAGCGGAATATGGAGAAGTTGAAGAGGCAAAAGCGACGCTCCATCTTGCATTTCGTATATCTGTCTGGTTTATGGAAGTATACGGAGATTGGAACTTTGAAGCTCCTTCTTATTGTGACCCGAGTAAAAGAGAAGAAAGGTTAGAACTGGATAAATTACAAAAAGAATATGATCTTAAAGTCAAACATCTAGAAGAAGAATTAGATACTATTCGCAAAGATGCAAAATTAGTAACTTCCGATTTGAAAAAGGAACGTAGACAGAAAGCTAAAAACAATAGTCGAAATCAATACCTGACAGAAGCTGAAACAAGAATGATTATCGATGAAAAACTACGCTCCGCAGGTTGGGAAGCTGACACCCTTAATTTAAATGCGTATACAAATAAAACAAAGCCAGAAAAAAATAAGAACATGGCTATAGCTGAATGGAAAGTTGGGAGGGGGCGAGTTGATTATGCACTCTTTATTGGCTTGCAACTTGTTGGGCTAATTGAAGCCAAAGCAAAGCATAAAAATATACCTTCTGTTTTAGAGAGTCAGACTAAAACTTATGCTAGAAATGCAGCTTCAGTTGGAGATGAACAGTTATTAAATCTACAAGGTGATTATAAAGTACCGTTTCTTTATGCGACTAATGGTAGACCATTCTTAAGACAGTTACACGAAGAGTCAGGGATATGGTTTTGGGATGCTCGTAAACCAACGGATCATGCCCGTCCACTTGAAGGTTGGCATTCACCAGAAGATTTACAATTACTTTTGAGTCAAAACGATGAATTAGCAAATGAAAAGTTGCAGGAAGAGGATATTACGAAGTTTGGATTACGATATTACCAGCAAAACGCTGTATTAGCAGCTGAAAAAGCAATGCAAGAAGGACAACGTAAAATGCTTGTGGCAATGGCAACTGGTACGGGAAAAACAAGAACTGCACTTGCACTTATGTATCGTTTGATTAAAGCGAAAAAGAGTCGACGGATTCTTTTTTTAGTCGATCGTAAATCTCTTGGTATCCAAACAGAAAACGCATTAAAAGATACAGAAATAGAAGGATTGCCGTTTTCAAGTATTTACGATGTTAAATCTTTAGATGATTTAACACCTGAAATTATGACTCGAGTTCATATATCCACTGTCCAGGGGATGGTACATCGATTGTTTTATAGCGATCAAAACCGTACACCAAGTGTAGGGCAATATGATTTCATTATCGTGGATGAAGCTCACAGAGGGTATACTAGCGATCGAGAAATGACAAATGATGAACTATTGTTTGAAGACCAGAACGACTACATTAGCCAATACAGACGTGTTATTGACTACTTTGATGCAACCTGTTTAGGGCTTACAGCAACGCCGGCTCTTCATACAACGGAGATATTTGGGATGCCAATCTTTAAGTATTCATATAGTGAAGCGGTTCTGGATGGTTTTTTAACTGATCATGAACCTCCATATGTATTTAAAACCGAATTATCGACGTTAGGGATTACTTTTGAAAAAGACACCGAAGTAGAAGTATACGATGCTGAGAACAATGAAGTTCAATTAGAAAAAGTAGAAGATACTCTTCATTTTGAAGTTGAACAGTTCAACAAGCGAGTTATTACCGAACCATTTAACAGGGCTATATTAAACAAGCTTGTAGAGTACATTGATCCTATGGGTAAAGAAAAGACACTTATTTTTGCTGCCACAGATCAGCATGCCGATTTAATTGTACGGTTGTTAAAAGAGGCTTTTAAAGACCGTGGTGATGAGGTTGAAGACGATTCAATTGTAAAAATTACGGGTTCTATTTACAAACCGCTTGAAGCGATTAAACGCTTAAAAAATGAACGATTGCCAAATGTAGTTGTTACGGTTGATCTTCTTACTACAGGTATTGATGTGCCAAGTATTACGAATATTGTGTTCATGCGACGTGTACAATCTCGGATTCTTTACGACCAAATGCTTGGTCGTGCGACGCGACTTTGTCCTGAGATCAATAAAACGCATTTTAATATTTATGATGCCGTTGGGATATATGATAAACTTCAGAAATATACAGAAATGAAGCCTGTTGTGAAAAGTCAAAATCACAGCATTCGAGAATTGCATGAGCGGTTAGCTAACGCAGAAACAGAAGAAGAAGTGAGTTTCTTTAGTGAACAATTAACCGCCAAGTTACAACGTCGTAAGCAACGACTGAATGAAGCGGACAAAAAGAAATTTGAAGAACTATCTGACGGGAAAAGTATTGATGACTGGATTAGTGAAGTGAAGAACTACTCACCTCAAGAAGCCATTGATCATTCAATCTTATTTGAGTATATGGGAGAGTACAAAGCCCAAGCAGGTCGTCGATATATCTCTACTCATGAAGATGAAGTTACAGAAGTGAGTCGAGGATATGGAGAGGGAAATGAGCGCCCTGAAGATTACTTAGATGGATTTGTTCAATTCGTAAAAGACAATATGAACGAAATACCAGCTCTGCAGTTGATTTGTACTCGTCCAAAAGACTTGACTAGAAAAGATTTGCGAGAACTTATCACAATTTTGGAGACGAAAGGTTTTAAGCAATCACATTTACAAACAGCTTGGAAGCAAGCGAAGAATGAAGAGATTGCTGCAGATATCATTAGCTTTATTCGCCAAGCCGCTCTTGGTGTAGCGTTAGTTGATCATGAAACTCGCATCAAATATGCGATGCAAAAGGTACATGTTCTTCATGATTGGACACCGAGGCAGAAAAAATGGTTAGAACGGATTGAAAAACAATTATTGTTATTCCCTGTTTTGGCGCCTACATCAGAAGATGCATTTATGGAAGAACCATTTAAGAGTAATGGTGGTTTTAGAACACTGCAAAGAGAATTTGGTGATTTAATTGATCCTATTGTGGCGACAATTAATGATAACTTGTATGTAGGATAGTATAGTTATAGTGCTGCTGACTTAATTTAGCAGCACTATTTGCGTTATAATAATAAAATTGACTTGCTTATTAGTTAGTTAATTATAAACTAATCGTATAAATAGGAAATTTGGAGGAGTAAAATGACGAACCAAGAAATTGTAAAAAAATTATGGAATCTATGTAATGTATTACGGGATGACGGAATTAATTATCAACAATATGTAACAGAATTAACGTATCTACTGTTCTTAAAAATGATGAAGGAGCAAGAGACTGAAGTGATCATTCCAGAAGGATATCGTTGGAATGATCTTATTGAAAAAGAAGGCTTACTATTGAAACAATTTTATCAAAAACTTCTTCTTGATTTAGGTAGCAACGAAAATGATAAATTGCGTCTCGTTTACAGTGATGCTTCTACTAGCATTGAAGAACCAAAAAATTTAGAAAAAATTATCAAGTCTATTGATGCACTTGATTGGTACAATGCTAAACAAGAAGGATTAGGGGATCTTTATGAAGGTTTGCTTGAAAAAAATGCGAGTGAGACAAAATCAGGAGCAGGTCAATATTTTACACCTCGTCCTTTGATTGATGTAATGGTGCAATTGATTGATCCAAAACCAGGAGAACGTTGTGCTGATCCTGCTGCTGGAACCTTTGGTTTTATGATTGCAGCAGATCGGCATGTGAAAGAAAAAACGGATAATCATTTCAATTTAAGTGTAGAGGAAGTGGAGTTTCAAAAGCATGAAGCTTTTGCAGGAATGGAACTTGTAAAGGATACACACCGTTTGGCATTAATGAATGCGTTGTTACATGATATTGAAGGTCGTATAGAACAAGGTGATACTTTATCAAGTAACGGCAAATGGATGAAAAATTTTGATGTCATTCTTACAAACCCTCCTTTTGGAACAAAAAAAGGGGGTGAACGAGTAACAAGGGACGATTTGACATATGACACACCGAATAAACAACTAAATTTTTTACAATTAATTTATAATGGATTGAATAAAGATGGTCAAGCTAGGGCTGCGGTTATTGTACCAGATAACGTACTATTTGAAGGTGGTGCAGGAACTCAAATTAGAAGAGACTTAATGAACAAGTGTGATTTGCATACTATCCTTCGTTTACCAACAGGTATTTTTTACGCTCAAAGTGTTAAAACTAACGTTCTATTCTTTACTAAAGGTAAAACTGAGCGAGACAATACAGAAGGCGTTTGGGTTTATGATCTTCGAACAAATATGAATACTTTTGGGAAACGAAATCAACTTGAAATGTCTCATTTCGAAAACTTCATGAAAGCGTACATTGCTCCAGACCGCTCTAAAGTAAATGACCCTCGATGGAATGTCTTCACAAGAGAATCTATCGCCGAAAATAATGATAGTTTAGATGTTGGTCTTATAATAGACGATTCATTTTCAAAATACGATACTTTACCAGATCCGCTTGAGTCAGCAGAAGATACAGTCTTCAAGCTTCAAAGTGCAATAACCTTGTTAAGTGAAATCGTTGACGAATTAAGTACTGTTGAAAAAAATGAGGTAATTAAAAATTGAGTAAGAGTAGAAAAAAAATAAATGAATTAGTGGAAGAATTGTGTTTACCTTTGAACGACCATCCATTTCAAATACCGAACAATTGGATATTTGTAAATCTAGGTCAAGTAGTTACTATAAATCCAACTAAACCAAAATTAGAGGTTCCAGATGAGCAATATTGCAGTTTTTTACCGATGGGTATGGTAAGTGCAAAAAAAGGAAGGATAGAGAGATTAGAAGAACGAGAATTTCAAAAAGTTAAAAAAGGATATACTTATTTTGAAGAAAACGATGTTCTTTTTGCTAAAATTACTCCATGTATGGAAAATGGTAACGTTGTTATAGCTAAAGATCTGAAGAATAAATTTGGATTTGGTTCAACTGAGTTTCATGTTCTTCGTGCAACAAAAGCTGTTGATGAAAATTATCTTTTTTATTTACTGAGAACAGAGAGTTTTAGAAAACAGGCTAAAATTAAAATGACTGGCGCTGTTGGTCAACAACGCGTTCCTAAAAAATATTTGGAAGTTTATCCGTTACCTTTACCTCCCTTAAAAGAACAAAAAAGGATTGTTGAAAAAATTGAGCAACTTTTGTGTAAGCTCGATCAGATTGAAGAAATACTTGAGGAAGTTCAAGAAGCTTCGACGTTGCGAAGAGATGCATTGTTAAAAAAAGCTTTTCGTGGTGAACTTCATAAAGTAAAGGGTGAACACTACAGTATAATTGGGAATCAAGATTCTCTTCCAAGCAAATGGGAATGGAGAACATTTGGCGAAGTGGCAAAAGTTAATTCAAATTTAGTGGATCCAAGCCTGTACCAAGAATTTCCTCATATTGCTCCCGATAATATCAGGAAGTATACGGGAGAGCTTTTAAACTATCAAACAATACAAGAATCGCAAGTGAAAAGTCCGAAACATTATTTTTATAAGGAGCAGATTCTATATTCTAAAATACGACCATACTTATCGAAAGTCATCATTGCACCGTTTGAAGGTTTGTGTAGCGCTGATATGTATCCAATTAATACTTGTTTAGAGACTAAATATCTTTACTGGTATATGCTTTCTCCAGTTTTTGTTGAAAAAGCATCTACAGCTGGATCAAGATCAGTACTTCCTAAAATAAACCAAAAAGAATTAAGTCGTATACCTGTTCCTGTTCCCCCAATTGAAGAGCAAAAGCAAGTAGTGAATAAGATTGAAAAAATGCTACACAAGGAAAGAGAAGTGCTGAAACTGATAAAAGATACTACTCTAAAATTGGAAGGTATCAGAGAATCTATCTTAATCAGAGCTTTCCGTGGTAAACTTGGTACAAATGATGGTGTTGAAAACCATACGATAGAAATTTTAAAACAAGAATTTGAAATAAAAATCAAATAATATTTTGTCTATTAAACCATCGTTTTATAGATAAATTAGTAAGAAAGTACAAATGAACGTTTGTGCTTTCTTTTTTTGTGGTTTTTGTCTATAAACTCGTCTAATATAGTATGTATATAAAACGTATGGGAAAATAGAAAGGTTGGTACTTTATGAATAGAGTAATTGGATACTGTCGTGTAAGTACAGGAGAGCAGAACTTAGATATGCAAGAACATGCTATAGAGAAGTATGCGGATGAAAAGGGATTAAGGTTAGTGATGTATGTAGAAAAAATATCTAGTCGAAAAAATAATAGAACTGAGTTAAATAACGCAATAAAAGCCACAACTGAAGGAGATATTTTTGTGGTTTATAAGTTGGTGTATTTTGCAATACAAATGTGCACAATAATGCAACGAAAAGTACAGAACTTTGCCAGCTAGGTTTTAGTGTTTCGACAACGCATGCGTGACACGATAACTGTCACCTGTGAAATTTAATATGTGAGCGTGATGGATGAC